>NZ_JBXAFB010000004.1:0-333759 GCF_058792595.1 Cytobacillus sp. MT66
CAGTAGGGAAATGTCTGGCCCAGCATAATAAGGATTTGCGTCCATACTACGAAAGGCTAAAAGACCGCGGTAAGCATTCCAGAAAAGCTTATATAGCCTTAGGAAACAAATTTATTCGAATTGCCTTTTCAATGTTAAAACATAAAAAAACATATGAAACAAAACAAAAAGACTACGGAATATTCAATGAGGTAAAGAAGAAATTACTTTATACAAAAATGAGTACTTATTTAAATATAGCGTTAGCTTCTTAATCTAAAAACTAAAAAACAATGAATCTCTCCTCTGGGGTCAAGGGAAAATCGGTATTGGTGCCGGAGGCTAAATGACCTCGAGTGACAGCATGATTTACCTTGTCCTGTAAATGCGAATTGTACGTTAATAGAAGCCTTGAACTAACCAGGCTGCATCCATGCAGAATTGAAGCAAGGTGATATTCCACTCAGATCCGAGATGAGAGATTCATTCATAGTGTTTTCTGTCAGTTGCTTATTGTATTTTTTTTACAATTATTACGTGAGGTGTGTTAAGTGCGCCTTAAAAAGTAAAATCTCTACTTGACATAGTACGCTGTCACAACCCGAAATCTGCCGGACTATTCGACATTTTTCGAAGTGTGACAGGCATTTTTTGTTTATAGGAAGATTAATCTCAAAATCAGATTGTTTTTATATAATATCTATATTTGTTAGATGGGTAAAAGTGTTATAGAATAATTTTCATGCAAAAGGCATTCCAAAAA
This sequence comes from Cytobacillus sp. MT66, assembly GCF_058792595.1. Classification (NCBI taxonomy): domain Bacteria; kingdom Bacillati; phylum Bacillota; class Bacilli; order Caryophanales; family Bacillaceae; genus Cytobacillus; species Cytobacillus sp. MT66. Next base: position 743 of record NZ_JBXAFB010000004.1, read on the forward strand.
TATAAAAGAGTCAAAAAAATGAGAGCAACTTTCTATAAACGATTAAGCAATTCAAATAAAAAGGTGATGCCAAATGAAAAAAATTGAAGCTATTATTAGACCTGAAAAATTAACCGAGACGATTAAAGGGCTAAAAAATTTAGGTATTACAGGATTTACCATATCCCAGGTGGTTGGCAGAGGAAAACAGAAAGAAAGTCAGGGGGTCTATCGGGGGAAAAATTATAAAGTAACTCTCCATCCAAAAGTAAAATTGGAAATTGTCCTTTCCGATTATATGGTTGAGCAAACGATAAAGAAAATTTTTGATTCGGCCCAAACTGGAGAAGACGGCGACGGTAAAATTTACGTTTATCCTATCTTAGAAGCATATAACATTCGGACAGGAAAAGAAGACGATACTATTGATGATTTAGTAAACTGAAAGGACTAACGATTATGGAAATGATGTATTTAAATACCATATGGATTGTATTAGCTGCAGCCATGGTACTTTTTATGGAAGGTGGATTTAGTTTACTAGAATCTGGTTTAGTAAGAACGAAAAACGCTGTAAATGTAACGATGAAGATTTTTGTTGATTTAACGATAGGGGCATTAGGTTTTTGGGTAGTTGGTTTTGGAATTATGTACGGTAAAGATATATTTGGAATCATGGGTACCAGCCTTTTTGGCAGCCCAGAAAAAATTACTCTTTCTATTGAATTACCTGGTGCAGCCTTTGTACTGTTTCAAATGGGGTTTGCAGTAGCTTGTGTCTCGATTATTTCAGGTGCAGTAGCTGAACGTATGAACTTTAAAGCCTATATTGTAACAGTATCCCTTATTTGTATGGTGATTTATCCGCTTTCAGGTCATTGGATTTGGAACAGTGATGGATGGCTAGCAAAATTAGGCATGAAAGATTTTGCGGGTTCAGGCGCTATTCATGCGTTAGGAGGATTTGTTGCTTTTGCAATGGCTAAACGGTTAGGAGCAAGGAAAGGCAGGTTTAATTCTGATGGAAGTGCCAATGTTTTTGCACCCAGTAATATTCCTTTAGCTTCAGCTGGTGCTTTTATTTTATGGTTTGGCTGGTTTGCCTTTAATGCCGGAAGTACGTTAGATGCATCAAATACAGATCTTGCATCGATTGCCCTTAATACCATGCTTGCTGGGGCAAGCGGCGGTACAGCGGCTCTATTCTTAACAATGAAAAAGTTCGGAAAAGCTGACCCAAGCATGACGATTAATGGAGTATTAGCTGGGCTGGTAGCGATCACAGCTGGGTGTGCCTTTGTTTCTCAATGGAGTGCCATTGTCATAGGGGTGACTAGCGGTTTAATTGTTATTTATGCGACTTTATTTGTTGACAATTTAAAAGTAGATGACCCAGTGGGGGCTGTAGCGGTTCACGGTTTCAATGGTGTGTTTGGAACGATAGCTGTTGGATTGTTTGATAAGTCTCAAGGTCTATTAACAACATTTGATTGGTCCCTTCTAAAAATACAATTATTAGGTGCAGGAGCGGTCGTTGTTTGGGGAATTATTTGTGGAACATTTATAGCAAAGGTTTGTGAAAAGACTGTTGGCTTCCGAGTAAGTAAACGTGAGGAAGAGGAAGGTTTGGATATGTCCTACCATGGGATTCCAGCCTATAATGAATTAGAACGATTCACAGATATTCCTACAGGTTTGTATGATTTTGAAGAAACAACAGGGATTTCTGTTGCCCCGGCTGGCAGCAGAAAAGAAAGAGTGGTTTGAGTGCAAAAAAGCTAACTATAGGGAAGGCCTTTCATCAGTTTTCTTAACTGTTGGGAGGCCTTTTTTCTATATTGGCGATCTTATGACTTTTTCTTTAAAGATTGTGACTGCTTTGCACTGAGAATTATGACTTTTACTGACTACAATATTCATTATCTAAGATGAATCTGTTTTCGAATAAACAGTATCCTTAAATGATTTGGAGGAGAATAAAATGAGAAAAAGAATGTATGCAATTTTGAAGGTCCTTTTAGTATTAATTGCGACAGTAGGGACCGTAATAGTTCTGGAAAACATATCAATGTTAGTTGCAGAACATAAGGGAGCATTAGTGGTTTTAAAGTATGTGGGTGCGTCTTCTATGGCAATAATACCTTTGTTGCTGCATAGATGGTTTACAAGGAATGAAAAATGGCCTTTGGGGCTAAATGGGTCAAAAATTTGCTCAAGGTTAGTTATAGGTTCCCTGTTAGGTGCTGCATTCATGTTCTGTTGTATTATTCTGGTTTATATTTTTGGCGGAATTAATTTTGCGGGGGTGAATCCCGATATTGCATTCGGCGCTTTGTTCTTCTTAATAACAAGTTCATTTTTTGTTTCTCTTGGCGAAGAAACGCTTTTTCGCGGGTCTATTCAAGGGTTATTAAAACAGGGTTACGGAAGCTGGGCTGGGATTTTAGGGTCAGCAGGGATATTTTTCATTATTCATGGAACAAATCCAGCTATGTTTGAATCAGTCGTGCCTCCTTTGAATCTATTATTATCAGGGATAATATTGGGATTGCTTCGTGAAAAAACAGGATCACTATGGATACCAATTGGATTTCATTGGACCTGGAATACTGTTCAAGAGTTATTCGGATTGGCCACTTCAGGTTTTGAATCAAAGGGTTCTTTAATAAATATCTTATTAGTACCCGGAAAGGAAATGATTAGTGGCGGGAACTTTGGGATAGAAGGGAGTATTATTTCATTCATTATACTTCTTTTATTCTGCACTTATCTTTTAAGGACTAAAACGAACAGCATTCTGTCCGAATCTAAGACTCAAATTTTATAATAAAATCACAATCTGTATTTTAAGTATGCCACGGGATTGGTTCTTTCTGCTTCTTAAGCCGGGAGAACCGCCCTTGGCTTTTTTTTTGTATCATATTGACCCTGGGTCTTTAATAATAGGATAATTGTGGTAATAAAATTAACTTTTACTAAATTTGCTGGCTAAAAGGTTTTTCTCTTCCGTATTAAATAAATTTGAGAGGAATATACCATGAAAAGAATAAGGGAATACCTCCAGTTTTCCATCATCCAGCGTACCATACTCTTATCCAGTATCAGCATCATCTTAATCGGTACAGTCCTAAGTGCTGCCAGTTACTACATTCAGGGAAAACTGATGTTTGAAAACTTGGATAAGCAGGCCCGCGGTGTGGCACAAATGGCATTTAGCCGATTTGACCTTAAGGATATAAAGGAAATCCGGACCAATCATGATTTAAATTCCGATGTTCATCAAAGAATTTTAAACGAATTAGGAAAAATAACGAAGGAAAATCCGAATATTGCTCAGATTGTCATTGTGGACATTGGAGTAAATGAGAAAGGTGAATCAAGGGCACTAGCTATCCATCAAAACTACTTGGATATTGGAATGAGACCCGGTGACCTTGTGGAACAGCATCCTACGTTCGTTAATCTGTATAAAGAGATTGCGCGGACAGGAGAAACGAGGAACTCAGGTATTTATAGGGATATGCTCGGCGAATGGAGCAGTATCTTGATTCCAATTAAGGACGAGAACGGAAAGGTCATTGCCATGTTTGTAATGGATATGAGTGCCAGTGAAATTAGAAAGGATCAGCTAAAGGCTTTAACGCAGCTGGCAACTGCCTTTACCATCTTACTAATATTGTCCATTGCTATTCAGACACTTGCCTTAAGAAGAACCTTATCACCGCTTAAACTTATATTAAACGCAGTTAAGGAATTAGGACAGGGTAATTTTACTATTCATCTTAAAATTAACAGAAAAGACGATTTAGGCAGATTAGCAGAAAGCTTAAATATAGCAGTAACCAACATAAAAAGCTTAATTAGCAAAGTCATCTCCACTGCTCATCAAGTAAGTGAAGACCCTCAAATAGCTGGCCAACAATCAGAAACGGAAAATCTCAACGCAGATGAATTAATTCAGACAGCCATCGATCAGATGAATATGATCGAGAACAATTATTCTAACTTAAGAGTGTTTTCTAGAACATTAGAACAATATTCTAAAAGAATTGAAGAATTAACTATATTAGAGGAAAGAAGGAGGCTTTCAAAAGATATGCATGACACAGTCGGGCATGTCTTTACTGCGATTATTACCAGTTTGGATGCACTTCCGTATATTCATAATGAAGAGGAAAAAAATAAATACATTCAGGAACTTTCAAATTTGGCCAGAAAAGGGCTTTCAGATCTCCGAAATACCATCCACACGCTGCCGATAGCAGAAAAAGAGCAAACATTTCTTGAAAGCTGCAATGACCTGGCAGATGATTTTGTAAAACATACAGGAATTAAGGTCAAAATAAATACTGAGGGGAAGGAGCATATACTGGGCGATTTAGTTAAATCTTCTTTAATCCGGTGCCTTCAGGAATCCTTAACCAATGCCATAAGACATGGTCATGCATCACAAATCTATATATCTGTTAAGTTTTTAGATGACGCCATTCAATTGGCGATAAAAGATAATGGAATCGGAACTGATGAGATACAATATGGCTTTGGTCTTAGCTCCATGTCTGACAGAATGCTTACTGTCGGGGGAACATTCAGAGTTGATTCTTCACAAAATATGGGAACAACGGTAACATGCACGGTTCCTGTACCAAAGCAGTTTAAAGGGAGATAATTTATAATCCATCTATAATTATTGGAAAATAAAATTAAGGCTGTAGATTGGTTGTAGCCAGAATTACTAGTGACCAAATTTATGACCTTCAGCCACTATTGAACATGACTTTTTGTTATTACTGTATAGATGTTAAGAGAAAACAAGTACGAACAATATTCCAAAGGAATTGTGAGCTGTCAATTATGGGAAGAAAGGAAGTGCCAGGAGGATGATTAAGACAATTATCGTAGAAGACCAAGAACTGATCCGGAAAAGTTTGAAGATTGTTTTGGAAAGTATCTCAGATATCAGTATTATTGGCATGGCTTCCAATGGGAAAGAAGCCATTGAATTATGTGAAAAGGAAAACCCCGAAATTGTATTAATGGATATCCAAATGCCAGAAATGGATGGGGTGAAGGCAACGGAAGAAATAAAAAAGCGCATGCCTCATATAAAAGTAATCATTTTAACTACTTTTCAAGATATTAGCTATGTAGTAAATGCTTTAAATGTGGGGGCTGAAGGATATATTTTGAAGGCAGTGGACCCGCAGTTTTTAGTAGCCGGTATTCAGATGGTTTATCATGGCGGTTCCTTGATTCCGCAAGAGCTTGCAAAAGAGGTTTTTCAATTGTTTAATTCCATTGATAAAACAGGAATACCCGAACAATCTGCTGCTGCTAATCCATATGAATTAAATCAGCAGGAATTAAAGGTATTAAAATATTTGTCCCAAGGTCTTTCCAATAAAGCTATCTCGGAAAGGATGTTTTTGTCCCTGGGCACGGTAAAGAACTATATTTCCAATATTTACTCAAAGTTAAATGTCAAAAACCGGTCGGCCGCGATCATGAAAGCAATGAATGAAAAAATAATCAAAGAAAAATAAGAAATTCCTCTGGTATAGAGGAATTTTTTTTATGCCCAAAACATTTATCAAGTCAAAAAACCAATATAACTTTTTATCCTAAAAAATAGCCATCATTCACTATTCGGTTATGACTTTAAAACTTTATTGTAAGGGTAAGAAGAATAAGGAGGAAGGAATAATGAAAAAAGTCCTTAAAATTACGGTGATTGTTTTTGCATGTTTAATGGTGTTGGGGGGTGCTGCTGCTTTTGCAGCGAGCACAACCCACTCTGATTTAAAGGGGAGCAAACAGGAGAAAGCAGAAAAATTTGTTGAGAACTATGTAAAGGATGAAGATTTCAGTGGAACTATTCTTGTCATGCAAGAAGGAAAGATCGTTTTAGATCAATCCTATGGAAAAGCTGATAAGGAAAATAACATTCTTTTTTCCAATGATACCTTGTTTCCTATAGGTTCCATTACAAAGTCAATAACAGCTCTTGCTATTTTGCAATTGGAGGAACAAGGCAAGCTTTCAGTTAAAGACCCCTTAGCAAAGTATTTTCCAGATCTCCCGAATAGCAAAAAGATTACCATTCATCAATTATTAAATCACAGTTCAGGATATATGGATTTTTTTGAAACACCAGAGATAAGAAAAAATTATACGAAGTTCCATACAGATGAGGAAATCGTAAGAAGCTTTGCAGCAAAGTCGCTTACAGCCGAACCTGGAGAGAAATTTGCCTATATAAATTCGGATTATTATTTACTAGGTAAAATCATTGAAAAGGTATCTGGTGAGAATTACGCTTCCTATATCGAAAAAAACATTTTTGACAAAGCGGGGTTAGATCAAACATTCGTCATGAACGAAGAAACGATGGAAAAAGTAAAGGTGAAGGGGTATGAGGATGGAAAATTAGCAGAACAAATTCATCCATCACTACTGATTGCTTCAGGTAATGTTTTGTCAACGAAATCAGATATAGCAAAATACCTGTCTGCTATTGAGAGTAATAAACTCCTATCCCCTGAGCAAAAAGAAAAAATGGTTTCTTCCTCCATTAAGGTGAATCCGATTGGAATAGGGTATGGCTATGGCTGGTATAGTGCAAATGGCCTTATTTCCTTTAACGAAAAAGAATATGTTCATGGTGGTTCCCTGCCAGGTTTAAGGGTAGGGGTAAGTCATTATCCGGAAAAAGATTTATCCATCATCATTTTCAGTAATTTTGATTCTGAATGGAACTATTCCAAGCTCATGAATGGAATCGCATCTATTATCTTTGGCAAAAGACAGTGGTTTATCCACAATTTATAGTTTAAATGGATTGGGGGGAAGTTTTATGAGCAGAAAAATAGGTTTGTCACTATTTATTTTATCCTTTTTAAGTATCTCCTTTTTCAGCAATGTATCTGCCAAGTCTATGGATGTCTCAAAGGAAAATCTAAATAAAGTGCATTCATATGTAAGTGAGCAATTTGAAACAGCTGGTATAGTTGGAGGCTCATATGCCGTAGTATTGAACGATCAAGTGATTGATTCTAATGGGATCGGATTTAGTGATTTAAAATTAGAACAGCATGCAACATCTGAAACCATATACGCAGTGGCATCTGTAACAAAGGTATTAACGGCAGCAGCGATTCTGCAATTACAGGAGCAAGGGAAATTAAGTATTCATGATCCCGTTCAAAAATATTTACCCTGGTTCACCTATAAGGATAAGGAAAAGTCAAAAGAAGTAACCATTCAGCATTTGTTAACACACTCAGCAGGGGTAAATCGTCTAGATGCAGATGGAGTTATTTTTACAGATGAAAAGAAAAATAGAAATTCACTGGAAGACTCTATCAGAGCATTAAATACAGTTGAAATGAAATACAATCCTGGTGAAAAAGGTCAATACTGCAATTCCTGTTTTAACACGCTTGGATTGATTATCGAAAAGGTAAGCGGTGAGAGTTATTATGATTATATGAAAACAAATGTGTTTCAGCCAATTGGGATGAGCCATACTGCTTTTGGTTTAGAGTTGAAAACACTAGATTCAACAAACACGGCCAAAGAGTATAGCTGGTTCTGGGGGTATCGGAATACGAAATTGTTGAATTACCAATCGTTCGGAAAAAGTCAGGACCCTGAGGGAGGAATTTATACAAATAGTACTGATTTGGCCAGGTATGTTTCTTCGATTCTAGGTAATGGATCATCCCCAATTCTAAGTCAGGATTCTTTAATGGACTCTTTTACGGGAATAGTTCCAACTGAACACCAGCCATGGAAGTATACAAATGGTGGATTCGAGGCTAGTAAGCTTTGGGGCCAGCAGGTCGTTTATAAAGGCGGTGACGGAATCGGGTCCTCTGCTGCAATAATGGTGCTGCCTGAAGAAAAGTTAGGCGTAGTTTTAATAATTGGGGAATCCAATTCAGAGCCTAAGCAGGAAATTGCAAAAGGCATGCTGCAGATTTTAATGGGAGAAGAACCAATAAAAGCAGATTATCCACCTCCCCTTTTTAAAACCGCAGGAATGATTATGTTGATTGTAACATTAATAAGTTTAATACTTTTTTTTCTGATTGCTTTGTCAGTTTATAAGAGGGTAATAAGGAAAGATTTATCTGTTAAGAACTGGCTGTTAAGAATGGTTATAAGTTTTCTTCTTTTGATTATTTCTGTCCCAATCGGATATTTACTATTAAATGTGAGAATTACACAAATCGGTTTCTATGGCTATCCAATTGATATTGCCATTGGGCTGATTAGCCTTGAGTTTACAATTATCATAGCGTTCTCCTATCATGCCTTCCTGGCGATTTTCGGAAGAATACAGGAAAAAAGAATAATAAATTTATAATTCAGAGTAACTTAAAAGATCTTTAAGGATAGATAAAGAGACAGGTTTTAAAAAATTAAGGCTTGAGGAGAGTCCTCAAGCCCTTAGCTTGTTTATTATTTTAAATCCCATTAGTGGATCCTAAAGGTAAGATCATTGATGTTAGCATTTGCTATAGCCGCCGCAAAAACTTGCACCTACAATGATAAGTAAAATAAACAATACAATAATTAGGATAAAATCGTTCCGATAATTAGGACAGCCATAGCTATAAGCGGGAGATACACAACCATAATCATAAGCAGGAGCTGTATAGGCAGGCATTGGGGCCACATTTGGTGCCATGTTTGGTGCCATGTTTGGAGCCATGTTTGGACCCAGATTCGGTGGTGCATTAAGGTTAGAATACATTTTTCACACTTCCCCTCGAATAAGGATTTCTCTATATAATACTCTCGGAGGGGAATTTGGAGCCCGTCTATAAAAAAATGGGTAAATGTCAGGGATTGTGAAATGACCAGATATCAAATTGAATAATAAAGATAGTGAGCATATGAAATGGAATCTTTGTTATGGTGCACAATCGGACGCTGCATTTTGTATGCTCTGTCATTTCTATTCCAGCTTGCCACCCTGAATAAATACTTAAAAGAAGGCCTTGTTACCAATTTTGTTAGATAAGCTGATTGATGACTGTCCGGTTTTCTTTTTTCATTAAGAATTTGAATGACTTCCTCTGATGTCCTTATATCAAATCCATGTCCAAACAATCTTCCATCTTCAAGGAGAACAGCATTTACACCTCTGAACCATGGGGTTTTTCGACTAAAGTCAGGATTATTAACGTACAAGACATCTCCAGGTAAAAAATGATTGGAGTAAAAGGTAATGATACCGAGATCTGTATCTGTATGCCAGCTGTAAAGATATAGATTTCGAAACAGTGAATTAAATAAATGGCTGCCAATACTAGTTAATATCGCATGGTAATAAATGATTGGGATAGCTGTTGCACATTCAAATGCATAGAGAGAACCGTTGCGGAAAATATCTAGAATCGCATCTGCCGGCCGCACATCGGGTCTTAAAAGGAACCCGCCTGCTTTTGTTAATTGCCAGTACCTGGGATTGCAGCGAGCATATACAAAGGTTGTAAACTCGGCTTGACTATTGTTCATTTCTTTCGCACTTTGGATAATGTTCTTTCGCACATTAAGTTCAAATAATAATTCATACTCGGAATAATAAGAATAAGAAATTGGAGCATGCTGCATCTGTTGAATAATTGTTTTCTCAGTACTTCCAAGCTGCCAATTTTCATTCTGTTTAAACGGGACCCCTGATATTTGGATCATACAACCCCCCCACTCCAATATGCCTTTCATCTGCATTCATATCTATCGTATTCTCATTTTTAATAATCATGTTAAATTTTCATCTGCTGTCATATTCAAGAACAAAAAAGTTGAGCAGCAGTCATCTTTACAAAATCTTAACATTAGCTTTATACGTAATTTACAAACTCTGTGTATATTCAAATAGTACAAAAGGTAAATTAACACTAATAACTGACTAGGAGGACTAATAATTGAAATCTACTAAAAAAATATTAACGTTTACTCTTGTTGCAATGTTCATTTTTGTAATGGCTGCTTGTGGAAATCAAGATGGCAATACTAGCAACAGTTCAAATAACCAATCTGAAAACAGCGGTACCGAAGGATCAATCGTACTCTCTGGTTCAAGTGCGCTTCAGCCGTTAGCTGCAGCAGCTGCTGAAGAATTTATGAACGCAAATACAGCAGCCCAAGTTCAAGTACAAGGCGGCGGCAGCGGGACAGGCTTAAGCCAAGTTTCACAAGGTCAAGTAGATATTGGCAACTCCGATGTTTTTGCTGAAGAAAAAGAAGGAATTCCTGCAGAAGAATTAGTTGATCATAAGGTTGCTGTTGTCGGTATGGCGGCAGTGGTTAATCCTGAAGTGGGTATTGATAGTATCACACAAGATGAATTGATTAAAGTATTTACTGGAGAAATTACAAATTGGAAAGACCTTGGCGGTGCAGATCAAGAGATCACATTGGTTAATCGTCCGGATTCCTCTGGAACTAGAGCAACTTTTGTTAAATATGGACTAAACGGGGCAATTCCAGTTGAAGGTATTACAGAAGACTCTTCTAGCCGTGTATTAAAGCTTGTGAATGAAACACCTGGTGCTATCGGCTATCTGGCATTTTCATATATTGATGATTCAGTTACAACATTAAAACTTGATGGTACAGAACCAACTGATGAGAATGTACAAAATGGAAGTTACCCTATCTGGGCATACGAGCACATGTATACAAAAGGTGAGCCAGAAGGATTAGCAAAGGAATTTTTAGATTTTATATTAAGTGATGAGATTCAAACCGACCTTGTTCCTTCACAAGGCTATATTCCAGCAACAAAGATGCAGATTGAAAGAGATGCAGAAGGTAATGTAACGAAGAAATGATCTAAGAGTTTATCGACGAAAGTAAAAAAAGCAGGGGGTATAAGAAGCATCTTATAGACCCTGCTATGCTCTGTTTCAAGGGGGTACACAATGAATTCGCAGCAGTCAGTTAAAGATAGATTAACAAAGAAACAAAAGTTCAATCCCGAACTAAAGGGAAAGGGACTTGTCATTTTAAGTGCAGTATTAATTATTCTAGCGACAGGGGCTATAACCATTTTTCTAGGGCAGAAAGGTCTGCAGGCATTTTTCATTAATGGGTTAAGTCCTCTGGAATTTCTAACAAGTTCAGATTGGCAGCCTACACGTGCTGAAGCACAAGGCGGTCCTACTTATGGTGCATTAGCCTTTATATTTGGTTCATTTGCCGTAACCATTTTAGCGGCCCTTATCGCAGCGCCTCTTGGTATTGGTGCAGCTATTTTTATGACAGAAATTGCCCCTTCCTGGGGAAAAAAAATATTACTTCCAATTATCGAGCTGTTAGTGGGAATTCCTTCAGTAGTTTATGGATTTATAGGATTATCTGTATTAGTACCTTTTCTAAGAGATACTGTTGGTGGTTTAGGTTTTGGTTTGCTTGCAGGTATGATTGTGCTGTCAATCATGATCCTGCCAACTGTTGCCAGTATTGCGACAGATGCTCTGCAATCTTTACCCCAAAATTTAAGGGATGCATCCTCTGCTATTGGTGCTACTAGATGGCAAACTATATCAAGAGTTCTCATCCCAGCTGCATTGCCGGGACTTTTAACTGCAGTTGTCCTAGGAATGGCAAGAGCATTCGGTGAAGCTTTAGCGGTTCAAATGGTTATTGGGAATGCAAGATCGATTCCTTCTTCCCTTACAGAACCGGCTGCAACATTAACGACAATTATTACATTGAATATGGGACACACAACTTTTGGCAGTGTTGAAAACAATGTTTTATGGTCATTAGCACTAATTTTACTTATCATGTCCTTTATCTTTATTGTTATCATCCGTTATTTATCTGCAAGGAGGAAGTACTAAATGAATAGTAGAGTCGCAGATAGAATTGCTACGGCAGTATTTTCAATTATCGCTGCAATTATTACTTTAGTTCTTGCAGGTTTATTGGGATACATCCTTTTTCATGGATTAGCAAAAATTAATTTAGATTTTTTAACCTCTCCATCTAGTTCTTTTAGGGCTGGCGGCGGAATTGGGCCACAATTATTTAATTCCTTCTATATTCTATTAATTACGATGATTTTTACTGTTCCTCTTGGTCTTGGGGGCGGTATTTATATGGCTGAGTATGCCAAGCCAGGGAAACTTACAAATATCATCCGCACCAGTATTGAAGTGTTGGCATCCCTTCCATCCATTGTATTAGGGCTGTTTGGTTTATTGGTATTTGTAAATATAACTGGATGGGGATATTCCATTTTATCTGGAGCACTGACGTTAACCATTTTCAATTTACCTGTAATGGTTCGTGTTTGTGAGGATGCTATACGTTCGGTTCCTAGAGAGCAAAAAGAAGCAGGACTGGCTTTAGGACTTACACATTGGTATACCATTAAAACCATTTTGATTCCAAGTGCATTTCCAACCATTTTAACGGGTGCCATTTTGGCATCAGGAAGAGTCTTTGGAGAAGCGGCTGCTTTATTATTCACGGCGGGTTTAACAACTCCGCGTTTGAATTTTTCTAATTGGAATCCATTTTCTCCGGATTCACCGCTCAATATATTTAGACCTGCCGAAACACTTGCGGTTCATATTTGGGCAGTTAACTCTGAGGGGTTAATACCTGATGCAAGAGAGGTAGCTGACGGAGCATCTGCTGTGCTCATTATTTCTGTCCTTTTATTTAATTTATTTGCGAGATGGCTTGGTGGAGTAATTCATAAGCGATTAACTGCAACCAAATAAGGAATGAAAGGGTAGATGAAAATGCAAACGACCATGATACGTGAACAGCGCAATGAACAAACAAAAAAAGAGATCGCCTTAAAAGTTAGAGACTTAAATATTTATTATGGTGAAAACCATGCAGTGAAGCATGTCTCCTTTGATATAGAAAAACAATCTGTTACAGCTTTAATAGGCCCATCTGGGTGCGGTAAGTCAACGTTTTTAAGAAGCATTAATCGTATGAATGATTTAATTCCAGGTGCAAAAGTGGAAGGGACGATTCAGTACGAAGATGTCAATCTAATTGATCATAATATTAATGTGGTTGCCCTTCGGAAGGAAATTGGCATGGTGTTTCAAAAACCAAATCCTTTTCCTAAATCCATATATAATAACTTAACCCATGCACTGAAATTCTATGGAAAAAAACAGAAGAAAGAATTAGATGAGCTTGTAGAGGAAAGTTTAAGAAAGGCAGCTTTATGGGATGAAGTAAAAGATCGCCTGCATGAGTCGGCATTGTCACTATCTGGCGGACAGCAGCAAAGGCTTTGTATCGCAAGAACTTTAGCAATGAAGCCTGAAATCCTTTTACTTGATGAACCGGCATCTGCTCTTGATCCAATTTCTAATGCGAAAATCGAAGAATTGATTATGGAATTGAAATCGGAATATACAATTATTATTGTCACACATAACATGCAGCAAGCTTCAAGGATTTCAGATAAAACGGCCTTTTTCTTAAACGGTGAGCTAATTGAGTTTGATCAAACGAATAAAATCTTTACAAATCCATCAGAGAAAAAAACGGAAGAATATATTTCTGGAAGATTTGGCTGATATGGGGGACCGTAAATGAATGCTACAATGACTAAAGCTATTTTTGATATTAATGATTTAAATTTATGGTATGGTTCTAATCATGCATTAAAGGGTATTGATTTTCCAATATATGAAAATGAAGTAACGGCAATCATTGGACCATCGGGCTGTGGAAAATCGACCTTTATAAAAACTTTAAATTTAATGAATCAATCTGTGCCAAATGTAAAAATGCTAGGTCAAATCAATTACAACGGGAAAAATATTTTAGATTCAAAAGTAGACTTAGTTGAACTTCGCAAAAACGTCGGGATGGTTTTTCAAAAAGCGGTTCCCTTTCCAAAAACAATTTATGAAAATGTGGTCTATGGACCCAAAATACATGGGACACGAAAAAAGAATGTATTAGATGAAATTGTGGAAAGATCATTAAAAGATGTTGCCCTATGGGATGAAGTAAAAGACCGCTTAGATGCTCCTGCCCTGGGATTGTCAGGTGGACAGCAACAAAGGCTCTGTATTGCTCGAGCATTAGCGACACAGCCAGATGTTATTCTCATGGATGAACCAACATCTGCATTGGACCCGATTTCAACATTAAAGGTAGAAGAATTGATCTTAGAACTAAAAGAAAAATACACGATTGCTATTGTTACACACAATATGCAGCAAGCAGCAAGGGTTTCTGATAAGACTGCTTTCTTCTTAATGGGTGAGCTAATTGAATTAGATGAAACCAAAGTGATATTTTCAAATCCTTCAGATAAACGTACCGAAGACTATATTACAGGACGATTTGGCTAAGAAGGGAGTAATTAAAAAGTGAATGTGAGAAAAAGTTTCGAAAAGGAAATAGAGGGTCTAAAAAACAGCTTGTTAAATATGGTCGAGTTAGCAGAAAAGGCCATTGCGAGTTCCTTGGAGGCGCTAAAAACCCAAGACCTAAAACTTGCCGAAGAAGTAATCAAGAACGATCAAGAAATTAATCAGATTGATGAGTATATCAACAACAAAGTAATTTCCATGATTGCACAGCAACAGCCAGTTGCAACAGACTTAAGAAAAATTATTGTTGCACTCAAAATTTCTACTGATGTAGAAAGAATTGGAGACCTTGCGGTTAATATTGCGAAATCAACCCTTCACATTGGGAAAGAGAAATTAATTAAACCGATTATTGATATTCCAAAAATGGCAGAGATTGCACAGCTAATGCTTCATCAGGCATTTGAAGCGTATAACAAAGAAGACGTAGAACTAGCACTTAAGCTTGCAGAAGTTGATGATCAAATAGACGAAATGTACGGTAAGTTAATTAAAGAATTATTAGCTTTAATGGCCAGAAACCCTGAAAATATTGCTCAAATTACCCAGCTAGCCTTTATATGCAGATATATTGAAAGAGTAGGTGACCATGCTACAAACATGGCAGAGAATATAATCTATATGGTAAAGGGGAAGCAATCTAATTTAAATACTTAATCTTAAAAGGGCACCCCTGCTGTTAGGGTGCTTTTCTTTTTGCACCTCGGTCTAGATGAGAGGAGGACAGAAATGGGGAAAAAAATATTAGTTGTTGATGATGAACCATCGATCGTTTCCCTTCTAAAATATAATTTATCGAGAGAGGGTTTTAATGTTTTAGTTGGAACAAATGGGAATGAAGCCATGGAACTGATTGAAAAAGAAAGTCCCAGCTTAGTAATTTTAGATATCATGCTTCCTGGGATTAATGGTTTAGAAGTATGCAGAGTGTGCCGCGAAAAAGGTAACCAAGTTCCGATATTAATGTTAACTGCTAAAGATGACGAAATTGATAAAGTAGTTGGATTAGAGCTTGGTGCGGATGGATATATGACGAAGCCTTTTAGTCCTCGGGAAGTTATTTCTCGTATAAAAGCAATCTTAAGGCGGGTCGTGCATGATGCAGAGAATAACAAAAATGATAATAATAGAGTAGATAATAGATTGATTATAGCAGGTTTCGAGCTTTATCCTGATATGTACGAGGTATATTACATGGGTGAAAAAATTCCTTTGACGCTCAAAGAATTTAAGCTTTTGCTTTATTTCATGGAAAACAAAGGAAGAGTTGTGACCAGGGAGCAACTCTTAAATGGTGTCTGGAACTCTGACTTTGACCGATTATCAAGAGTAATTGATGTCCATGTAAGTCATCTTCGGGAAAAAATAAAAACTTTTACTAAAACACAAGAATTTATAACAACCATCTACGGGATCGGCTATAAGTTTGAAGTGCCAAAAGCAAATATATATTAATATTCCTAATACGAATGTACCATATAAAAAAAGAGTTAACCGAATTTAAAAAGAATACGTATGATTTACACAATATTTACATTTATTCACGCGCTCTTTACATACCATTAAAACGTCATTAATAATTCTCTATTAATATATGAAGAGTGAGATACAAACTATTAATAGGGGGAAATATTCGTGAAACTAAGTAAAAAGATTTTGTCATTTGCAATCATTTCTATGTTTGTGATGGGTTTGGCAGCATGTGGCTCGGCATCTAGCGGGAACAAAGAAAGTAATAATAGCGGAAATGCCAATGGAGATGGAGAAAATGCAAAGTCCGAAGAAACTGTAAGTGGTTCAATTGTATTGTCTGGTTCTAGTGCCCTGCAGCCACTTGCCGCTGCAGCTGCAGAAGAATTTATGAATAATAATGGTGAAGCAGAAGTTCAGGTTCAAGGCGGAGGAAGCGGTACTGGTCTTAGCCAGGTGTCAGAAGGCCAAGTAGATATCGGAAACTCAGATGTATTTGCTGAAGAGAAGGAAGGTATTCCAGCAGACGAGCTTGTCGATCATAAAGTGGCGGTTGTTGGAATGGCAGCCATCGTAAATCCTGAAGTTGGTATTACAGATATTACTAAAGAAGATTTAATCAAGGTATTCACTGGAGAAATTACAAACTGGAAAGAGCTTGGCGGAGCGGATGAAAAGATCACTTTAGTTAACCGTCCAGATTCTTCTGGAACTCGTGCAACATTTGTAAAATACGCTTTAGAGGGAGCAACACCTGCAGAAGGCATTACAGAGGATTCTTCAAGCCGCGTACTTCAGCTTGTTGGTGAAACTCCAGGAGCAATCGGTTATAACGCATTCTCTTATCTTGATGATACTATTCAAGCATTAAGCATTGATGGTGTAGAACCAACTGATGAGAATGTACAAAGTGGTGACTACCCGATCTGGGCATATCAGCATATGTATACCAAAGGGGAAGCTACAGAATTAGCAAAAGCATTTATTGAGTATATGCTTAGCGATGATGTGCAAAAGAACCTAGTTCCAGCTCAAGGATATATTTCAGCGACTGAGATGAAAATTGAGCGTGACGTAGAAGGAAACATTTCTGAAAAGTAAAACGACCATCTTTTGAATTCACTAGAAATAAGTTTTTGACCTCCTCCACTAAATGGAATGGCATCTTTAATGTGATGCATTTCATTTAGTGGATTTTTTTATGATACGAATAATAAAGCGTTTCACCTCTAGAATGAAAAAAATTGATTCTTTTAAAATATACTGTTGACATTGGATTGCCTAGTTTGTAGAATAAAAACAAATCAGTTGATAATGATTATCAATTTCATTAAATTATAATCATTCTAAAAAGGAGCGTACATAATATGAGTCTATCAAAGTTACTTAAGCCGTTGCTGGTTAGTGCGGCGCTAGTAGTTGGTTTAGCTGGCTGTGGGGCTGCAAGCGACAATGAAGAAGGGGAAGCAGCAAAATCAAAAACAACGGAAAACCAAGAGGTAAATATATATACGGCAAGACATTATGAAGCTGATGATGAAATTTATAAGAAGTTTACTGAAGAAACTGGCATCAAAGTCAATGTGGTTAAAGGGAAAGCAGAAGAGCTTATTGAAAGAATTAAACGTGAAGGCCAAAGCACTGCGGCTGATTTATTTGTAACGGTTGATGGTGGAGTACTTGCATATGCTAAACAAAATAATATCTTACAACCGGTCACATCAGATGTCATTGACCAAAACGTACCAGAAAACCTTCGCGATGTTGATAATAACTGGATAGGATTGGCAACAAGAGCACGTATTATCGCTTATTCAAAGGATAGAGTTTCACCTGAGGAATTATCAACGTATGAGGATTTAACTAGTGACAAATGGAAAGGTAAATTATTAGTTCGTTCTTCCACTAGTTTATATAACCAATCATTGCTGGCATCTTTTATAGAATTAAACGGTGAAGAGCAAGCGGAAGAATGGGCACAGGGAATTGTAAATAATTTTGCGCGCCAGCCGGATGGCGGTGACCGTGACCAAGCCAAAGCCATTGCTGCAGGTACTGGGGATGTGGCAATCATGAACACCTATTATGTTGGTTTACTGGCCAACTCTGAAGATGCGGAGGAAAGAAAAGTAGCAGATAGTATTGGGGTCTTTTTCCCTAACCAAGAAACAAATGGTACGCATGTTAATATCAGTGGGATTGGTTTAACCAAGCATAGTAAAAATAAAGAAAATGCTATTAAACTTATTGAGTACATGACTAACGTAGAAGCCCAGGAATATCTTTCATCAACAAACTATGAGTTTCCAGTTAACCAGAATGCAGCGAAACCTGAATTACTAGAGAGCTGGGGAGATTTCAAAATGCAGGACCTAAATTTTGATACTTTAGGAGAACATAATAAGAAAGCGATTGAAATCTTTAATAAAACAGGCTGGAAGTAATGATATGAGAACAGAACTAATAAAACGGAAAATAAAAAAAGAGTTTAACGGTTGGTGGCTGATAAGTTTGATTGGGGCAGTAGTGATACTACTGCCTATCCTTTTTATATTCTCCTCTTTATTTCTTGAACCAAATGAAAATTGGATGCAAATTCGTCAGTACCTGCTTAAAAATTATGTAACTAACACCTTCATACTGGTGGCATTCACGGCTATTTTCACGGCTGTTTTAGGTGTGACATTAGCATGGCTTGTTGCAGCCTATGATTTCCCATTGAAGAATTTTTTTCGGTGGGCATTACTATTGCCATTATCGATTCCGACGTTTATAGCAGCCTATACGTATCGAACTATGCTGGGTTATACGGGGGTCGTTCAATCAACTTTAAGAAATCATTTCAATTATCAAATCAACCCGGAATGGTTATCTGTTTCGGGGATTGGTGGCGCCGTCTTTATTTTTACATTATTTTTATTTCCATATGTGTACTTGATAACAAGGGCATTTCTTGAAAGTCAAAGTACATCCTATATAGAGAGTGCCAGGCTATTAGGCAGGAAACCAGTAACCGTATTTTTAAAAGTAGTACTGCCTCTTTCAAGACCGGCAATTGTTGGAGGTACTGTTTTGGTCTTCTATGAAGTGCTGGGGGATTATGGCGTTACCAGTTATTTGGGTATTCATACGATTTCAACAGCCATTTTTCAAACTTGGTTTGGAATGTACGACGTCGACTCAGCTATGAGACTTGCAGCCTGGTTAATGATCATCATTATTGGTATATTTATTTTAGAGAGATTACTTAGACAAGGACGACGTTATCATTTAAGTAATAAATCTAGACCTTTAGTAGCTGTAAAGCTTAAAGGGCTAGCTGGAATAGCAGCTTTTATATATTGCGGAGTCGTATTTCTAATCGGGTTTCTAATCCCATTCATTCAATTGATTACATGGGCATTTATGACTTTTGATAAAGTTTGGGATGTTACATTCTTTACCTTGATTTATCAAACTGTCTATATTGCTGTAATTTCTACAGGGATTATCCTTATTCTTTCTGTTGTTGTCGCAAATGTTAGCCGATCTCATTCTTACTTATCCGTTATTCTATCGAAATGTGTAACATCAGGTTATTCCATTCCAGGACCGATTATTGCTATAGGTGTACTTGCCATGTTTATCTATCTTGATCAATGGCTTGCACCACTATATTCTGCTTTTGGATTAGGTGAAGCACCACTGATTTTAAGTTTATCTATAGTCATGTTAATTGTTGGATACTTTATCCGTTTTATGGCTACGGGATATAACGCGGTTGAAGTGGGCTTTGAAAAAATTGGAATTAGGTATATGGAAGCGTCTAGGATGCTCGGGAAAAACGTGACTAAAACGTTTTTTAAAGTGGATCTGCCTTTAATTAAAGGTTCAATCATTAGTGGTTTTGTTTTAACGTTTGTTGAGATTTGCAAGGAATTGCCATTAGCCCTATTACTAAGACCTTTTAACTTTGATACATTGGCTACAAAGACTTATCAATATGCAAATGATGAACAAATCTATGAAGCATCCATTTCATCATTGTTAATTATTGCAATCAGTATTTTATCTGTAATTATTATTCAGTTGATAGGCAAGAGGGTGAAATAATGAGTATTGTTGAAATTGAAGGTCTTACCTTTTCATATTCTTTTAAAGAGGCACCTGTTATTGAAGATTTCTCATTTTCAATGGAAAAGGGAGAAGTCGTGGGTATTCTAGGACAAAGCGGAAGTGGAAAAAGTACCATACTCCGGCTGATCGCTGGATTGGAAATGCCGTTAAAAGGTAATATTAAAATTGCCGAAAAAATCGTTGTAAGCGACAATGTATTTATTCATCCAGAGGAAAGAGGGGTAGGGATGGTTTTCCAAGACTATGCACTATTCCCTCATATGTCTGTGAGAGATAATATTCTTTTCGGGTTATCTCATATGCCTCGCAATGAAAGAAAACTGCGTTTAGATGAAATGCTTGAGCTTGTTCAAATGGGGAATTTTGAGAAGAGATATCCGCATGAATTAAGTGGAGGACAGCAGCAAAGGGTTGCTCTTGCTAGAGCACTTGCTCCCAAGCCGAATGTGTTGTTAATGGATGAACCTTTCAGTAACCTAGATGCCGATTTAAAAGAATCGATTCGTGAGGAACTGGGGATTATTTTAAAAAAGGCAAATATCACTTGCATAATGGTTACACATGACCGAAATGATGTTCAAGCTATTTGTGATTATAGTATCGTAATTGGCGAATCAAACACAAATAGTATTGTTAACAGGTAATAGATATTTAAGGAATAGGTGCTTTTCTGAAATAAGGGAAGTGCTTTTTTCTATATTAAAGAACACTAAAAAACCACCTTATAAGATGGTTTTTTAGTGAAGCGATATCAATTAGATAATTCCTTACGATCAACGGAATGCGGTGGCTTCTCAAACCATTCATTAGCAATCATCATTTCCGCACAGTCTTCTGCAAGTTTGACATTATTTTTAATGGCAGAAGCATATTTGAGTCCCAGATCGCGCCGCATGGAACCTGCCAAAGCTGTTCCGTAATAGGCCATGGCGGACTGAATCAGGAAGGCACAGTGGAATGTCATCAGTTTATCAGAAAAAGGTGCGATCTCGGAATTGGTAATATGAGTATCCCAGGAAATCGATGAGCTGACAAAGTCATCATGCAGGATTGAACGGAAAATAGAAAGATGCTCAGCCGCCTGTTCTACTACCCGGTTGAAAAGTGTTCGAACTTCTTTGGATTCAGCCGTTTGGCTAAAACCTAAGATTAATCCTTTGGCAAGCGCACTCTTCTGTAAATTGAAATAAAGACTGCTAATTTCAATAACGTTCAAGGGTCGATGGTCCCCGAACCAGCCGGCAAGAAAACTTTGTTTTTTAGCAAATTCCACTTCTTCGGGCAAGGAGATGGCAGGAGCTCGATCCAACAGTCCCTTGGATTTTAACATGTCTAAGGTCGTATCATACATTTTGGAAGCCCCGTTGTATGCCTCTGCATAAAACCCTCGTACATCCGGCCTGTGAGATGTAGTCATTCCGAGTGAATAGGCCGTTAATCCATGAATACTCATTCCATGAAGATAAAACAGCCAGAATTCATCAGAAAATAAGCGTGGAGCATCAAGATGGACATCTTCCTCCGTAAACCCATGAGGAATTGGAAACTGTTTCTTTTGAAAAATCTCAAGTATCATTTTAAGGAGATGATCGGACAGCATCTGTGCTTCCTCAAAAATGGAATAGATGTCAGAATCAGTTATCGTCTTTAATGCATAGGAATTAACGCAGCGTGCCAGCGTGTTGTTGAGATAGGGGGTCCAGAGATTGGAAACATCCAGTTCTACGATTTCTTTAACCATTTCTATCCCTCCAAAAGAAAATTTTGAAAGCAATCAATACCTGATAATAAACCAGATAATTTTGCCTTTTTATAGAGTTTATAAATATTCATTTAAGGATATTTACTTTATTAACAGGAATTATTGTATACAAGATGGAATGTAATATACTAAAACAAGGATTGCCTTAATTCCGTAAACATCTTTTGTGATTAGAAATAAAAAGAAGTGCTGTTCATATAGACTGAAGGATAATAATATAATGTGAATATAAATACAATATTTTAATAATTTTGTTTAATAAACAGGAATTATGAACTATAATAACAAAAGAGGATGAAAAGGAGCCTTCCAAATGAGCATAGAAAGTATAAATTTTGGTGAAGTTCTAAACTCTTTAAGGACGTATAAAAAAATAGAAATCAACGAATTAGCAGAGGGGATTTGTACTCCAGAGGACATAGAGCTCTTCGAGAGAAACCATAAATATCCAACGATGGAACAACTGGTGAAGATAGCTGGAAAGTTAAATGTGCAGATTAATTATTTCTTTGATATTACATCTAGCAGTCATTTTAATTATGTAATAACCATTGCAAAGCTAATAGATAATTATAAAAGAGAGCGTAATTATCAAGCAATCTATGAAGTAGTTCAAAGAGAAAAAAATAATCCCCTTTTCGGCAGTATATCACAACAGCAATATTTAATATGGCATGAAGGTATTTGTGTTTACTATTTAGAAGGTCGTCGGGAGCTGGCAATTGAATTATTAAAAAAAGCCATTAAACTAACTAACCCTAAGTATAGTAATCTAACCGAAATAGAAGTAGATATATTAACCAGCATGGCTTTAATCGAAAAAGATGCTCAAAACTTTGATGCGGCCCTATCGTTATTTCTGGAAGCCCTTAATCATATAAAAGAGCTGCCATACATAAAGGCTCCAACGCTCAAAATAAAAATTCTTTATGGGTACTCACAGTTACTAACAAAAGTAGGAAAATACCAAGAATCTCTTCAGTATTGTGAGGAAGGGATAAATAATTGTATAGCAGCAGAGTCTAATTATCAGTTTGCTGATCTTCATTATCAGGCTGGAGAAAATTATATTAGAATGGGCCAGTTAGATAAAGGAAACGAATACATGGAAAAAGCAATTAATTTGTTTAAAATTCAAGGAAATGATGAATACGTTCAGCTAGTAAAAAAAGAATATAATAAACTTTTAGCTGAATGTGTACATATTTAATTATTTGGAGGTAGGAAACATTGAAAAAGCTTTTAGGTATTAGTATTTTATCGCTTGGAATTATTGGACTAGCTAATGGTGCAGCAAAAACTCAAGATGTGGCTGATTTGCCATCACGTCATAGCATCGAACCAATTAGCACGGTTGAAGTCGCTGATCTGCCTTCACGTCATGTAATAGTTCTAGATAGCAGCAAAGCATAATCAAAGCATAGGCGCTGAACAACTTTTGTTTGTTCAGTGCCTTTTTTATTAGTGGTAAATTTCTAGAAATGGTGTTGCTCCAACCATGGGAATATAAGATATCATAATGGCTGCTGAAGCTCGCATAAACATTGAATAAGTGTCAGTTATTTTTAGTTATTTAAATACTTAGTGAAGCTGTCATATTTTTTGATGAAAATAGCTTTAATGGAGGGGGACTATGGGGGAAGCTGCGGCTAAGTTGAAGTCTAGAGCCAAAAAAATAAAACAAGATATTTTTGTTTTGGTGGAGGCATACAAACATCCCAACACACCTTTTTATGTAAAATTACTGTCAATTATTATTGTAGCTTACGCATTTAGTCCTATTGATTTAATCCCTGATTTTATTCCTGTTCTGGGGTATTTGGACGATATTATTCTTATCCCGTTAGGAATCACTCTTGTCATAAAATTGATACCTAAAGAGGTCTTGCAAGAGTGTCGTGAAATTGCAGAGAGTTCGGAGAAAAGAAAAAAGAAAAATTGGGTTGCAGGGACAATTATAGTATTATTATGGGCGGGAATTTTATTTTGGATTATGTCATTATTCTTTAGATAGGCAGTGGTAAAGCTCTATGTTGAATTTAACCGCCAAGTAGATTTTCACTGCAGGCGCGTAGACTTCTAGGGGATAAT
This sequence comes from Cytobacillus sp. MT66, assembly GCF_058792595.1. Lineage (NCBI taxonomy): Bacteria > Bacillati > Bacillota > Bacilli > Caryophanales > Bacillaceae > Cytobacillus > Cytobacillus sp. MT66. Next base: position 24,536 of record NZ_JBXAFB010000004.1, read on the forward strand.
TCCTCTATAATTCAAATCAAAGGGGGTGCTAAACGGATGGAGAATCACTTTAGATTGTCTGGTACTTCTTACACTCATGCAAAGCCTATTATTGGAAAGGCGATACTTTGCATGGGGCGAAACATTTAACCTTATCGCTAAATAAGCTTTTCTAATATTTTGGCTTTGCACCTTATTTTTCTAATTCAAAATAAGGAGCGAGCAAAATTGAAATATATTAATGCAAATAAAGTTTTACCTGAAAAGCTAATCATAGAAATTCAAAAGTATGTTCAAGGGGAGACCCTTTATATTCCTAAGCCAAAAATGGAGTATCAGAAATGGGGAGCATCAAACGGCGGGAGACGAAAGCTTGATCGCCGAAATGATACCATTAGAAATTCCTTTCATAGTGGCAGCAGTATCTATCAGCTGGCTGAGGAATATTACCTTTCAACAGAAACGATTAAAAAAATTGTTTATTCATATAAAAAGTAGCGAACGGCACTGGTGAACATTCTTCATCAGTGCCGTTCTTATGTAAAAAACGTTTCTAAGTCATTCTTTCCATTTTAGAAAATGGCTGTATTTTTTATAATAATGGTAAAAGACGTTAGAAATGCTAGGAGAAACATGCGATGAATGAAAAATTTATTAAAAATGAACAGCTGAATTTTATTAAAAAACAGATTGCTTTAATTAAGGACAGCACCAAGAAGAATGTACCCCCTAACGTTTTGGCTGCTGTAATCGGCTTGGCTAATGCTAAGATCTTGGATCTCTTTCCAGCTGCATCATCCGAACAACAAGAAATGCTGGATATTACCAGACTGAAGACAGATAAAGAGTATGAACACTATATTGAGCATCTGGAGGACTGTTTACAGCCCTTCCCAAATGTCACTGAGCAGCAGCTGAAAAAAATGTTTCCGAAACAAAAAAAGCTGAAGCTGCCTGATTTATCAAATATAGACTTCAGCAAACTGACCTATCTGAGCTGGAACGACTTAAGATCTAATAAAAAATTTATTATTTATGAGCTAGAGGGGAAAATGGCAGGCATTGAATGTGAATTCACACCAGCTAGTAAAAAAAATATTTGTTCGATCTGTAATAGTTTTGGTGAGGTGGCCTATTTTTCTACTGTAACAAAGGCGAAAAAATCTAACAATCCAGATTACTACAAGGCTATCGGCAATCTTATTTGTGCCGACAGCAGTGAATGCAATAAGAAAATAACAAATGTTAACTATTTAACAACATTACTAAAAAATTCACTTGGAATGTGAAGAACCTTTATATGCTGGTTATTATAAATAACAGATCCTATAAAAGAGGGCCTTTTACAAAAAGATTGTAAAAGGCCCTCTTTTTACCTTCAGATTAGCAGGCACATTTCACCTGTTTAGCACTTTTCGTTCTCGCCTGCATCATCATCCATACATTGCTCGTATTTCTCTTTATATTCTAGATATCTTCTTTTATAAGCCCTGTATCTTTTTTTATATTTCCTGTACCTTCTATCACTCTGGCAGCAGCAGCAGTTTTGATCAGGAGGGACTGGCCCGTCATCAACAATATCTCCAATTGGGTTGAATTCAACGCAGTGTGCAGGCCCGCCAGGAAGAACACCATTATTGTAAGCATCCAGTGCAGACTGCCAGGAATTTACCAGGTTTCGTTGCTGTCTTGGCAGTGCTGCCCAGCTTAAAGAATCATGATCAGCTAGAAAGGCATCTGCTGAGGCAATTGTAGCTGCGATTGCTTTTGGATCTGCACCATAGGCAATATTCAGCTTAGCAGCTAATAGTTGAGCATACAATCGATTAATACCATTGGAAGCATCAGCAGTGCTAGTTGTTCCTTGGAAGTCGAAAATACCTGTTGCATCTACAACAAGAGGCTCAGGAGCATTGGCCTTAGTAATAATAACTGTCTCCGCTCCCCCAACAGTGCCTAACGTAATTGGCAGCTTACTTGACACTCTGTCTGGCTGTGGTCCATTGCCAAGATGTGTTTTCCAATAACCAATGGTTAACGTACATCCACTACATGGAACATTAATGACAATTGTCCAGCTGTCTGAACTTGGAGTTCCTGTATCTTGTGCGGTGACTGTTGCTGTATTGGTAACCGGAGGAACAGGTCCACAAGCTGAATATGGACCAATAGCTCTTGTATAGCCGAATGAAAATTCTGCGTCCCCACAAACATCACCAAGTTTCCCTGCAAAGGTATCGGTAACGGTTGCACATTCATCTATCGTAGTAACGGTGGCCTGTGCAAAGTTAAAAGTTGTACTGCCTGAGAAGCTTGTAGTTCCGCCGGTATTATTTTGCAAATAAGCCGTAGCTGTATTGGTACCTGTTGTTGCAGGAGAAGCTCCAGGAACTATCGCAGAATAAGGGAATTCGGCGAAGGAATTTGCTTGAATCGTAATAGGGAATTGGGAAGGTGATGTGACAATTGCTCCAACATCAGATCCTCCTGCAGGAGTAACGATATCAGATACAAAATTAATCGTTGCAGGTATTGGAGCTGGGTTAGTGACTGTGATTGTACCTGAAACAATAAAATCTGAATTTGTTAGCGCAGGAGTAACCTTCACTGTGTAATTCACGTTAACAGCTTCCTGGCCAACTTGGAAGGTTAGACTATCATAATTTGCGGTTTTGTCGATCGACCAGTTATATTTGGTTGTATACTGTGTTTGTGCAGTTTTTGAAACCTGCAGCTTATAACAGTTAACCGTAACTGATGCTGAAGAGGACTGGTTTGTTTCCCGGATAGTAGCTGTGTTAGGAAAGGTCCCGCTGTCACCGCAAGTGAACGTTCTTTGATAGCTGGCGGAACCTGAATTGGAGAATGGGAAGGTGCCGCCATACGAATCATCTACATTAATACTGTCGTTGACAGTTTCTGTAGGTGCAGATGGGTCTAGCTCTGCTGTGGCACTTGGGCTTGGCCCAAACCGTGTTCCAGGGTGCCCTGAGTGATTAGTAATCGTAACATCCGCTGTTACCTTATATTCCCCTGCAACAGCATTTGTGAGATTACCAAAAGTAACTGTATAAGGATAACACCAGCTTTCACCTGGATTTAGGATAGGTTTACTGCTGACATTCACCATATTTGTACCATATTCAGTACTCCCGCTAGGATTCGTCAGTCTTACAATAATCTGAAGATCTTGTGTTGGTTGAACCTCCCCCCCCATTTGTTACACAGACCTCTCCGCTAAAAAAGATTTCGTCGGTTCCCTCATCCTTCGTTACTGAAATAAGATAATCGGCTGCAGCACTGTCACCGACAAATAGATCAATCATACTTGGGCTGACAGTTTTATTGATTGTCCATTTAAAGGTGCGTCTTACATGAGCATCTGCAGTTACTGTAGCATCTAGTGTGGTGCCGGATTGTCCCTGTTGTATTTCAACCAATTACATCAAACTCCTTTCTAATCATTTGTTTTAGAGGTGTACACGCTCTATATTATTCATATGTGATTATCAGATGATGACCTAAACGATATACGGAGGACAAGTACACATTTTACCTGGGTTTGAAATAATTAGAGAAGGTTAAAATATGATCGATGAGGAATTAGAGTATGTTTAGCGAAAGAGGTGATAGGATGAAACTGTCTGGAAATACAGTTCTTATTACTGGCGGGGGTGCAGGAATTGGGTTTGCTTTTGCCGAGAGATTCATCAGAGCAGGCAATAAAGTCATTGTCTGCGGCAGGCGTGAAGCAAAGCTTCAGGAAGCTAAGGGAAAATATCCTGAACTGATTACACGTGTTTGTGATGTCAACAAAGAATCTGATCGGATTGAGTTGTTCGACTGGGTAACGAGCCAGCACCCCGATGTGAATGTTCTAGTAAACAATGCAGGCATACAGCAGCGATATCATGTTCTTAAAACGAATGCAAAGGAAGATTGGAGCTATTACAGTCAAGAAATAGTCTCTAACATCGAGGCTCCCTTTCATCTTTCCATGCTATTTGCACCGTACTTTGCCAATAAAGACTATAGTGCGATCCTTAATGTATCATCTGGTCTAGCCTTTACCCCGATGGCAATTGCGCCGATTTATTCGGCTACGAAAGCGGCCGTTCATTCATTTACCATGAGCTTAAGGCATCAGCTCGAAGATACAGCCATTGAGGTGATTGAAGTTGCACCGCCTGCCGTTAATACCAATTTAGGCGGAGCGGGCTTACATACCTTTGGTACTCCTGTAGATGAATTTGCCGATGCAATTTTTAAAGGTCTTAAAGAAGGAAAAGCGGAAATTGGCTACGCGCGTGCCGAAAAAGCATTGAGGATGTCCCGAGATGAAATTGATGAGTCAGTAAAGTCCATGTATACGAAAATGAAAAACACTATTCTATAATAAATAAAGAGCTGCCTTGCAGGCGGTTTTTTATTTTGTAATTTCTTTAAGCAAAGATTTATTAGGAGATGTGCATATAAGTGGATAGCAGCAAAGAGATTGAGTTAAGAAATTTATCCATCGGTTTACCCAGAGTGATGAAATACGGGAACAATGAAAAAATGAATACGGGCATATGTAAACAAACAACTGAAGAGGCGTTCTTAAAAAAGGAGGGATTCCTTGGAGATGGAGTGGCGGACCTGCGATATCATGGGGGGCCAGACCGTGCCGTCTGTGTGTATCCTTATGAACACTATTTACTCTGGGAAAAGGAATTTAGGCAACCTTTGCCGCCATCTAACTTTGGTGAGAACATAACCGTAACAAACATGCTTGAAAAGGACGTTCACATTGGAGATATTTTCTCTCTTGGAGAAGCTGTTATTCAAGTTACTCAAGGAAGAGTTCCATGCAGTACGATTACAAAAAGAACTAGTAATCCTTTTCTTTTAAAAAGAATGGTACAAACCGGTTTTACAGGTTATCTGTGCCGTGTTTTAGAAGAAGGGAAGGTTCGTAAAGATTCGCAGATTAAAAGATTGGAGACAAATCCCAAACAGGTCACCATTCTCTATGGGAATCAAATTTATTTTCATAGACCAAAGGATATTGAAGGGATAAAGAAACTGCTGACTGTTGAAGAATTGGCTGATGAATGGAAGGACATGCTGGAAATCCCATTAAACAAACTTATTACCCATATCTAGTTCGTTATAGGAATTCGTTAATCTGTAAAAGGAATATATATATATATTTCTGAAAATTTATAATTTAATATTGACTCCTTGTTTAAATCTATAAGATAATACTAATGAGTAATATATGGTGTGCAGTTTTGAAGGAGATTTTAAATGAGTAAAAGGGGCAGAAAAAAAGGAGCTAATGGTGAACAGAGTAGAGCTCTATTGCTCACGATCGCTGCAGAAGAGTTTGCACATAAGGGTTATTATGAAACAAAGATTAGCACAATCGTTCAAAGGGCGGGCTTAACGCAACCGACATTTTACCTTTACTTTAAAAGCAAAGAGGCTATATATCAGGAATTAATAAATTTGTTTAGGAAAGGGCTATTTGATCTTGCTAAGGAGAGTCGTTTAGAGCCTGGAATTGATCTTAACTCATTACCATCAAGGATTACAAAAGGATTAACGGGAATCTTTACTTTTTTTGGGGAGAATCAGCATTTAACACGCATTGGATTCTTTCATTCTTTGGAGGCAGAAGAGATTAAAAGACAGTTAGCACTGCAAATAAAAGAAAACTTAATTTCAGAAGTGAAGAACGGTTATTTTCAGCCTGAAATAGACATGTGCTTAATAGCTGAGATTTTAGTTGGTACTATTGAGCGTCTCACACTCTCCAAATTATTTTCAGGTATAAAAGAACCCGAAGAAATTGCATCGCAGATTGTTCATCTATTTCTCAATGGAATGTTATCTAGAAGATAATTATGAGGTAAGGAGAAATGGAAATGGAGAGAAAATTAGAAGAAGAATGGGTGTACTTAATCCTCCAAGCAAAACATATGGGAATTTCAAAGGAGGAGATTCGCAAGTTTCTTCAAGAGAAATCTTTAGACCACTCCCGTTGTCAGTAGGGAGTGGTTTATTCTGACGTAACGTACTTAATTTCTCCGGGCCATCCATAACGACATACGCAAAAATATCGTTCGATTCATTAGGGCTATTTCTCCTGATAAGGAAGAAAATGGGCAATAATAACAGGGCAGTGCAGCTGCCCTGTTTAATTTTTGCTTAAATTGTACTTTTTCACACGATACTGAAGGTTTTGCCGGCTCAAGCCAAGGGTTTTCGCCGCCTGCGTTATATTGAAATCATGCTGTTTTAATATTTTTGTAAGATAGTAAATTTCAGTTTCCTCCATGTATTGATCCAAAGGTACAGCATGCCTGCTGGTTTGAAGGGGCGGCATCTCATCTGTCTCCTGTGCCTTTCTATCTGTTTTGAATTGCGGCTTTTGGCGAAAATGAATCGGCAGGTGTATATAGGATATCTTGTTTTCGTGGTCAATCAAGTTCATGGCGCCTTCAATAATATGCTCTAATTCGCGGACATTGCCAGGCCAGTCATAATGATTGAAAGCCCTCAGCACGTCATCATCAATCCCCTTTACATGCATACCGAATAATTGATTATATTTTTCTATGAAAATTTGAACAAGATCCCAAATATCCCTTCTTCTCTTTCTAAGAGGGGGGATATAGAGAGAAACGACACTAAGCCTGTAGTATAAATCCTTTCGGAGCCTTCCTTCAGAGATAGCATCTATTGGATCTTCGTTAATTGCAGCTATAACTCTGACATCTACTCTTCTATCTTTCGTATCACCGATTCGGCGTACCGTCTTTTCCTGCAACACCCGTAAAAGCTTTGCCTGCAAGGCTGGATTGAGAGAATTTAGCTCATCCAGCAGCAGTGTTCCGCCCTCTGCCTGTTCAAATAATCCAGGACGCTCGATTGCGCCGGTAAATGCGCCTTTTTTGGTACCGAAAAGCAGCCCTTCAATAAGGCTGTCCGGCAATGCTGCGCAGTTTTGAGAAATAAAGGGTTTTTCTGAGCGGGAGCTTCCATTGTGAATGCTTTGTGCAAAAAGCTCTTTACCTGTCCCGGTCTCACCAGTGATGAGAATGGATGAGGTTGTACGTGTCGCCCTTTTACTTGCCTCAATTACCTCCTGTATTTGCTCGCTGCTGCCGATAATGCTGTCAAAGGTATAGCGAGTATCGCCTTTTTTATTCATATTTTCTCTGATCAATTTCTCTAACTTTGTGACGTCACGAGCTATTTCCATTGCTCCAATACAAACTCCGTTATCTATTATAGGTATCGTATTATTAATGGTGGTAATTTCCTGACCTCGGTTATTAAAATAAGTCTGTTTTGAGTTCTCAATCTTAATTCCTTTTTGAAGCACTCCTATAAGAGTGCTATCTTCATTTTTGTGAAAAGAGAAAACATCCAGCAGGCTTTTATCTAAAACATCTTCGAACTTCATACCCTCAATCTCGGCCATTTTTTTATTGTAAATGATAGTTTTTCCCTCGTTATTTACAACATGAACCCCGACATCTATTTCACCTAGAATTTGCTGGAAAAATTTATTCATTTCATTTAGCTGCACCACATCATTCTCGTTCATGATAAATCTCCTTTTTAATTATTTATTCCTATTTTAAATAGAGAATGGCATGGGTGCAAAACAAATTTTCTCTTTAATACGCAAGGATCATTTGCACTGAAAAAATAATTTGCATCTAAAAGCATTTAAAACAGGATTAACCTTGGGTTTTAAAATTGGCATGAATATTGCAAAAGATATAAATTGACCGAATATATTAACTGGTTTCATTCTAAAACAACATATATCCATTACTACAAGGAGGAATTTTTATATGATGGCACAAGCATCAAAGACACAGGAACTAATTGAGCAATCTGATAAATTTGGGGCACACAACTATAATCCACTGCCAATTGTTATTTCCAAAGCTGAGGGTGTATGGGTTGAAGATCCTGAAGGCAATAAATATATGGATATGTTAAGTGCTTACTCAGCAGTTAACCAGGGCCATCGCCATCCGAAAATTATTCAAGCATTAAAAGAACAAGCAGATCGTGTGACATTAACTTCCCGCGCATTTCATAATGACCAGCTTGGACCATGGTACGAAATGATTTGCAAATTGACAAATAAAGAAATGGCTCTTCCAATGAACACAGGAGCAGAAGCAGTTGAAACCGCCATTAAAGCAGCACGCCGCTGGGCTTATGATATAAAAGGTGTAGCTGAAAACCAAGCTGAAATTATTGCGTGTGTAGGAAATTTCCATGGCCGTACGATGACAGCGGTATCGCTTTCTTCAGAAGCCGAGTATCAGCGAGGGTTTGGACCGATGCTTCCTGGAATTAAATTAATCCCATACGGCGATTTGTCAGCTTTGAAAAATGCCATTACAGAGAATACAGCTGCTTTTCTAATTGAGCCTATTCAAGGAGAAGCGGGGATTGTGATTCCGCCAGAGGGTTTCATGAAAAAAGCTTCTGAATTATGTAAAGAAAACAATGTACTTTTCATTGCTGATGAAATTCAGGCAGGACTTGCCCGTACCGGTAAAATGTTTGCTTGTGATTGGGAAGAGGTAGAACCTGACATGTTTATTTTGGGAAAAGCGCTAGGCGGCGGAGTATTCCCAATTTCTTGCGTGGTTGCCAGCAAAGAGGTTCTTGGTGTATTTAATCCAGGATCACACGGATCGACATTCGGAGGAAATCCAATGGCATGTGCGGTTTCGGTTGCCTCTATGAATGTGCTTGTTGAAGAAAAATTGGCAGACCGCTCTCTTGAGCTTGGTGAATACTTTGTTGAAAAGTTAAAAGAAATCAACAATCCAATCATTAAAGAAGTTCGCGGCCGCGGTTTATTTATTGGTGTAGAGCTTACTGAGCCCGCACGTAAATATTGTGAAGCATTAAAAGAAGAAGGTTTATTATGTAAAGAAACACATGATACAGTGATTCGATTTGCGCCGCCGCTAGTGATCAGCAAAGAGGAATTAGATTGGGCCATTGAACGTATTAGCAAAATCTTAGGTTAATAAGGTTAATTCAAACGGAAAAGTAGTTTAATATAATTAATAAAGAGGTGCCATTATGGGGACTGCAGTGGTAGCAGATAAAACGGATCAAAAAATGGAGGAAACATTGAATCTATTTACATCAACTCAAGTTGTCATCCAAGAAGCTTTGAGAAAACTGGGGTATACAGATGAAATGTATGAGCTTCTTAAAGAGCCGTTAAGAATGCTGACAGTTAGAATTCCTGTAAGAATGGATAGCGGAGAGGTAAAAATATTTACAGGCTATCGTTCACAGCATAACGATGCTGTAGGGCCGACCAAAGGGGGAGTAAGATTCCACCCGGAAGTCAATGAAGATGAAGTAAAGGCATTATCGATGTGGATGAGTTTAAAATGCGGGATCGTTGATCTGCCGTACGGCGGCGGTAAAGGCGGAATTATTTGTGATCCGCGTAAGATGTCGATGGGCGAATTAGAACGTTTGAGCCGCGGATATGTAAGAGCAATTAGCCAAATTGTAGGACCAACGAAGGATATTCCAGCTCCGGATGTTTATACAAATTCTCAAATCATGGCGTGGATGATGGATGAGTACAGTCGTTTGCGTGAGCATGATTCACCTGGCTTCATTACTGGGAAGCCTGTTGTGCTTGGCGGTTCACAGGGAAGAGATAAGGCTACAGCCCAGGGCGTTGTTATTTGCATAGAAGAAGCTGCAAAGAAACGCGGGATTTCTATTGAAGGCGCCCGTGTAGTTGTTCAAGGATTTGGAAATGCTGGCAGCTTTTTAGCAAAATTCATGCATGATGCTGGAGCTAAGGTAATCGGAATATCTGATGCCTATGGAGCTCTCCACGATCCAAATGGCCTTGATATTAATTATCTATTAGACAAAAGAGACAGCTTTGGAACGATCACAACATTATTTGAAAATACAATTTCCAATATAGAGCTTCTTGAATTGGATTGCGATATTCTTGTGCCTGCAGCTATATCCAATCAAATTACAGCTGAGAATGCTGCAAATATTAAAGCTTCTATCGTTGTGGAAGCAGCTAATGGTCCGACAACCATTGATGCAACAAAAATCCTGACGGACCGCGGAATTCTTCTAGTTCCTGATGTTTTAGCAAGCTCAGGCGGTGTAACCGTTTCTTATTTTGAATGGGTTCAAAACAATCAAGGTTATTATTGGACAGAGGAAGAAGTAAATGGAAAACTTCGCAAAGCACTCGTTCAGGCTTTCAATAATGTATATGAAACAGCTCAGCAAAGAAGAGTAAACATGCGTCTAGCTGCCTATATGGTTGGCGCCCGCAGGATGTCTGAAGCGTCACGTTTTCGAGGCTGGGTTTAAATATAAAGAAGGGCATCCCAAAAGCTAAAAATGGCATTTGGGGATAGCCCTTATATTTTCAAGTGAAGAGAGCAGTTACAAGCTAAGCTTCTTGACAGGAATGGAGTGTTTCATGTGAATCAAAATGCGGAACAACAAATTCTCCAATGGTTCGACCATTTTCACACACACCCGGAGGTAAGCTGGAAAGAGTTTGAAACGACTAAAATGATCGCAAATATTTTACATGATTTAGGTGTTGAATTCCGCTGTTTCACAGATATCACGGGGCTCATTGCAGAAATAGGACAAGGGGATGAAGTGATTGCTGTGCGGGCGGATATCGACGCACTTTGGCAAGAAGTTGATGGAGTTTGGCAGGCGAACCACTCTTGTGGACATGATGCCAACATTTCCATGGCGCTTGGAGCGCTTCTTTATCTAAGAGACAAACCGCACCGTAAAAAATTCAGGTTTATTTTTCAGCCAGCTGAAGAAAAAGGGAATGGGGCAAATGCTATGATTGAGCGAGGAGCATTAGCAGGTGTTACTCATTTATTTGGAGTCCATCTGCGCCCTTTGGAGGAGTTGTCTTTTGGACAAGCAGCACCATCTATCCATCACGGGGCGGGTATTTTTTTAGAAGGAAAGGTTAAAGGTGCTGATGCGCATGGTGCAAGACCGCATTTGGGACAAAATGCTATTGACGTCGTTGTCGCTTTGCATCAATTTATTAAATCAATCTATATATCGCCTTTTGATCCCCATTCCGCTAAACTTACAAAAATTATCGCTGGCGGAGGAAGTTTGAACATCATTCCGGGTTTGGCGGAATTTGCAATAGATGTACGTGCCCAAAGAAATGATGTTCTGACTAAAATCAAGGAACGAATAGATGAAGGGATAGCCGGTTTGATAAAACTATATGGTGTTGATATCGGATGGGATTGGTGTGATTATACACCAGGAGCAGAAGTATCAGCGGAAGCAGAAGAAATTGCATGCCAAGCAATAAGACAAGTAATTGGCGAAGATGCAACAGCACAGCCTGTAATTACATCTGGAAGTGACGATTTTCACTTTTATACAATAAGGCAGCCCAAATTAAAAGCTGCTATGATTGGCATTGGAGCTGATTTATCACCTGGTCTGCACCATCCAAATATGACATTTAACAAATCTGCTCTCGATATTGGATCTCGCATTCTTGCGGAGGCAATGATAAGAGCTTAGGAAAATAAAGCTTTTATTAAAAATAAATCGAACCATTGACGATAGAGTTTATAATTTTTTATAAGCGGCTATTAAGATGGGTAAATTAGTCAGAATATTGGTAATCTGCTGGCTGTTCCCAAATTTAGGCAATTTAAGACCTGAAGGAAACTTCAGTCCTAATACATAAATATATAGGGGGTAGAGGTATTTGAATAGAAAAAAAGAAATGTCTTTTAAAATGGCCATTATTCCACTTGTTGTTATGATTATCGTAATGGCGCTAACCGTCGTTGTGCTGGAACAAGGGCCACATATTCCATTGATTGTTGGGACCGTAGCTGCTGCACTTGTTGCATTAAAATCGGGGTATAAATGGAAAGAAATCGAGGAGGCAATGTACAAGGGAATACGTCTTGCGTTGCCGGCTGTCATCATTATTATGCTCGTAGGTATCACAATTGGTTCATGGATTGGCGGCGGGATTGTAGCCACAATGATCTACTATGGACTAAAAATTATTACACCAACTTTATTCCTTGTATCTATTACGGTCATCTGTATGATTGTATCATTAGCAATCGGCAGTTCATGGTCAACGATGGGGACAATTGGTGTTGCTGGTATGGGAATTGGGCTCAGTATGGGCATTCCAGCTCCAATGGTTGCTGGTGCTATCATCTCGGGCTCTTATTTTGGAGATAAAATGTCACCGCTTTCAGACACTACCAATCTAGCAGCTGGGCTCACAAATACCGATTTATTTACACATATTCGCCACATGCTTTATACAACCATCCCGGGTATTGTCATTGCATTGGCTGTCTACTTCTTTTTGGGGAAAGGTTTTGGCAAAGAAAATATAGAAACTGAAAATATTGATCAAACGATAACCGCTCTTCAAGATAGCTTTGTCATTTCTCCATTCCTGTTAATAATACCTCTAATTGTTATTCTTTTAGTAGCAAGAAAAGTACCAGCTATTCCGGCATTAATTGTGGGAATTATCCTGGCCTTTTTATCTCAGGTATTTATCCAAGGAGGCTCAGTTTCAGACGCTGTTGCTGCTTTGCAAAGCGGTTTTGTTATTGATTCAGGAAATGAAATGGTTGATAACCTATTTAATCGCGGTGGGTTGGATTCCATGATGTATACGGTGTCTATGACTATTGTGGCAATGACATTTGGCGGAATTCTTGAGAACACTGGTATGCTTGAAGCCATCGTTAAACAAATATTAAAGCTTGTAAAAACAGCAAGAGGGTTGGTTGCTTCTACAGTTGTATCATGCTTTGCGACAAATGCAACCTGCTCTGAACAATATATTTCAATCGTCATTCCTTCTCGCATGTATGCAAAATCTTATAAGGAAAAAGGGCTTCATTCAAAAAATTTATCACGTGCTCTTGAAGACGGGGGTACTTTAACATCAGTCTTCATACCATGGAATACATGTGGTGTATTTATTTTAGGTACTCTTGGAGTTCATACATTTGATTATGCTCCATATGCGATATTGAACCTTGTCGTGCCTTTGCTTTCAATTGTTTATTCAATGACTGGCTTTACAATTACGAAATTGACAGAATCCGAAATGCTGGCTATGAAGGAAGAAGACACTACAGTAAATGCATAAAAAAGGAAAGCTCTCTTGGAGCTTCCTCTCATTTATATAGAAGGGAAGTTATATAATTGAAAGTTACAGCTATTTACCTTTATGCTATCAATTTACCTCTTCAAGCTCCTTTTATCATAAGTTACCACACATACAATCATATACCGTCAGTTATTGTGAAAATAGAAACGGATGAAGGAATTGTCGGATATGGAGAAGGTGTTGCTGATGAACATGTAACTGGCGAGACATGGGAAGGGATTTACCAAGTGTTAAAAAATACACTGGGACCGGCGATGCTGGGCCAAAACCCGATGGAAATTGAAAAAATCCATGATCTTATGAACAAAGCTATTTACGGAGCGCCGACTGCAAAGGCAGCATTAGATATAGCGTGCTTTGATATTATGGGAAAAAAACTGCAGCAGCCTGTCTTTCAGCTGATTGGAGGTCGTTTCCATGACGAGTTTCCAATTACCCATGTTTTAAGTATTGCAGATCCAGAAGAGATGGCAGATGAAGCTGCTTTAATGATGAAAAAGGGCTATCAATCTTTTAAAATGAAAGTTGGAACGAATGTCCGTCAAGATATAAAACGAATTCAAGCTGTCCGGGAACGGGTAGGAGAGGATATTGCGATTCGAATTGATGTAAACCAAGGATGGAAAAATAGTGCAACAACACTTGTTGCGCTTAATCAATTGTCAGATTGCCAGTTAGATTGGGTTGAACAACCAGTAGTGGCTGATGACATTGATGGAATGGCTGAAATAAAGTCAAAGATTGCTGTACCATTGATGATTGATGAAGGCATAAAAGGAAATCGTGAAATGCTTGAAATTATTCAAAAACGAGCTGCTGATAAAGTAAACATTAAATTGATGAAATGCGGCGGTATTTATCCTGCAGTAAAACTTGCACATCAGGCCGAGCTCGCAGGCATTGATTGTCAAGTAGGATCAATGGTTGAATCTTCTGTTGGATCTGCAGCGGGTTTCCATGTTGCTTTTTCCAAAAAAGTCATCACAAGTGTAGAATTAACAGGTCCCTTAAAATTTTCAAAGGATATTGGTGATTTGCATTATGATGTTCCTAATATCCGATTATCGGATAGACCTGGCTTAGGTATAGAAATAAATGAAAAGAATTTGCGTGAACTAACTGTTTTTGAAGATGTTGTGAGTTAAGGGGACAGGAAATGTGAACAATATTTATAAAGGAATACTTAATAAACATGGCAAGTCATACCCGTATTCTGTTCGAAAATTAACAGCCGACTATTTGCCAAATATTTTACATGTACAAGAACAAGTGGTTCAACACTTGATAGAAAAAGATGTATTACAGCCTCTCTCGAGTGAGGAGTTTCAATTTATTTTAGACGGAAACGGATTAATGATTGGTGCATTTGTTGGAGATGAACTAATAGCATTTCGGGCACTGCTCGTTCCAGTGATTGATGAAGAGCATTTAGGATGGGATATTGGATTATCAAAGAAAGAGCTTCCAAGAGTGATCTACCAGGAAATTTCAAATGTTCTTCCTGAGTATAGGGGCAATCAATTGCAAAAAACACTTGCCTCACTAATAATGCAGGATTTATATACAGATCCACACAGATATCGTTATGTGTGTTGTACGGTTGCACCTTTCAATATTCCGAGTTTAAAGGATAAATTTATCCAAGGAATGAAGATAAAAGCATTGAAACAAAAGTACGGCGGAGCTATGAGGTATATTTTTGTAAAAGATTTAGAAGAAGATGAGAAAAAATTATGGAATGAAACACTTGCAATAAGAATGGACGACTTTGGTGCCCAGCAAAAAAAGCTCGCAGAGGGCTGGCAAGGATTTAAAATGGAAGAGTACGAAGGACACGTGTGGGTCCATTATCGTATCTAGCAGATAGTGTCGGTGTTAGTCGCCAAACGTGGACCAAATTAGACCAGACGATACCCAAGCTTTTATGGATATAGATGTATATTTCCACCGCAGGAAATGTTTTTGCGTTCTCTATTTCATCTGATAAAATGTAAATATTCTTATAATTGGTGAGGTGCAAAAATATGAGTGCTGTTAACGCTTGGAATGCTAAATTGTACGATGATAAATTCACCTATGTATCTCATTATGGCAAGGGAGTCGTTGAATTGCTTGAACCAAAGCAAGGAGAACGAATCCTTGATTTGGGATGCGGAACAGGGGACCTTTCCAATGAAATCTCTAAGTCTGGTGCAATCGTGACGGGAATGGATGCATCCGTTGAAATGATTAACAAGGCTCGTGAAAAGTATTCTTCTATCTTGTTCATGCATGATAATGGTGAGACCTTTAGAACAGATGAAAAGTATCATGCTGTTTTTTCAAACGCAGCCCTTCATTGGATGAAAAATGCTGAACAAGTAGTCCATTCTGTTGAGCAGGCTTTAATCCCAGGTGGCCGTTTTGTTGCGGAATTTGGCGGTAAAGGAAATGTACAAACCATTATTCACGGAATAGAAGAGGTGCTTAAAGAAGAGTATGGGGTAGATACAGACACAAGAAACCCCTGGTATTTTCCTAGTATTGGGGAATACAGTACATTGCTGGAACAGAATGGATTTGAGGTAACATTTGCTCATCATTTTAATCGACCAACCCTGCTGCCAGATGGTGAGTATGGATTATATCGTTTTCTAGATAGCTTTGCCAAGGGATTTTTCCCAGAGTCACTGTTAGAGGATAAAAGGATTATATACGAAAAGATAAAAGATCAGATACAATCAAAGTTGTTTAAAGAAGGCATTTGGGAAGCGGATTATAGAAGGATTAGGGTTATAGCAATTAAGCAGGGACAGTAGTAAATAATAACATTAAGGAAATCGCAGTAAAAGAAAAATTATGTTATAATAATTTTGCTAAATAAAAGAACTTCATAGAGCCCCTGGATATTTAAACAGAAAGGAATGTGAAAAGAGTGAGTAACGGAGTTTTCAAAATCCCAACACCTATAAATGAGCCTGGGAATTCATATGCACCAGGTACAAAAGAAAGAGAAACATTAAAAGCAGAATTAGCACGCCAATCTGAGATGGTTGTCGATATTCCTGTGATTATTAATGGTGAAGATATTAAGACAGATACAGTGAAGCAAGTAGTTATGCCGCATGATCACCAACATGTACTAGCAAACTATTCAGTAGCTGGAGAAAAAGAATTGCGTGCTGCTGTGGAAGCGGCATTGGCTGCAAAAGAGGCATGGGAAAATACGCCATGGGAGCACCGTGCTGCTGTTTTCTTAAAAGCTGCTGATTTAATCTCTGGTCCATACCGTGACGTAATAAATGCTGCTACAATGTTAGGCCAATCCAAAACAGCTATTCAAGCAGAAATTGATTCTGCACAAGAATTAGCAGATTTCTTACGTTTTGGCGTTGATTATGCTAATCAAATCTATCAAATTCAGCCGGATAATATAAAGAATGTATGGAACCGTTTAGATTACCGTGCATTAGATGGCTTTGTATTAGCTATTTCTCCATTTAACTTTACAGCAATTGGCGGGAACTTACCATCAGCTCCTGCTATGATGGGGAATGTAGTTGTATGGAAACCAGCATCAACTTCTGTACTAGCAAACTACTACTTTATGCGTATTTTAGAAGAAGCAGGATTACCTAAAGGCGTAATCAACTTCGTTCCTTCTCGCGGATCACAGGTTTCAGAAGTAGTATTAACGGATCCTCGCATGGCTGGATTCCATTTTACTGGATCAACAAGTACGTTCCAAACAATCTGGAAAACAGTAGGAGAAAATATTACTAATTATCAATCCTATCCTCGTCTAGTTGGGGAAACAGGCGGTAAAGACTTTGTGTTTGCTCACGAAACTGCACAAGCTGATAAAGTCGTAGCTAATCTTGTTCGTGGTGCATTTGAATATCAAGGTCAAAAATGTTCTGCTGCTTCACGGGCTTACATTCCAGCAAGCATGTGGGAAAAAGTAAAAGCTGGCTTATTGGAAGAAACAGCGAAGCTTAAAGTAGGCGATGTTCGCAACTTTACTAATTTCATGGGTGCAGTCATTGATAAAGCGGCTTTTGATTCAATTGCAAGCTATATCGACTACGCTAAAGCTTCTGAAGAGGCAGAAATTATTGCTGGTGGTACTTATGATGATTCTGTTGGATATTTCGTTCAACCGACAATCATTGTGACAACAAATCCAAACTTCAAAACAATGGTAGAAGAAATCTTTGGACCAGTGTTAACAATCTATGTTTATGAAAATAATAAATTAGAAGAAACACTGGATTCATTAGATACAGCGTCTATGTATGCATTGACAGGTTCTATCTTTGCACAAGATCGTCAAGCTATTCTGCACTTGGAACGCCGCTTATCTGGCGCAGCCGGAAACTTCTATATTAATGACAAACCAACTGGCGCAATGATTAATCAGCAGCCATTTGGCGGTTCTCGCGGTTCTGGTACAAACGATAAAGCAGGTTCTGTTTTCAACATGGTTCGTTGGACAAGTCCACGTGTTATCAAGGAAAACTTTGCACCAACTACAGACATTGCCTATCCTTTTATGGACGAAGAGTAATATAAAATAAAAAGAGGTTGAAACGCTTAGTTTCAACCTCTTTTTTAATTACTAAATAATTGGGTTGTGCAGCCTTTTTGTTTTTAGTTATTTAATAAGGAAGAGTGATAGATTACAATAATAGAAGATGGTATGATCGGCTTAACACATAAAGATGCCTATAGAAACATATTTATGGTACAAGTTGCCGCATCGAAATTTTCTGCTTTTCTAGTGTAAATTAACGAAATTTTCTTTATTAAATATAAATGGAGATGAGTGAACATGAAAGTAGCCCTTTTTGCTACCTGCTTAGTGGATATGTTCCGTACAAATGTTGGAAAATCTACGGTTGAACTTTTAGAGCATCTCGGATGTGAAGTAGAGTTTCCCAAGGGACAAATTTGCTGCGGTCAGCCAGCCTACAACGCAGGTTTTGTAAAAGACTCAAAAGAAGCCATGAAGCATATGATAGAAGTTTTTGAGGAAGCTGAATATATCGTTAGTCCTTCAGGCTCTTGCGCCTATATGTTCAAAAAGTATCCAGAAGTATTCCGGGGAGATCCCATTTGGGAACCTCGTGCAAAAAAGGTTGCTGATAAGACGTATGAACTTACGCAATTTATCGTAGATGTACTTCGTGTGGAAGATGTTGGTGCTGCCTTCGATGGGAATGTTACCTATCATATGTCATGCCATATGACTCGGCTGCTTGGTGTAAAAAGCGCTCCAATGACCCTGCTATCGAATGTGCGCGGTTTAAAATATACGGAACTGCCAAACAAAGACACATGCTGCGGCTTCGGCGGAACCTTCTCGGTTAAAATGGAACAGATTTCTGAACAAATGGTAGACGAAAAGGTTCAGCATATCATTGAAACAGGTGCTCAATATTTAATTGGAGCGGATGAAGGCTGCCTTATGAACATTCGCGGACGGGCAGAGCGTGTGGGTGCAAAGGTGGAAGTTCTGCATATTGCGGAAATCTTAAATAATCGCATGGCGGAGGTGAAGTAATATGCCAATGAAAGTAGGCAGTGAGCCATTTAAAAACCGTGTGGATGAAGGGATTCAAAATACTTTTATGCGCGGTGCCGTATCGGGTGCGCAAGACCGTTTAGAGGTTAAGAGATTGCAAGCTGTAGAGGAATTGGGAGACTGGGAAACATGGCGCTTACTTGGAGAACAGATTCGCCAGCATGTTCTTGAGAATCTGGATTACTACCTCACACAGCTGAGCGACAATGTGGCCAAGCTTGGGGGCCATGTGTACTTTGCTTCGACCGCAGAGGAAGCGCGTGAGTATATTGCTGGTGTCGCCAAACAAAAAAATGCAAAAAAAATTGTTAAGTCAAAATCGATGGTAACAGAAGAGATTGATCTAAACCATCATTTGCAGGCAGACGGCCTTGAGGTGGTTGAGACCGATTTAGGCGAATATATTTTACAGCTTGATAATGATCTTCCGTCGCATATTGTTGCACCTGCTCTGCATCGCAATAAGGAACAGGTACAGGAAAGCTTTCATAGTCATCATGGCTATGAAGGGTCGTCTCGCCCAGAAGAGTTGACAAAGCATGCACGTAAAATGCTGCGCAATGATTATTTAACGGCTGATATTGGCATAACAGGCTGTAATTTTGCTGTTGCTGAAACGGGATCGGTTTGTATTGTCACAAATGAAGGAAATGCAGATCTATCAACCTCTCTTCCAAAAACACAAATTACTGTGATGGGGATGGAGCGTCTCGTTCCGACCTTTGAGGAGCTAGAAGTCCTAGTCAACATGCTGACACGAAGTGCCGTCGGACAAAAACTGCCTAGTTATGTAACGGTGCTTAGCGGTCCGCGCGGTGAGGGGGATGCAGATGGTCCAGAGGAATTTCATTTGGTTATTGTCGATAATGGCCGTTCTGAAATATTGGGGACCGAATTTCAGCCTATTTTACAATGTATTCGCTGTGCAGCCTGTGCCAATGTTTGTCCGGTATACCGTCATGTTGGCGGCCATTCGTACGGTTCAATTTATTCTGGTCCGGTTGGAGCAGTGCTTTCACCGCTGCTTGGCGGATATGATGAATATAAGGAGCTTCCTTTCGCTTCAACACTATGCGGAGCCTGTACCGACGTATGTCCGGTGAAAATTCCGCTGCATGAATTGCTTCACAAACATCGTCAGGTCATTGTGGAAAAAGAAGGTCGCGCACCAATATCTGAACGCTTCCTTATGTCCATTTTTGGAATGGGCTCTTCATCATCAGGCCTTTATAATATGGGTTCGAAAATCGCATCAAAAGCATTAAAGCCAATTATTAAAGATAGCCATATCTCCAAAGGAGTAGGCCCGCTGAAAAATTGGATGGAAGCACGCGAATTCCCTGCACCAAATAAGGAGCGTTTCCGCGACTGGTTTGAAAATAGAGCAAAGGGAGGAAACGAGTCATGATAGGGCAAATTCAAAACCGCCAGGCCTTTATAGAAAAAATTTCACAAAAGCTTAAGCGCAGCGAAGTCCCATCCGCTATTGAGCCGCCACAGTGGTCATATGCACCGCAGTATCAAGTATTGAAGGATAAAACACAGGATGAATTGCTTGAGGTGCTGCAGAAACAATGTCAATTGATCAATACAAGCTGTGTGGTTACTAAGCTTGCTGACTTACCAGGGGCTGTCTATGAGACGATTCAATCATACGGAGGCGGTCCGGTCATAGCTTGGCAGGATGAGCGCTTCGGGCATTACGGATTAACTGAACTTTTCAATGAACGTCTGCCTAAAGAACAGGTACCTGTCAACACTTGGGATCCTGCCAAAGGGCGTGAAAACGTCTCGCTTGCCGAAAAGGCTAATGTAGGCATTACGATTGCCGAGCAGATGCTTGCTGAATCGGGAACAGCTGTCCTTTTTAGTTATAAAAATCATGGCCGCGCAGTGAACTTTTTACCGGAGAAGTCTATTATTTTAATACCGAAGAGCATGATTGTGCCGAGGATGACACAGGCAGCTGCTTCCCTGCGTAAGCGTGTATTGCAGGGAGAAAAGGTGCCGCCATGCATCAACTTCATATCCGGCCCAAGCAACTCAGCTGATATCGAGCTGATTCTTGTCGTTGGCGTGCACGGACCTAATTATATGACTTATATTGTTATTGAGGATTTGTAAGATTACCCTGTGTAAATCCCTGGAGATACGGACACAAGGGAGTGGGAAAAAAGTAGAAGCTGTCAGAAAGGTATCCTGATTCTGACAGCTTTTACGGAAAATGAGTTAATACTGTCCAAAAGCCCGCTCTAATACGGACTTATGCTACAATGAAGTTATCATACGCAGTCCGAAATTTGTGAGAGTGAGGGGTTCGTAGAAATGGACTATATTCTTACATATTTGATTACCCTTATTGTCATAGTCATAGCAGTGTTTGTTACGCTTTATTTCAAGTCTGAGCTTGAGCGGATGTTTCGGGAAAAAGAAGATGTTCTCCCTTTTCATATCTGCAATGTAGTTATTATCTTGATGGTTTCCCTTGGAGCAAACGCTTGCCTGACTTACTATGTCTTTGAGAACAAATTGAACATGGCCCTGCAGTTAGTCATTCTCATTTTCATGACCTTACCCCTTTATTTGCTGGGAAACTGGGCTTTTGAAAAATACAAAACCGTTTACCGAAAATACACGCCTGGAGAGAATAAAAAAGTGGTGGTACTGAACCAGAAGTACCTAAAAAAGAAAAAGACCTTTTTGGAATCCTCTTCCGTCAAAAATTATAATGCTGTATTTTCAAAGGATGAAACGAAAGCAAAGAAATAACACCCACATTCAAGTGGATATCCACGATCTTAACTGGAGCTTCTCAAAAGTAACCAAAACTTTTGAGAAGCTTTTTTTATTGAATGAATTTCAGATTTCTTTCAGACTTCCTATTTATAGTTATCTACAAGATGAGAAGGGAGGAAGCAGCATGAAAAAGTTTTTTATCCTTTTGTCCGTGTTGTTTTTATTAAACATCGTCAATTTTACCGTTAAGGCGGATGACCGTCATGACGATGATGACGACTATGAGGAGTATGAATATTACAAGGAGGATTGGAGGGGTGAGGATGACGATGAGGAGTATGACGATGACGAGGATGATGAGTATTACTATGATAATGAACAAATGAATGACATCGGCAGCAGCGGTTCCCATTGGTATTTATGGACGAGAACAGTGGAATCAGTAAAGGGGGAATTGCCATTTTCTGAGCCGAAAAATGTTG
This sequence comes from Cytobacillus sp. MT66, assembly GCF_058792595.1. Classification (NCBI taxonomy): domain Bacteria; kingdom Bacillati; phylum Bacillota; class Bacilli; order Caryophanales; family Bacillaceae; genus Cytobacillus; species Cytobacillus sp. MT66. The sequence goes on from NZ_JBXAFB010000004.1 coordinate 46,536, forward strand.
CCTATCAAAATAGCGTATCGGGTGAACAGCTGTCTATTTACAGTATCCCATCTAAGGGAGAAATTTTTATACCAGGCAAAAGGGTAAGTGAATTTTTAGGTGCAAAAGCCGTATTCTACCCTGCTAGCCGTATCCTCGAAATCAGCATGGATGACACGGAACTTATTTTTCGTGCAGACACAAATGTATCTTATGAAGATAAAGTAAAAACGCCGATTCCGGCAGCAGCGATGTTTTTTAATGGTGATGTTTACTTGCCAATTAGTGTCGTGGCAAATGGTTTAGGCTTTTCGGTGGAATGGGATGAACAACAGCAAGTGTTTCTTTTTTCAAAGCTAATTCAATAGAGGAGGATTACTCATGAAAGCAGATAAGAAAGCAAAGTGGATCATCGGAGCAGCTGGTGTGACTTTTTCAGCCTTTTTACTTACACAAATAGATACCCTGGGTAAAGGGGAAGACCCTATACAGCCGGGCATTGTCATGGATGAATCGATGTCCGACCGGGAAAAAGAGTTGCTTTCGTTAGACTGGACGAATTTCGAAATCACTCAAGTTCAGCCGTATGAAAGGGAACGCAGTGACCGAGCGACAAGAAGGACTTAATGCGGGGATGGTGAAATAATGGAAACCTTTTCAATGGATGTAATGAATACAAATGTCTACATTGAAATTTCCAATAGCCAAAGAAGCAGCTGGAAAGATGAAATAAAGCAATGGTTTTTATATGTCAATCAAGAATGGTCGCGATTCCGTGATGATAATGAATTGGCTATGCTAAACAACATACCAAAGGGTGAAAAGATTGTGCTGCCGGCTCCCTTATATGAAGTTTTATATCGTGCCAATGAATACTATGAAAAAACAGCGGGGCTCTTTTCCCCTTACTTAAAAAAACAAATGGAACGAAGCGGGTATGTTAAATCGTTTCCTTTTTCCAAAGCACCAGGAACCTCCAACGCACAGCTCCATGAACATGTGGCGAATGAGTCAAAGCCCATTCTTTTTCTAGATGCCAGCACCATCGTTAAAAACACCAATCAGGAAGTGGATCTTGGCGGGATTGCCAAAGGGTATGCGATGGAAAGCGCAGCCAAATGGTTAAGAAAAACAGCAGGTGCCAAGTATGGAATTGTTGATGGCGGCGGAGATATAACCATGTGGTCAGATGGCATAAAGGAGTGGAAGATTGGGATAGCCAATCCCTTTAAGGAAGGGGAAGAAATAGGGCTTATCACAATGAAAAATGGGGCGATCGCTACATCAAATGTGCTGTACAGAAGCTGGATGCAAGCAGGTGAAAGAAAACATCATCTGTTAAATGGCAGAACAGGCTCACCAATAAGGACTGATGTTGTGCAGGCTACAGCGGTGACCGGACATCTGCTCGACGGAGAAGTACTTGCAAAAATGTGCTTTTTACTTCCTGAAAAGGAACGGGAACAGTGGTTTACAGATCATTATCCGCAATGCCGTTACATTCTATTAAGGGAAAGTGACCGAATTAAACTTGAAAAGGAGGAGATAACAGATGGAGTTTTTTGAGTTAGTGAATACATGGGTTCTGATTCGCCTATTTGGATTGCTGGCCTACCTTTTCTTTACCTTATCCGTTATCTTTGGAATGTTAGGTCAGTTTGCCTTCTTCAAACATAAAAAAGCCATCTTGTTTCAGGTTCACCTGTCTTCCGCGTGGGCAGGGCTGGTAACTGTTCTTGTTCATATGCTGCTATTATTGATTGACTCCTATCAGCCGTATGGGTTAGGGGAGATCCTCATTCCTTTTGCATCTTCCTACAGTCCGATTTTATCCGGAATTGGAACAATCGCTTTCCTATTGTTCTTAATTGTTATATTTACATCGGATGTCATGATGAAAGTGCTTGGACGTCCGCTGTGGAAAAAGATTCATACTCTTGTCTTTCCTTCCTGGCTTGGAATGGTAGTACATGGTTTATTTCTGGGTACTGATTCGGCAAACATTGGTGTTTACTCGTTCTACATGGCTTCGATTATCATAGTGATGGCGGTCCTTCTATTGGCTTTGCTGAATGAGCAAAATAAGAAAACAGCGCAGCAGAAAGACCGCACCTCAGCAAAGCTGCAGAGTATTAGAAAAGGATGAAGAAAAGACGGACGACTATAAGAAAAAAATAGCCCAATGGAAAAGCAGACGAATGTTTCTATTTTTCCATTGGGAATGTAATGTAAAAGTTCGTCCCTTTGCCTATTTCGCTTTTAACCTTAATGGTTCCATGGTGCAAATCGACAATAGACTTTGCAATGGAAAGTCCCAATCCTGTACCTGATCCAGCTCGAGCGGCATCGCCGCGATAAAAGCGTTCGAAAATACGCTGAAGGTCCTTTTCATTGATGCCAACACCGCTATCCTGAACGGTAATGATCATATTATTTCCGGCTTTCTCCAGGGAAAGCGAGATCGTGCCATCTTTCGTATACCTTATAGCATTATCTAATAAAATATAGATAAGCTCTTGTATTCTATTTTTATCCCCATACATTTGTATGTTTTGCTCAATGTTAGTATTCAATTGAATGGCAGCTGGAAGGATACGGGAAAACTTTCTTGTGATTGATAAGACTAAATCCGTTAGGGAGAAATGTTCCCTTTTTAAAGAAAACTCCTTTTGGTCATTCCTCGCTAAAAATAATAAATCCTCCAATAATTCCTTCATCGATAAGGCTTCTGATTTTAAGTCATCCAAAACCTCTTGGTTGAGTGGGCTCAGATGTTCTTTGTCTTCGGATTCCAGCAGCTCCAATGAACTGAAAAAGATGCTTAACGGTGTTCGCAGCTCATGTGAGGCATCTGAAACAAATCTTTTTTGCTTAGTAAAAGATGCTTCGATCGGCTTCATCGCTTTTCCTGCTAAATAATAACTTAAAACCGATAACAGTACAGTTGCGATGAGGAGCATGATGATAAATATCCATAGGATTCTCTGAAAAAAGTGGTATTGGTCTGTGATTGATTGTCCAACGACGATAAAACCAAGCGGTTGTTCCATTGATTTTACTGGCTTATAAAGAAGCAATAAATGTTCTTGCTGCCACTCAATCTTTGCCATCCTAGACTTTTCAAGTGTTTCCGGAAAACGGCTTTTAAGGGTGTTAAAAAATCCCTTGAATTGTTCATCACCATGGATAATCTCCTTTTCCACATTGAATACATAATAGAAGTAGGAACGATTGGGATCGTAGGAGATTGTTTGGTTTTCATCATCCGTGTGTTCCATTAAATCATGCTGCTGTGTGGAGTAATGTTCCTCCAGTTCCTCCCTTTGCTGCTGTTCCATGGCATTAAACATTAAGGTGTAAATCAAGATTAATATCACGAGTAAAAATAGAAAAAAGGAAGCGGTAAATAAAATGGTTAAATTTCTGCGTATCGGATTAAACATCTTCATCTCTCATTTTATATCCAATTCCTCTTACATTCTGAATAAAAGAGGGCTTCCCTTTCAGATCAATTTTTTTACGCACCAGCTTCACGAGAGCATCGAGGGCATTATCGGTAACGTCACTGTCATACCCCCAAATTCGGTCGATTATCTGTTCACGGGTGAGCACCCGGCCTTTATTGCGAAATAAGTATTCGAGAAATTGAAATTCATTTTTGGTTAACTCAATTTTTTCATTGCTGCGAAGCAGCCTGTGTGATGCTAAATCTAATTGCATGTTCCCAGCAGTTAGTTCTTGTTCAAAGGGTTTGTCTCTTCTCCTGGACAAAGCCCGTATTCTTGCCAGTAATTCCTCCATTTTAAAAGGCTTTACAAGATAATCATCTGCTCCATGATCCAAACCAGTAACAATGTTTTCGGGCTCATCTTTAGCTGTTAGCATAATAATGCCGCCTTGAAACCCATTTTGGCGAAGGTTTGCACAGGCCTTCAGCCCATCCATTACAGGCATCATCCAGTCAAGAATAATGACATCATACGTTGTGATGGCTGCATAATCTAACGCATCTTGGCCATTTTCCACATAATCTGCCTGATGACTTTGCTTCTTAAGCATATGATAAAGCACCTTGCCGAGCCTTTGGTCATCTTCAGCTAATAGTATTTTCATATACATGACCCCCTTATAATCAAATTACCACGTATTTTATAAAAGTTATCTGAAATTTTTATGAAACTTTGTTACTACTCCTCTCAAATTTGCTTTTTTAATCCCATTACTTATTTCCTGTTTTTATTTTTCCCTTAAGAGGAAGATTGAAAATACTGTAAAATCATCTCAGAAGAACTTAATCAATGGTGAAGTATATATTAATGGAGGAATTTAGACGTGTTTAATAACCATACTGCTAAACTAGTTAGCTGTTTTTTGTGTTTTCTCTTATTAACTGGATGCGCTGACCAGGCGAAACCATCTTCCAATGTAAAGGATGAAATAGGTGCTGAAAAGAAGATAGAGGAAGAAAAGGCGAGTGAAGAGATTCCAAAAGCACCCGCAGGGCTGGAAGAAATGATTGCCCAAAGCCCGGGCAAACTTGTTGAGGAATATATAGATCCAAAGCTTGAGACAGTTGGGGCCATCGATTATTTTAAATACAGTAAATTTATCGATAAAACGTTTACCCCGATCGCAAACAAGGAGCTGCAGAATTATTTTGAGAAACACAAGGATTTAACGAGTGATCAAATCTATGATTATCTTGTCTATCAGCTTGCTTCCGGACAATATCAATCATATTATGATAAATTAATCTCTTACGACCATGGCTATGTGATGCCAGATCTCCCAGACGGAGAGGATGAAATCGAATTAGCTAAGAAACAGAAAACAAATGTCGTGATTTTAATGGATGCGAGCGGAAGCATGAAGGCAAGTGTCACAGGTGGAGTGAAAATGGATCTTGCCAAAGAGACGATTAAACAATTTACAGACCAGCTTGAGGGTGATATAAATGTTTCACTTCTTGCCTATGGCCACAAAGGGACTGGGAAGGATTCTGATAAGGAGAAATCATGCAAAGCTATTGAAACCCTTTATCCGCTAGGATCCTATGATGAGGGGCAGTTCAATAAAGCAATGAATTCTTTTCAGGCTAGCGGCTGGACCCCTTTAGCGGGAGCGATGGAGAGGGCGAATGAACTTCTATCAGCCTATTCCAGTGATGAATATAAGAATATTGTCTATATCGTAAGCGATGGAATCGAAACTTGTGATGGCAGCCCTATCGAAGCAGCTAAAAAGCTGCACGAAAGTAATATTCAGGCTAAAGTAAATATCATTGGCTTCGATGTGGATGACGAGGGTCAAAAGCAGCTGAAGCAAGCGGCAGAGGCCGGCGGCGGAGATTATGCGACTGTCCGGGATCAGTCAGAATTCGAAGATGTTATTTTGAAAAAGTGGCAGCCAAGCATTTTTCAGCTCATCAGCCAGCAGGGTGTCATGCTTCATGAATTTGTGGAGCAAAAACAAAGACTGTTAGATATTCATAGTCCGTTATATAATGCTTCGGAGCGGGAAGCTAATCGAATCATATCTGCTTCCTATTTTTTAGAAGATCAAAAGCTTATTAGCGATGAGGCAGGAGCAGCCGTTAGGGAAAAGGCAAAGGAAATGCGCGATTTGCGCAATGAACACTTTAAAGCAGTAAGGGACCAAAAAGACGAGGAAGCAAAACAAGCCCACGACGAGATTGAAGCCAAAGTTCAAGAGTGGAAGGATAAATGGTATAAGGAGCTTGACAAGAACTAATACAGCCATTACCATCTTACTCATGCAATAGCGCTAATAAAAGGCTATTATGCTCAGAAAATAAATCGCAATCAAGGGAGTCAGAAAGGAGCGCTGATTCTGACAGCTCAATCGGGAAAATCGGCAAAGGGAGTCAGAAAGGAGCGCTGATTCTGACAGCTCAATCAGGAAATCGGCAAAGGGAGTCAGAAAGGAGCGCTGATTCTGACAGCTCAATCGGGAAATCGGCAAAGGGAGTCAGAAAGGAGCACCGATTCTGACAGCTCAATCGGGAAATCAGCAAAGGGAGTCAGAAAGGAGTACCGATTCTGACAGCTCAATCAGGAAATCGGCAAAGGGAGTCAGAAAGGAGCGCTGATTCTGGCAGCTCAATCGGGGAAATCGGCAAAGGGAGTCAGAAAGCTACCCTGATTCTGACACTCTAACCGGAATAGTTACCTATAGCAGTCAGAATCCCGCCCTGGATTCCCATGAAAAAAAGCAGAGCGCAATTTCGGTTGAAATTCGCTCTGCTTTTTTTATGCCATGACTTGTCTGAAAGGTCATGTTTGTCTTTCGAAAGCGAACAGTTTGCCCAATATTACTTACCTGTATTTGCAACCTTCATCGCTTCTTTAATATAGTCTGCCGATTGATGTAGCCATTCCAGCTCCTGTTCATCAAGCTCAATTTCCAGCTGCTGCTCAACGCCATTTCTTCCAATAATGCAAGGCATGCTTAATGCCACATCTCCATCATATCCGTATTGACCGTGCAGTGTGGTGGAAACCGGATAAACACTTCGTTCATCAAGCAACACTGCTTTTGCTAATGTAACGGCAGCTTGGGCAATGCCGGCGTTTGTCCAGCCTTTGCCATTAAGCACGTTAAAGGCTGCTTTGACTACCTGATCCTTGATGCCTTCACGGCTTAAAGGTTCTTTTCCTTTAAAAACTTGATCTAATTCTTTTTCGCCAAATCCCTGTACACTTAAACGGCTTAACACTGGAAAAGCAGTATGTCCATGTTCGCCCATCATATAACCAGTAACGCTTTTGGGATCGATGTCATAATTATCGGCAATTACCTTGCGTAGGCGTGCGGAATCAAGCATCGTCCCTGTTCCAAATACGCGTCCTTTGGTATAGTCGAATTCATTTTCTGCGATATATAACATCGTATCTAGAGGATTTGTAATCATAATAAGGATGGCATCTTTTGTGTATTTAGTAATGCCGGCCATTACCTCACGAATGACCTCCGCATTGACAGCAGCTAATTTTGCGCGGTCTGGTGTCTTATCTGCTTCACTTTTTGTCATGCTTGGACCAGCGGCACAAATGATCACATCTGCATCCGCACATTCAGAATAATCCCCGGCACGCACCGAAGTATTCGACATATATGTAAGAGCGGTAGCGTGTGCTTGGTCAAGAGCTTCACCATAAGCAACATCCTTGTCAGCATCAATCACAGCAATTTCCGCAAAAAGCCCTAATTTCATAGCATCTGCAAGCACGTACGAGCCAACATGGCCGACTCCGACAACTGCTAATTTATTTCTTTTCATGTTATACCTCCTATCAATATACATAATTATATTACCACGTTAATTCAGAAAAGAGTTATTTTTTACGGTTGTTTGAATAATCCATGCTAATGTCTTGGAATTTGAATTCTAATAGTCGTTCCTAAACTGGTCTCCGAATTAATACAGGCGGACCCTCCAAGGCCCTCAGCTCGTTCCTTAATACTAAATAAACCAATCCCCTTTTTTGTTCTGGTCGTTTCATAATCTTCTATGTTAAAGCCTGTTCCGTTATCCTTGAGCATTAGGAGAATAGTGTCCTCTTCTATCATAATAGAAACTTGGATGAGGCTTGCTTTGGCATATTTTGCTGAATTGGTTAAGGCTTCCTGGCTAATACGATAAAGGGATGTTTCTATCTCAGGAGATAGTCTTCCGACCTCGCCGGAAATTTCAAATGTAACTGGGATACCGTAAACTTGTTTGTATGTTTCAAGGTAGGAACGAAGAGCGGGAATAAGGCCTAAATCATCTAATGTTCTGGGGCGCAGCGTCTGGGCAATATCTTTGATCTCGTGCATGGCATTTTTTGTTAACATTTTTATTGTTTTAAGGCCTGCATCAATTTTGTCTGTCGCAGTTTCTTTTTCCAAGGAATTAATTGTTATAAGAATGGCATATAAATATTGGCCAGCTCCATCATGCAGTTCCCTCGATATATGCCTTTTTTCCTCTTCATACATCTCAAATATCTTATTTGAAAAGACCTTTTCTTCCAATCTAATCTTCTCCCCATGAAGTATAGTCAATGATACCACTCGTTATTGCAAATTTAATAAGGTCTTGACGTGTATTCATCTTTAATTTATCCATGATTTTTGACCGATAAGCTTCTATTGTTTTTATAGAAAGATACATAGTATCAGCAATTTCCCGATTAGTGAATCCTTTAGCCAGATAGGAAAGAACCTCTTGTTCCCGCCCTGTTAGCTTTTGACGATCGTCCTCTTCAGCCGGACGTATTTTTATATATTCTTCCAATAAAAGCTTGGTTGCATTTGGGTAAAGGAAGGCTTCCCCGTGATGGACTGCACGAATCGCCTCGAGTAAATCTTCTTCGTCATGGCTTTTCAGAAGATAACCGGATGCCCCAGCTTGTAAAACACGGAATAGATATTCCTTGTCATCGTGCATGGTTAAAACAATAATCTTTATTAGTTTGTTTTCTTCATTAATTTGTTTAGTGGCAAGAAGTCCACTTTTTTTGGGCATATTTAAATCCATGATGACAATATCGGGGCATTTCTCAAGAGCTTTATAAACAACTTCTTCACCATTTTGAGCTTCATCTATTACCTTCATATCATGCTGTTTATTAATCATTAGTTTAATTCCTGAACGAACAATTGAGTGGTCATCGGCTATGAGGACAGAAATCACTATAAGACCCCCATTATAAGACATTTAAATAAAGTATAAATCACGATTTGCCCTATAAACTGACATGATTTTTACAAGTTTGTTACGAAACATGCTGAATTTTGTCAATATAGGGTAAATTTTTTGTCGAAATAGGGTTTTTCCCTATAGTGTGATTGTAAATCAAGTAATAATATGTAAAAGGTAAAATATTGAAAACTAGAAGGCAATTATACATAGGAGGAAAGAAGTGTGTTTAAACTTTTGCTAGGAGTGTGTGCTCAACGATGATGAGGTCACTAAAAACAAAGCTTATTGCGTTGACAGGGATGCTTACATTAATCCCATGTCTAGTTATAGGCTTACTAGAATACCATAATGCCAGTAATTCCCTAAATGACTTAGGAAAAGAAGGAATCAAAGATAAGGTTTCAATTGCAATCTCTACTATAAATCTTCTAGAAAAGGAAGTTGAAAATGGGAAGATTACGCTGGAAGAAGCTCAAGAACAAGCAAAACAAGAACTTATTGGCCAAGCAGCCGATGAAGGAAAACGAACTATTGAGTCTTCCTTCCGTTTTGGCAAGGATGGCTATATTACTATTTTAGATGACACAGGATATGTTGTTGGCCATCCTACCGTAGAAGGACAAAATCTATTCGAAGCTAAAGATAGCAACGGGGTAAGATATGTTCAGGATTTTATTGAAAAATCGCATCAAAGCAGCGGGGGATATACGGAATACATTTGGGAGGGTAAAGAAAAGATTGCATACTCTGCCTACCATAATAAATGGGGATGGGTGATAAGCGGAAGCGCCTATTATAAGGACTTTAACGCCCCAGCAGCAAAAATACTTCAATATCTATTAATCTCAATAATTGCCGTTTCAATTATTGGATTAACTTTTATTTTATTAATTGTTTCACGGATAACTAACCCAATTCTAAACGTGCGGAATAAAATGCTGCAGCTTTCCAATGGAGATTTAACAGTTGCAGAGCTTCAAGTTACACAGAAGGATGAAATTGGAGATTTAGCAGCCGGGTTTAATGTCATGCTTCAAAACATAAAAGAAATGGTCACAAATATACAATTAAATGCCGAACGGGTGGCTGCGACTTCGGAACAATTAAGTGCAAGTGCTGAACAGGCAAGCAGTGCCAGCCAGCAAGTTGCTTCCTCCATACAAATGGTCTCTGAAGACTCCGCCAGTTCGCTAGACGGGACAAAGCATGCAACAGAGACAGTAAAGGAAATCGATCGAGGCATTCATCTAATAACAAGCAATGTTGAAGATTTGTCCAATGCGGCAGCTAATACGACAGGAAACGCAACAAAAGGGTTTGAAATGCTCCATCTAGTACAAAGTCAAATGAATACCATTCAAAAAGCTAGCAATGATATGTCAAACGTTACTTTTTCACTAGGCGCAACATCAAAGGAAATCGTACAAATTATCTCATTAATTGAAAGTATATCTGACCAGACAAACCTGCTTGCTTTAAATGCGGCCATTGAAGCTGCCCGTGCGGGTGAACATGGAAAAGGCTTTGCTGTTGTAGCAGATGAAGTGAGAAAGCTTTCTGAGCAGTCACAAAAGGCAACAAATCAGGTAAGCCAGTTAATTAATGATATTCAAACAAAGGTAGAGCAAACCCTGCAAGTTATGAAGGAAAGTGAAGGGGAGGTTGAAGAGGGCAGAAAATTGGTAGACTCCGCCAGCCAATCCTTTTTCTTAATTAAAAATGATATAGAAGTCGTATCAGAAATGATTACTGCTATTAATGCCTCTATCCAGGAAATCAACGCAGGAAGCAATGAGCTTGTTGAAACGATTTCCGAAGCAGAGGAAATAGCAATCAAGACAGCGGAGCACAGTTCCTCTGTAGCGGCAGCAGCAGAGGAACAAACCGCCAGTGCCCAAGAGATTACATCAGTATCAGAAGCTTTAGCCTCAATGGCCAAGGAGCTGCAAGATTACATTAGTAAGTTTAGGATTAACTAATTAATCAGGGAGGAAAAGAAGAATCAAATGTGTTATACCGAAAAGGACATGCGCTATATTGATGAAAATATTGGAAGATATTCATTAGAAAAAATAGCAAATGACTTAGGTAAATCTCCCAAATCATTAGAGATTGCCCTAATAAGGAAAAAAGGAACCTCAAATACGAAACAGCAAAATGGAATGATTACTGCGGGAGAGTTAGCTAAATTAATAGATATTGACCGAAACACGGTAGTTGGGTGGATTGAACGGCACGGCTTGCGTTGTCATCGGAGAAAAACAAGATATAAAAAGCTCTTTACCTTTATAAAAATTTCTGATTTTTGGGAATGGGCTTATTGGAATAAAGAGAAAATCAATTTTTCTTCGATTGAACCCCATTCTCTTCCTCCTGAGCCAGCATGGGTAAAGGAGGAACGTAAGAAAAATAAGAAGGTCAGTAATTATCGAGCTTGGACAACCCTTGAGGAACAGAAGCTTTTGGCTCTTGCAAAAAAGGGTCTTTCCTACCAAGAAATAGCTTTGAAATTGGATAGAACATATTTTTCAATTGAAAAGAAGTATAAGCGCTTGAAATCATTTTATCGCACTTAGCATAAATTTTTTGAGGAATTCCCGGCAGATAAGCCAAATTTACGAGATGGGAACTGAGAATGAAGGAAATTATACAATCAAGCCTTTCGAATATGGCGATTATCCTTTTTATGCACCTTTGTCTTATTGTTTTACTGGAAAATAAAAGGGAGTTGCCTGGGTATTTATTTAAGGTTGTCTCAATTGCTCTGACATCAGTCATTGTTATTTCGCTATTTTATTTGCCAATAAAGTATGCTGGTTATCAATTTGATCTAAGACTTATACCGCTTGTCTTTTTTTCCTTAAGGTGGGGATGGAAATATGCAATCCCAGCCTTATTTCTGGCCGTGAGCTGGCGGCTAGGCATGGGCGGAGATGGTGCTGTGCCAGGTGTTCTTTTTGGAATGATTGCACCGGTCATGATTACTTTACTCTTTTTTCATCATAAGAAGAAATTGCCGCAGCCGTTGTCTTTGTTCATTTTGTTATTTATGTGCTGGTTTATCTCAGACATCCCAATTATTAAGCTGGTTCCAGATGGCTGGAATGTGTTCAAGGAAATATTTATCATTCGTATTTTATCTATAATGGGCACGGGCTATATTTTATATTTCTTTATCCGTGATGCTTCTAAGCAAATGCAGTTAAAGGAGCAGCTGCAATTCTATGCTGAGAGGGATCCATTAACTGGATTATATAATATGCGTTCTTTTAGAGATAAGGTGAAACTTTTTACTATATCAGAAAAGAAAAGCTATATTGTGATGATTGATATTGACCACTTCAAGTCCATTAATGATACCTATGGGCATTTAAATGGGGATGAGATATTACAGAAGGTGGCTCAAACCATTTTAGAACATGTATTTATGAATGATGGCGTCAGCTGTATTTTGGGAAGATATGGCGGTGAAGAATTTATTCTTTTTATAGCTGCTAATACAGCAGATGAATTATACGAAACTGTCAGGTCTATCAGAATGGGAATAGAAAGCACTTCTTATTCTATTGAAAATAAACGGCAAAAGATTCATCTTACAGTGTCAATAGGTGTCTCCGAGTTTAATGACACTATGATTTTGGATCAGGCGATTGAAAAAGCTGACGAATTGCTTTATACCTCCAAAAGAAACGGCAGAAACCAAATAAGCTATACTTTTGATTTAAACAAAAGAGCCCATTCTTAATTGGTGCAAATAAAAGGGAAGGGTGACATCAGGTGGCATATATAATAATAAAAGATCAAAAGTACTTATCACAAATGGCTTTGACAGGAGTATCGGAATCCTCTTTGGAATTCATTCACCTTCATAAGGAGTTATTAATTCCCTTAACAGAAGATATTGTAGAAGAACTTTATGATGAAATATATAAAACGGATCAATTAAATAAAATTATTGACCGGCATTCTAGTTTAGAAAGGTTAAAAATCGCTCAAAGAAGATATCTAACCCAAATATTCACACCCATTATAGATGATAGTTATATAGAAAACCGGTTTTTAATTGGAAGGGTACATTCAAGAATAGGTCTGGAATTACCATGGTACATTTCCACTAATCATCGATATTGTCAAATCATATCCAAACACCTTGCAAGCCTGCTTCCGTTTGAAAAAGCCTTTCATTTAATAGAAGCAATAGAAGCGTTATTCAATTTTGATATGCAGATTATTGTGGCTGCTTATAATGAAATTGAAGTAGACAAGGCTCATTATCCATTAAGATATGAATTTTTACATTTAGTGAAAAAATCAGGGCTGACGGAAGAAGACTTTAATGTGCTGGATTCCTTTAGCGGGTTTTTAAGATTTCGGATAACAGAGATTATGGATAGGTATGAGAAAGAGTTATTTAAACGCCTCCCGGGTTTATTGAACAAGTCTGGCTGAATTCATCAGTTTACTGCGGGCTTTCGACACTTTTTCAAGCAGTTTTTTCAAGAGAGAATATACCGTGATGAAGCTGCCTGTTATCGAATTATTCGTGACCTGACTCGAAAATTAATTGACCACAAAATTACCGATCATACCTTAACTGCGCTTGTTGATACAATGAATGAGGTATTAAGGGATATATTTTTGTCAAAGAATGAAATCGTTGAAAGCGATATCCCCGTATACTTGAATTCATTTGAAAGATACACGAGATTTTTCCTTGCCATTTTAAAAGAGTTTCTTCAGCCGTACCGTTTTTTGCATACATATAGCTTTTTGAACCTATATTCTTATGAAATAAGCAGAACCGATTTTGGAAAACTAACGTGGTTGGATGAAAATGCCGGCAAGCTTTTAAGCTCAAGAGGGATTAATGCTAAGGAGAAATTAGGCGGACGCTGTTATGAAGTCTTTTACAATAGAGCCTTGCCTTGTCTAGGATGCCCAGCTTTATCGAATAGCAGTGAACCGGCCCTAATAACCTTTAATGAAGGTCCTGAATCCTCTTATTACAAAACTTGGCGCTATCATCAATCATCCTTAGCCGAATTAAATCATAGTTTAATAGTTAGTCAGGATATAACTGAAGATGCCAAGGTAATCTTTACAACAATTGAGAGCCTTTTAGATCTTGCAGAATTTCGAGATGATGAAACAGGCCAGCATGTTGATCGAATAGGATTTTTATCGGGAAAGCTAGCTGAACTGCTCGGATGCGATGAAAAATTTATACAGGATATTAAAATAGCTGCAAAATTTCATGATATTGGCAAGGTTGGGATACCTGATTCTATTTTGAATAAGCCAGGGAAGCTATCCCCGGAAGAATGGGAATCTATGAAAACGCATGTGCAGATTGGCCATCAAATTCTGGCTAAGCTTGAATTGCCGGTTATTCAAATGGCGGCACGCATAGCAAAAACACATCATGAACATTGGGATGGAAATGGCTACCCTAATCATTTAAAAGGAGAAGAAATTCCGCTTGAAGGGAGAATTGTTTCGATTGTAGATGTTTTTGATGCCTTATTATCAAAGCGTGCTTACAAGGACCCCTTTCCTCCGGAAAAGGTAAAAGGCATCATTCTAGAAAATCGGGGCAGCCATTTCGATCCAAAGATCGCTGACTTATTCCTCTCCATGTGGGAGGATTTTCTGGAAATTTATAAGGATAGTCACAAAGTTTTATATGTGTAAAGTTCGATTGCTCCCAAGTAAGGGGGCTTTTTTGTTTAGGTTAATTAAAATGGTTGTTAGTCATTATTACACTTGTCCAATCACACGGTATGAAGGTCTCATACAATACATTACTCTCAAAAGAAAGGGGGGAATTCTATGGGTCTACAATGTCCATGTAAGTTTCGCTTAGGAATTGAAGGAAACCAAGCTGATGCTGAAGTGTTTTTTACAGTAAACGGTGGAGAAACACAATCTCTTCAAGGTACAATCAATTTCTCTGCGGAACAATGTTTTACTGGTGCAGCGATGTGTAATCCAGCTGTTGATAACTTTGAAGTGAATTTTGGATCTGGCGGGCAGGAAATCAATTTCACACAAGGCCGACGCGGCACAATTCACTGCGAAGATAACACAGCTGCTTTCCTAGACAACGGTACTGCACAAGCAACAGGAAATGTATTGCCGATGGGAGAGTATACTGTTAGCTTCTCGTATATCATTGATAACGGTACTGCGACAGTTACTGTTAATGCAGATGATGGCGATGGCAACACTTTTTCAACAACATTTACTGCACAAGTTGAAGATAATCCTGAAACATTCATTGGCGATTGTGATGAAATAGTCGGCGGTCAATAAGCTAGGAGTATAAACAGAATAAAAATGTATCTAAAGTCCGGTCTACCTCTTTAGGGGTGGCCGGATTTTTGTGTTGCTGGTGTTCGTGAGGGTGCTTCAAACGGACATGACACCTGGTTCGATTTTAGCAGGGGTGATGTCCATGAGGGTGCTTCTAACGGACACCTGGTTCGATTTTAGCAGGGGTGATGTCCATGAGGGTGCTTCTAACGGACACCTGGCTTGATTTTAGCAGGGGTGATGTCCATGAGACGGCTTCTTATGGACACTGCCCCTGATTTTTACAAGGGTGATGTCCGTGAGGCCCCTGCTAATGGACGCCCTCCCCAGTTTCAGGATGTTCTGTGTCCGATAGCGCTAACAATTTATCTAGCTGGGTGAACTTTAGATCAGATGAAGCAGAAAACCTATTAAAGTAGAAGTCCTAACTCTAGAAATTCTGTTTCATAACGATGAGAAGACCTTGTTTTTACATAAATAATGTTATCACCCCTTTAAAGCTAAAAAGTGTTGAAGTTACCCTATGAACATGGTATTATCGAAATATTAGAAATTACTGAAAATACCTAAAAGTTAATAGGAAGCAAGACAAAAGACCTTTGGGATTTTTAGGACTACTAGGCAAATAGAAGTGTTTAACAGAGAAAATAGCAGACAAGCAGGAGGATGAAGAAAATGAAGAAGTTTTTGTTCGCAATTTTATGCGGAGCATTGCTTATGCTGACTGCATGTGGTTCAAGCGGCACCAGCGAGGAATCAAGCAGCAGTTCAAGCGGAGGTGATAGCGATGCTAAAGAAGAAAAAACAGTAAAAGTCGGGATTATTCAGCTAGTAGAGCACCCTTCATTGGATGCTTCCAGAGAAGGATTCGTTGCTGCGTTAAAGGATGCTGGATATGAAGATGGGAAAAATATGAAGCTGGATTATCAAAATGCCCAGGCTGATATGAACAATAACATGTCAATTGCTCAGAATCTTGTTGCAGATGAGAATGATATTATTCTATCGATTGCAACAGCTAGTTCACAGGCTGTAGTCCAAGCTACAAAGGATATCCCAGTTCTTTTCACAGCGATCACTGATCCTGTTGGCGCAAAGCTTGTGGAAAGTCTTGAAAGCCCAGGAGGAAATGTGACAGGTACATCAGATACACATCCTGATGCCATTAAAAATACAATCGGCTCTATTAAGAAATTTGTACCAGACGCAAAAACAGTAGGTATTATTTATAATTCAGGTGAGCCTAACTCTGTTGTTAACGTCGAAAATGCGAAAAAGGCACTTGAAGAAAATGGTTTAGAATCAGTAGAAGCAACTATTTCAACAAGCTCTGAAGTAAAACAGGCTGCTGAATCATTAGTTGGCCGTGCAGATGTATATTATGTTCCAAAGGACAACACAGTCGTTTCTGCTCTTGAGTCTGTAGTTACCGTTGCAAATGACAAAGATATTCCGTTATTTGTCGGTGAAGGGGATTCCGTGAAACGCGGCGGATTTGCTTCCTATGGCCTTGATTACTTTGACCTTGGCTACTCAACTGGAAAAATGGCGGTCGAAATTTTAAACGGTAAAAAGCCAAGTGAAATCCCTGTCGGTTTCCCTGAAAATCTTGAGCTTGTGATCAATAAAAAAGCAGCTGAAGAACAAGGTGTAACATTAACAGATGATTTGCTAAAGGATGCAGTCATTGTTGGAGAGTAAAAAAATATTATCTTAAGAAGATAGCCTGCCATCATAAAAATGATGGCAGGCTATTTTTTTATTTTTAGTGAAAGCGTGATCATTTTTTGTTTCCAGAGTCATGGGTGAAATGGTTCAAAAAACAGGTGTTTGGACCTATAAAATGTAATATTTGTAAAATTAGCTATAAAATTTTAACAATAAAAATATGAATATCCTTCTCATAGCCTGTTTCTGAATCATCCTTTTGTCCCGGAAAAAAATCTCAATTTCAAGATTTGGTGGGTAATTAATTACAGGCAAAATTCGACAAACTCCTTCGTAAGTTTGACGGAAATGTGAACGCGTGATAGATATTATATAGCTATTATTGGAAATTTAAAGGAAGATTATTGCTTCGATATTTTACTAATTACCTATTTTAGGAGAGAAGAGATCGGATGTTAGAGTCAAAACGAAGAGCTATCATTTTTTTAACTATATCTTTATTACTAGCAGTCGGGGCAGGCTTTTTTGTTTTACAAAAGGTAAGTCAGCTGAATTCCGACCTGGGCGGGATGACAAAAATCTATGTGGCTGCTAGTGAGATACCTTCACGGACATTGATCCAGCAAAAGCAAGTAACAACGATGGAAATCCCGACTAAATTTGTAAATGAACAATCCCATGTGATAAAAGAACAAGATTTAATGGGCAGTGTGCTGGTTGTCCCGCTTAGTGAGGGAGATATTATTACACAAGAGATGATTAAGCGGGTAGTCAATACAAGGGATGAAAACAATCGTCTTGTCGTTATCCCATTAACGGACAGAATAAGTTTTGACGAGGAATTAACATCATTAGATCGAGCTGATATTATTGTTTCTCATAAGTTTGATAATAAACCAATAACGGAAATTTTTATGAAAGATGTCAAAGTTACTAGTTCTTTAGGGAAAAATGATTTTAAAGGAGTCATTGTAGAAGTATCTCTAGAAGATGCCCCGCGCATCATCCACATGGAAAACTACGCAGACAGCATGCGGATCCTAAAAGCGAATGTAGGAAAAAACGAACAGCCTAAGCCAGAGCAGCCTAAAGCGGAGCCAGCTAAGGAACCTGCACCTGCTGAAGCAAAGCCAGCTGAAGCCAAACCAGCAGAGAAAAAGCCAGCCGAACAGCCGCCAGGCGAACAAAAACCGGCTGATCAGCAAAAGAAATAATATCAATGTTCAACAGGAAAGTTGGAGGACAGTATGAGTGAGAAAATTAAAATTTTACTAGTTAGTGACGAAGAGCAATCACTCAATCAATTAAAAGGGCTCTTCATTGATTTTAAAGATGTAGAGACGGTCGATTACCAGGAATTAAGATCAGAATTAGACCGTCTGGCGCCTGATCTTGTTTTTCTGATTGAGTCTGATAATAAGGATTCATCGGTGGATTCGATTGACTATATCCATACAGTCAGCCCCTACCTTCCAATCGTATATATTGCGTTTTCACAGGATTTTGATGTCCTGCGGAATGTGACAAGAGCAGGGGTTGTTGATTACTTTGTGCTGCCGGATGAAATGACGATGCTTTATGGACGAATGGATAGTATCGTGCAAATGGCTGTGCAAAGAAAACTGCAAATGGCTGAAACAGCTTCCACAAGCCAATCCTTCAAACGTGGGAGAGGAAGGATTTTCTCCTTTTACAGCGGGAAGGGCGGGAGCGGAAGAACGATTCTTTCCAGCGCTTTTGCACAAACGCTGAAGCTTGAATCGACAGCACAGGTTCTCCTCATTGACCTGAACCTTCAGTTTGGCGGTGCGGAAACCTATCTTTCCATTGAATCCAATCGTTCTCTTGCTGATTTGCTTCCGGTTATTGAAGAGTTAAACGAAAGCCATATTCGCAATGTCTCGGAGAAAGAAAGGTATTCCAAGCTAGAGGTGCTTTTAAGCCCTAGGGATGCCGAAGTGGCAGAGAATTTACCTGAAGGATTTGTTTCAAAACTTCTTCGTACTTGCCGGAGAAGTTATGATTTTGTTCTTGTTGACCTCCCAGTGGTGATGAACGTGCATACATATGCAGCGCTGGAGGAGTCAGATAAAATATATTACTGCTTAAACCTTGATTCTCCTTCTATCAGCATGCTGAAGCAAGTGGAAGAATTGTTCGCAAGGCTTCGGATGGAAACCGAAGGGAGATTAGAACTCGTCTTCAATGAAGTGGGCCGGGAGAACGAGATTAAACCAAATGATTTGAAGGATGTACTATCCTATCCAATCGCTTATAAAATCCCAAGGGATATTAAAGGGGTTCAGGCCCATATCAATAAGAGCGAACCATTTCGAAAAGAAATCGGGGAAAAGAAGCTCGTTCCGTTTGCCAAAAGCATCAAAAAGTGGGTTGGGCAAATTCTAGAATAATATAAAAGGATTGATGACTCGTGTCATTGTTCGTTAAAAAAGCAGGGGGGAATCACAGTGATTCCCAAGCAAGAAGCAGGATGGCCCTGGAGAATCAATATATCAATGAATTGGTAGAACACTATAAAACGAGAATCCTAAAAGAGGCAAATCTCGAAATGCTGACAAGTCTGCCGCAGGGCGAAATGCGGCTGAAGATTGAACAGCTAATCAGCCAATTTATGAGCGAAGAGAAAATTATTCTTCCAAGACATGATAAAGAAATTTTATTAACAAGAATTATTGATGAATCTGTTGGCTTCGGTCCGCTTGAGCCGCTGCTGAATGACCCAACCATTACGGAAATTTTAATTAACGGCTATAAAGAGATTTATATAGAAAAATTAGGGAAACTGCAGCAGGTCCCGATCCGGTTCAGGGATGATAATCATGTCCGCCATGTCATTGACCGGATTGTTGCGCCATTAGGCAGAAGGATTGACGAGAGTTCTCCAATGGTAGACGCAAGATTGCCAGATGGAAGCCGTGTCAATGCGGTTATTCCGCCAATCAGTCTTAATGGAACACTCGTCTCCATCCGTAAGTTCCGTAAAGATCCTTTTAAAATGACTGATCTGCTGAACTTCGGAACATTAAATGAGAGCATGTCGGTCTTTCTTGATGCAATTGTAAAATCGAAATTGAACATTCTTATTTCTGGAGGAACCGGCAGCGGTAAAACCACATTGCTTAATGTGCTCGGCAATTCAATTCCAGCGAAGGAAAGGGTTATTACAATCGAGGACTCCGCCGAGCTCCGTTTGGATAAACCAAATGTTGTTGGCATGGAAGCAAGGCCGGAAAACGTTGAAGGCGAAGGGGAGATTACCATTCGTCACCTAGTAAAAAACTCCTTAAGGATGCGGCCTGACCGAATTATTGTCGGGGAGGTCCGCGGAGCAGAGGCTTTCGATATGCTTCAGGCGATGAATACCGGTCATGAAGGATCCATTACAACTGTTCACGCAAATACTCCTTTTGATGCTTTACGCCGAGTGGAAGGGATGGTTATCATGGCAGGAATGGATCTCCCTTCACATATCATTCGGGAGTATATCGTGGGTGCATTAGACTTTATTGTTCAAGCCTCTCGTTTAACAGATGGAACAAGAAAGATTACTTCTATTTGTGAGGTTTATAGAAATAATGATGGTGAAATTGAGATTAATGAAATTTTCACATTTAAACGGACAGGAATGAAAAGCGGCGGTCAGGTTGAGGGGCATTTCACCCCAACGGGAGTTATCCCGAGATGCTTAGAAAGATTAAGCGTCTTTGGCATTGATCTGCCGGAAAAATTATTCACCGCATAGGAGGTGAACCTCATGGAAATTGCGGCAGCGCTTTTTGGCGCAGCAGTTCTCCTTTTTATTTGGGGGATGTACAACTACCTTGGATATAGAAAGGAGAAGCGGGAAGTAAAGAAGAAGCATGAAAGGCTTTTTCAAAATAAGAATGAACGAAAAAGCTTTATAGCAAAAATAGGCGATCGTTTCGATCAAACGGAATATGCCAGTGAATTTAAAAAGAAGCTCATATATGCAAATATATCGCTGCTTCCGTCTGAATTCTATGCCATTTTATTATTTTGTGCCTTTACTTTTACAATTTTGCTTTTTGGATTTTTTAGTATTCCCTTTTCCTATAGCTTATTTATTTCATTAATTATTTGTCTATTTTCTTATTGGATGCTTTTTCTTATCAGGAAAAACAAATATATCGATAAACTAAACAATCAGCTTTCAGAGGTTTGCAGACTCCTTGGTAATAGTACAAAGGCAGGGATGACGATTATTCAAGGTCTGGAGGTTGTCGCGTCTGAGGTAGATGCTCCAGCGAGGGAAGAATTTAAAATGCTTACCCATAACATCAGGCTGGGGGTTGACTTTGAAAAGGCGCTGGCTGAGATGGAAAAGCGGATTCCTACACGGGAATATAAATTATTTATTTCAGCTCTATTAATTCAAAAACGGGCCGGAGGAAATTTAACGAAAGTGCTCCATGAAATGGCCCATACTTTGGAAGAAAGAAAAATCTTGCGGCAAACTATCAGAACTGCAACGGCCGAACAGCGATTTGTTTCCTATATTTTGCCTGCTATGCCCATATTTTTGCTATTTATGCTGAACAGTATAATGGATGGTTTTTTAGAATTAATTTTCACTATTCCTGGTGCCATCCTGATGACGATATTTACGATTGGAATGGTCATTGCCCTCCTGCTTGTCAGGGCAGTTACTAATATTAAGGTGTAGCCCATGGACACAATCATACTTATATCAATCATTTTATTTTGGCTGACATTTATCTTTGGCATAGGGAATTTATATGTTTTTGCAAAGAAAAAAGAAGGCTTAACGAAGCACATTAGTGAAATTGCGGTTACAGCTTCCTTTACAAAAGGACAGAAGAAAACATTAACGGACAGACTAATTGCCTTCTTATCAAGATATGCGGATGACTTTTCATCCCTTGGGGAAAGAATTAACTTTTTCAGTGAATCTGATGAAGTCCAATCTCTTTTAAGGAAGGCGGGGAATCCCTATGACATGAGTGTTTCGCGGTTTCAGGGGTTTAAAATTGTTTGTGTTTTAATTGGCTTTCTGGTTGGCGCATTTATGGTTATTATTGGTTTTCCTTTGGCGAACATCGCATTTGTTACCTTGCCAGTCCTAGGATTCTTTGTTCCTATCATGCTTGTAAGATCAAAAGCTAAGAAACGTCAAGGACAGCTGCGAAGCGATCTGCCAGACTTCTTAGATACAGTCAGTATCAGTCTTCAGGCGGGTTCAAATTTGGATAGTGCGATTAAAGAAGTCATTAAGTATTTTTCCGGTCCGATCAGGGAGGAGTTTTCAAAGTTTCTTCAGCAGATTGAACTCGGTGTCCCAAGAGAAAAGGCTTATGCAGAGCTGCTGCAGCGCAATGATAATGAGGATTTTCAGAGCTTTATCAAATCTCTTATTCAAGCAGTAAGGCTGGGTGTTCCGATGGCAGCAACATTCAAGACTCAAGCCGAGGATATTCGAAAGATCAGCCTCGAGCAGGTGAAGGAAAAAGCTGCAAAGGCATCGCCGAAGGTCACTATGATTACGTCATTCATTATTGCACCGCTTATTATGCTATTAATTATAGGTCTCGTTGTATTAAACATGATCTATGCAGATGACGGTCTTTTTCAGTTCTTTAGTAGTTAAGTAAGGTTTTTAATAAAAATTCAGCATACACAAAATTTTAGGAGGAATGTAAAATGATGAAGTTTTTTGAAGGTATCAAGAACAAGGTGAACAATGGTATGGCTGCTCTGTATGTTAGAGCAAAGGGAAGCATTGAAAACGAAAAAGGAGTTTCAACTATTGAATGGGTTGGATTGGCCGCAGTTGTTGTTGCTTTAATGTTTGCTGTTGCAGGTGCTATGAAAGACCAAGGCGCTAATCTTGCAGGAACAATTGTCTCAAAGATTTCAGAAATGCTTAAAAGCATCAACAAGTAGGGACAGGGGGTTCTTCCCCATCCCGACACTACTTTTTATCAGGAGGTCCTCATGTCAGTCCATATAAAAAGGGGTCTAGCCCTTGTCTTATGTTTTGTAATTATGACAGGGTGTTCTCCTAAAGCAAATGATGAAACCGATGCAGAAAACACTAAAAAGGATATTACGCAAAGCGAAGAAGCAAACGCAGAAAAAGATGCGCAAACAGCAGTCACATTAGATAGTCCTGAACTGCCGGGTACACTTGAGGATATTATTGCCTATCCAGTAGGTGAATTCTCCGCTGATGGTATTCAAATACAAGATGAAACTGTACAAAAGGTATTAGATTCTATTCCGGCATTTCCTGAAGATGCTTCAGATGAAGATCTAGAAATGCTCTTTGGCCATCTTTATTCGCTATTTAAAAAAGAATATACGGATCCTAAAAAGGTCTTAACCGGCCAGTCAATAGACGGTCCAGATCAGTCTGAATCTCCCAAAGAAAAAAAAGGTACATTTAATGTCGAAATCGTTCTTGATTCTAGCGGCAGTATGGGTAATTATATGGGTTCCAAAACCCGCATGGAGTTGGCAAAGGATTCAATTAAAAAATTTGCTTCCTCTCTTCCAGAAGAGGCAAACATCAGTATGCGGGTTTATGGCCACAAGGGTACAGGGTCTAATGAAGATAAAAAGCTATCTTGTTCATCTAACGAACTTGTCTATCCCTTGCAGCCGTATGATCAGCAAGGGTTAGATGAGGCTTTAGGCAAGTTTAAGCCTGCAGGATGGACACCGCTCGCCCAGGCCATCATTGAAGCACAAAAAGATCTTAGCCAGTATAAAGGCGAAAACAATAAGAACATTGTTTATATTGTCAGTGATGGAATTGAAACATGCGGGGGAGATCCGATTAAGGCAGCAAAAAGTCTAAAGGATGGAGTAGCCCCAGTAGTGAACATTATCGGTTTCGATTTAAACAATAAGGATCAGCAGCAGCTTCAAGAGGTTGCACAGGCAGCTGGCGGCACTTATGTAAATGTCAAAAATCAGGAGCAGCTGCAAAATGAATTTGAAAAAACAGTTGAAGAATCTGCAAAATGGGTGCAATGGTCCAATGAACAGACATTAAATGCAATTGATAAATCAAATACACAAACGTTGGATATTTACAATATCACGAATAACTGGGAGCTTGATTCATCTTCAGAGAAGGCTATGATTACTTTTGCCTTAGATGATTTGCAATTAAAAAATAAAATTACGAATGACCAAAACCTTAAAATTCTTGAAATGGCCGAGACATTCTATCAAAATCAATGGGACGCCCTTGGAGATCTTGAGGATGTATTAATAAATTCAACCAAGGAAGATTTAAATAAGACACTGGAAAAGATAGACAAAATTTACGATGAAAATGTTTCATAGGATAAAAGTTTGGTAAGGGAGGTACCATTGTGAAGATTATTAAAGTATTACGCCGCGAGGAAGGGTCAGCCACTATTGAATTTCTTGCAATGGTGCCCCTAGTCTTTTTTATCATGATGATCTTTTGGCAGTTTCTTGTTGCTGGCTACTCCGCGATTGTTGCTCAGTCTGCAGTTAATGAGGCAGCCAAAACATATGCAGTGACAAATAACATAGCTGAAGCAAGTCTTGCTGCAAGCAATTTTATTGATGATGTCGGCGGGAATCTTGAGTTTGTCAACCTGTATGAATCTAGCCGGAGCGGCAATAATTTCGGACTTACACTAAATGTAAACCTGGAACTGAACTTTGTTCCGGAAAAAATTGTTGGTGTTCTGCCCCCAGTGGCTTTTGAAAGATCAGTCAGCGGCAGGGTGATGGATTAAAGTGAAAATGTTTAATAATGAGAATGGAAATACAACAATTTTTGTCATTAGCTTGTTTGGTATTTTTGCTTTAATGTTTGTGCTTATACTTAGTCTTGCAAATGTCTTTATTGAAAAACAGCACGCATCAAATAACGCAGAACAAGCAAGCATAGTCGCCTCAGGAGTTCTGCTAGATAGCCTTGAGGAAGCAATCAGTGAGTATGATAGCTGGCTGATTCTGCAACTTGCGAAAATCCCTGTGGATCCTGATATCGAGCATCTGAGGCCATTGGGGGATCAGGTCGAAAGCGTAAAAAATTCCCTTCCAAATAGATTAACAGAATTAGAGAAAAGGCAGAGAGCTGTTAATCAAGTATTAAGGGGTGAATTGGGCCATAACCCTTTTCTTCCCGGATTTGTCAGCGGGGAGCTAGGAAGTGCCGAAGCAGCTATTCGCGAACAGGTAACCAATAATATTATTGCCAATAACGGAATTGTCTCTCAATCCAAAATAGTACTTAATAGCAGCAGCGATTATCGAATTGAAGTGGAGACCTCTACTAAATATAAGTCTTTTAAATTTGATGAATATTTTTCTGATGAACAGCGCCGGCTGAAACAAAAAGGCAAAGGACCAACGTTTGAATTTGCAGAGGCGATGGGCTTTAGCTTGGATATCGAACTATAATTTCCTATTTAAAGAATAGAAGGATAGAGTTCTGGGACAAGGTGCCTGTCCCTGTGTCCCGCGTTGAAAGGAAGTGAAAAACTGTGAAAAGAGGAAAGAGAGTCTTTCTTTCTTTAATTGCTATCTGTTTTCTTTTGCTGATGAATCCGGGATTCATTGCCGTTCAGGCCTATGCTTGGGGTACGTGGAATTCACAGCCTCAATGGAGTCAGCCGTCATGGAACCAGCCAAGCTGGAATTCGCAGCCTCAATGGAATGATCCAGCTTGGACAACAACGCCGGATTGGAATGACCCAACATGGCAGACACCGCCGGAATGGCAAGACCCTGCATGGCAAACATCACCAGAGTGGCAAAACCCTGCATGGCAAACCTCACCTAAGTGGAATAACCAAATGCAGTGGGGCAATCCTCCATGGCAGAATGCACCAGAATGGAATTTAGATCAAAATAACCCGAACACCAATAATCCGAATCAAAATGGCCCAGATGGAAGCTCGGGCAATGCTAATGTCACCCCAGACGGACCGCAGCCAATTCAAGATATACAACCACCCTACAACCCAGACTATACAAACCCAGGTATTGAAAAATTAAATGAGCTTCGTGAAAATGTAAATCCTCCAACAAACCTTAATAAAGTTGCTCCAAATGACGATCCGTTCTTCAATTTTGAAGATGTAGGCATGAAAGACGGCTTGGAGTTTGCGGTTAAGGATGTTATTGGAGGAACAACAGAATTAGCCATGAAGGTTGTGGGCAACAATAATGGTGAAATTACCGTAAAGGACTTTTTGCAAAATCGAGCGGGAATTTATGGTGCGGGCTTTAAAGCCTTAACAAAGGGAGATCCAACGGTTGATTTCCTCTATGATTCAAAGGATATTGCAACCGGTGCGAAGGGCATCTACGACAACTACAATACCTATAAAGGCTATAAAGCGGTAGCTGACTTGAAAAAGGCTGGAGACTTGGTTGCTTCAGAGGCAAAATATGATGAGCTCGTGCAGGCTGGGAAAACCTTTTCGTCAGGAAATGCGGTTGTTTCGGCAATTGCGATGCCATTTACCATCTATGATACGGTACAAAATGTCGGTAAATTTAATGATGCCAAAACTTCTGACGAGAAATGGGCATCAGGCATGGACTTAGTCGGCAACGCTGGTTCGATCATTTCCGGTGCGGCTGCAGGTGTGGCGCTGATTCCGGGAGCACAGCCAATTGCTGCTGGTATGCTGGCTGTCGGCGGTGCATTAAGCTTAGTAAGCTTAGGTCATAAGGTTTGGAGAAATCGAGAAAAAATTGTTGCAGACGTTAAGCAAAAGTACAATAAAGCAAAAGAAAAGGTAACTGGATTCTTTAAATCAATCTTCGGCAAATGAGGTAATTGGCAATGATAAATACAAAACCGACACCAAGACATACAGACAGCATTAAAAAGTATAAAAAGCTTTTTGAGAAGTGGGATATGTGGGACTTTGCCTTTTTTGACGGTGCTGAATATTACTTTTTAGTGCAATATTCAGCACCGGTTAAAGGAATTAGCGGGTATTTAATTTTAAATCATGCAGGTGATGTAATTCCTGCATCCAAGGCAAAAGAGCCTTTCAGACATTTAGTTAACTATAATACCATGATGTCCCAAGCCATTTCCGGTATTTTACCGCAAATGAAAAAGCCAATGGGTCCATTTGAAGAGAGAGCGAAACTATTAAAACAGTATCAGCAGACGTTCAGGGAGCTTTTCCCTATCGAGTCCGCTTCTGTTGATCGGATTATTTTTGAAACGAGTAAAACGCTTGAAAATCCTAAGATTTTAAATGATATCTACTATACTTTAGCTGATTATCAGAAAAAAATTAAAAATGAACTTGGCTACATTGACCTTAACCTATTGAATAAAGTCAGGGACACCTTTAACCAAAATCGTGTTCTAATGTACACATATGGATTGCGGGAAAGATCGCTAAATAAAGATTATGATGCAGTCGTGAACGTCATTGATCGGGCTGGTGAAAACATTCCATCCAGAGACCGTGAGAAGATAAAGAAGCTTTTAAATACTGGGAAAGATTCAAACCAAGGTGCTTTGGAAAAGTCTATGAGACAATTTGAATGGGATGAAAAGGGAAATAAAGTTTATATTGATGAAAGCAGGCTAGAGGAATCCTTAGAAGAAAAATTCGACAATGATGGAAAGATGTATTTTGAGGAACATATGATTATAAAATTAAGAAATCCATAAAAAAGCAGGAGAAAAGATGAAAAGTATTATTTCAGAATCAATTGGTGTGTATTTACGGGAATTTACAAAGATCTTGCTGCTTTCTGTGATGACTTATCTTCCGTTGCTGCTCATCCATGCGTTTCTTGTTAACTATATTTATATGCAAACCCGATTTGCACAATATCCTGGACTGATTGGGGATGCGGCAAATGGCATTTTTATGCTGATCTTTATAACCATTGCCCAGGTTCCTTTTATAAAATTCACCCTTCTTGAGATGGAAGGTGAGGAACATGCGCTGAAAAGGTCCCTTTCCTTCTCGATGGCTAAGGCTTTACCGTTCTACATTTACGGCTGTATTTATGCCCTGCTAGTATTTGTTGGCGGGCTTTTGTTTGTTATTCCAGGTCTGGTTATTTTGCTTCTGCTCTATTTTGTCCCATATTTTATTGCGGATGAAACAAAAGGGTTTAAAGCTGCAGTCAGGAAATCAGCCAAGTTCTTCAAAAGACATTATATAAAGGCCTTTCTGATTATTATTTTGCTGACCGTGATTCAATTATCCTTTGAAAATATCGTTCTATTCTTATTATCATTCTACACAAATGTGTATTTCACTTTGCTGTTAATAAAAATCATTCTATTGATGCTGCTGCTGCCCTTGCAGACCATCATCCTGACAAATGTGTATCAGAGATGGAAGGCGGTTTAGGCGATAAAACTGGAACATCCTATTATTTTTTATAGGGTGTTCCTTTTTTTTGGCAGGAAAAGGTTGTAGCCAAAAAGATTGCTTCATATAAAATGTTTATTAGGGGCATTTGTATTTGCTAGCACAGGAATTTGACAGAGTTTATCGAATTAATATGGTAATGGATATTATTTTACAATTAAATAATCCAAATGAGATGCTTGTTTGATATAGACGTAGGAGGGTTCGTATGACAGACAGGAACATGCACCCAAAAATCAGAAGAGTAATAGAAAATATTGAAAAGGTAATGATTGGAAAAAGGAAGGTAGCAGAACTAAGTATGATTGCCTTATTAGCCGAGGGCCATGTGCTCCTTGAGGATGTCCCTGGGGTTGGAAAAACGATGATGGTGCGCGCTCTCGCTAAATCTGTCGGCGCTAATTTTAAAAGGATTCAATTTACACCTGACCTTTTGCCTTCAGACGTTACAGGTGTTTCCATATACAATCCAAAGGAAATGGA
Source organism: Cytobacillus sp. MT66 (assembly GCF_058792595.1). Taxonomy (NCBI): domain Bacteria; kingdom Bacillati; phylum Bacillota; class Bacilli; order Caryophanales; family Bacillaceae; genus Cytobacillus; species Cytobacillus sp. MT66. The sequence continues at coordinate 75,093 of NZ_JBXAFB010000004.1, forward strand.
ATTTCAGTTCAAGCCGGGCCCGATTATGGGTAATATTATCCTGGCAGATGAAATAAACCGAACCTCCCCTAAGACCCAATCTGCTCTTTTGGAAGGGATGGAAGAGAGCAGTGTGACCATTGATGGTGTAACCTACCCTCTAGAAAAGCCCTTTTTTGTTATGGCCACGCAAAATCCGATTGACTATGAAGGAACCTATCCGCTTCCAGAGGCACAGTTAGATCGATTCCTTTTAAAAATGAAAATGGGATATCCAGATGTAGAAGGGGAAATTGAAGTATTAAATCGTGTACAGCGAGTAAAGCCAATTGATGAAATTGAACCTGTAATTGATCTTGCAGAATTGCTTGATCTGCAGGATCAAATGAAAGAGGTTCATGTAGATGACACCATTAAGAGGTATATTGTGGACTTAGCCCATGAAACAAGATCACATTCAAGCGTCTACCTTGGTGTTAGTCCGAGGGGATCGATTGCCCTAATGAAAGCAGCGCAGGCTTACGCCTTTATGTATGGAAGGGATTATGTTCTCCCGGATGATATTCAGTATTTGGCTCCAGCGGTATTTGCTCACCGGATTATCCTCAAATCTGAGGTTAAATTTGATGGAATTACTGCTGATGAAGTGGCGGAACGAATCCTGCATAGGGTTCCTGTTCCTGTACAAAGGTTGTGAAGCAATGAAACCGTTTCTTACTGCCATGAAAGAGGTATGGAAATTAATTGTCCTGTTATTGCTCATAGCCATTACTTTTTCATATGCAATGTTTCAAGGGGGATTTGTCAGCTGGTTTTTATTTTACAGCTTTCTCCCTTTTGCTCTATATGCACTTTTGTTATCCTTTTATCCTCTAAAACGAATAGAGGCTGTGCGAACTCTTTCCAGAAACGAAAGTATCGCCGGCGAGAGACTGAAGGTATCCATCACAATAAAAAGGAAATCGGTATTTCCATTGCTGTTTTTCATTATTGAGGATTACAGCAGTGAAAAGCTTCATAGGAAAAATGGTTCTGTAAAAAGCTTTCAATTCCCAGGGTTTAAAAGGGAATTAAATTGGGAGTATGAGATTGCTGAACTGCCAAGGGGAGAGTTTGTATTTGAAGCGGTCCGTATTGTTACTGGTGATCCGCTAGGCTTGATCGAAAAGGAACGAGTTATTCCAATCATGGATAAAGTTCTTGTATATCCTGCATACGAAGAGCTAATTTATCGTCCGTCAGATAGCCGATATGATCAAGGGATGGCTGCCTCAAGAGAGCGCATCCAAAGGGATACATCGATGGCAGTCGGTATAAGAGAATACCAGCCGGGAGACCGTTTTTCCTGGATCAATTGGAAAGCTACCGCTAAGCGAAATGATTTTATGACAAAGGAATTTGAACAAAGGCAATCACATGAAATGTATCTAATTTTAGATTGTGAAGAAAATCCTCGTTTTGAGGCGGCTGTTTCTTTTTCGGCCTCCTTTATCCGGGCAGTCTTGCATCACGGTGCACAAATAGGTTTTTTATCTGCAGGCAAAGAAAGGACTGCTTTTCCCGTTAAGGGAGGGGAAACTCAGCTGCTGCAGCTGTTTTATCACCTGGCGAAGGTTCAGGACAACAGTTTATTCTCCATTGATAAGGTGATTGAGGCTGAAAGCTCTAATCTGCATAAAGCAACCCATTTAACAATTGTTACGGCAAACATCACACGGGATCTGGTTGATAAAGCCGGCAGCCTTGTCTTAAGCAAGAAGGCAGTAACGATTTGTTTGGTAAAAAGTAAAAATGAATCTCTTACCCAGCAAGAGCTTTTGCTAAAAAGCGCAGCAAACAGCAGAGGAATAAAAATCGCTTTAGTTCATGAAGGTCATTTCTCCTCTGGATTAACGGAGGTGGTAAACCTTGACATCTCAAAATAAAAAAAGGGATCTTACGGCTTTTTTGTTATATGTAATTGGCTTTTTCCTGCTTTGGGAATGGATACGCCCTCTTGAGCAGCTGACAGATACATCCAACGTATGGGTTTTCTTAATGTTCATTATGGCATCTTTTTTGCTTGAATTTATTCATGTGCCGATAGCAGTAAGCGGAAGCATTAAGACTGTATTGATTTTATTTGCTTTAAACCTTTTGTATATGAACGGAGGATTTTTTCAGTTTGGCTGGATTTCACCGTTTTTTGGGGAGTTTCAGGCAAACCTTTCTGTTCTTATTGAGAGGGATTGGCAGCATCTGAGTAATTTTTTTAGAAGCTTTTTGTTTTTTGTCCTTCTTTGGCTGATGACGTATTTGATTCAATACTGGCTGATTATTCGCAGGAAGATTTTTATCTTTTTCTTTATGACATTGGCCTATATTACTGTACTTGATACCTTTACGCCCTATAAGGCTGATTGGGCCATCATTCGGACAGTGGTTCTTGGGTTCATTATAATGGGATTGCTGAATTTTTATCGGCTGATTGAAAAAGAGGGAATAGAGAGGGACTTTACCCTTTTGCGAAAATGGGTCACTCCAGTAGCCCTGTTTCTGGCGGTTAGCGTGGGTATTGGGCTTGCTGTTCCGAAGGCTGCGCCCATCTGGCCGGATCCCGTTCCTTACATTAAATCTTATAGTTTAGATAATGAGGATAGGGCAAGCAAGGTTCAAAAAATTGGATATGGCGTTGATGATTCTCAGCTTGGCGGTCCTTTTGTCGGCGATAATCAGCTTGTTCTGAAAGCTGAAGTAGAGTCGCGTCAATATTGGAAGGTTGAAACCAAGGATGTATATACGGGAAAGGGCTGGATCACATCTAGCTCCCGTGAAGAAAGGACTGCCTTTGATTCCGAAGGGCAGGTTCCAATATTTTCATTTTCCGAAGGCGAAGGTGTAGAGAAAGAAGAAGAAACAAGCTTTATTTCCTCTTTTATTGAGTATTCTCATATTGTTTATCCTTTAGGCATCAAAGAAATTCATGTGCCTCTTCAGGGGGCCGTTTCCTTTGAAATAGAGAAATCAACAGAAAAAATTCGCACGGTTGAAGATGGATATCCAACTTCCGTGTTTCATTACTCTGTTGTTCAGGATGTTCCGAGATACAGTGTTACAGCACTCATGAACGCTGGGCCAAATGGACAAATGACTATGGATAAGGGGCTGTTTGACAGGTATACACAGCTGCCGGCAGGCCTCCCCGAACGTGTTCGTGAACTTGCTGCTGAAATAACAAAAGATAAAAATACATGGTACGAAAAAGCAAAGGAATTAGAATACTATTTTAAGCGAGCAGGCTTTGCCTATGATCAAAAGAATGTAGCAGTTCCAGGGGCCGAGGACGATTATGTTGATCAGTTTTTATTTGAAACCAAACGAGGCTACTGTGATAACTTTTCGACATCCATGGTTGTTCTTGCAAGATCATTGGGTATCCCGGCGAGATGGGTAAAAGGATATAATCAGGGCGAGTACAAAGGTGTCGGGGAATCAGGCAGGAATGTTTTTGAGATAACAAATAACAACGCACACTCCTGGGTAGAAATTTATTTTCCGGGCATCGGATGGGTTCCATTTGAACCAACACTGGGCTACTCCGCCAATGTTCAAATAAATTATGATGATGAAGGACAAAGTACTGTCCAGTCTGAAATTCCTGAAGAAACTCAAAAAGAAAAACCGGCAGAAACAACAATGGAAGAGAAGGACGTAAAAGAAGAGAATTCCTCCAATTCCTTTATGGCCTTGATCCAATCTGCAAAAGGCTTTATCCAAAACCAATGGAAGTGGATGACCATTAGTGCTGCAGGGGTATTAATATTAGTTCTTGCAGGTTACTTTCTTCGTGGACGCTGGCTTCCATATTACTTTACATGGAAATTTAAATGGACCAGCAAAGATGAGAACTTTCCAACAGCTTATATGATTTTATTAAAAGAGCTTGATCGATATGGACTTAAGCGACAGAATGGCCAAACTTTAAGAGATTATGCCCAATACGTTGACAGTTATTTTAAATCCAGCGAAATGAGCCAGCTTACTTCCAGGTATGAAAGGCTTATCTATAAAGGGGACCTGAAGCAAGGGAGCTGGGTGGAAATGAAGGAATTATGGGAAAATTTAATTAAGAAAACAATAGCTTGACCGCTAAATTCTACTGTTGTTACAATAGTCTAGTCAGTTTAGATAATTACGAAATGAAATAAATGAATAAACCTTCATATATCCTCGAAAATACGGTTCGAAAGTCTCTACCGGATCACCGAAAATGATCTGACTATGAAGGGCAGAAAGTTCAACTGCCAAGCACAACAGCCAGATTTCTGCCCTTGCCAATTTTCGGAGGGGGAAATCTGGCTTTTTTTATTTAAAAAGAGTATTCAGATATTGTTTCATGCGTTAAAAGTTATACTTATGAAAACACTATGGTTATTATAAACATTTGAGGTGAACTGATTAGATGGGGAAAACAAACATGCAAAACCAGGAAATGATCGTTGTATTAGACTTTGGGAGTCAGTATAACCAATTAATTACACGCAGAATCAGAGAATTTGGCGTTTATAGTGAATTGCATCCTCATACCATTACCGCTCAAGAAATTAAAGAAATGAATCCAAAGGGCATCATTTTTTCAGGCGGTCCAAACAGCGTCTACGGCGAAAATGCCTTCAAATGTGATGAAGCAATCTTCGATCTTGGCCTGCCGATTTTTGGAATCTGCTACGGCATGCAGCTTATGACCCTGCATTTTGACGGCAAGGTCGAAAAGGCAAAGAACCGTGAATATGGAAAAGCTACATTAAAGCTTGAACATGAGTCAAAGCTATTCAAAAACCTGCCAACAGAACAAACAGTCTGGATGAGCCATGGTGATTTAGTTGTTGAAACACCGAAGGGCTTTACAGTAGATGGAACAAACCCGTCATGTCCAATTGCGGCAATGAGCAATGAAGAAAAGGGACTATACGCTGTTCAATTCCATCCAGAGGTTCAGCACACTGTGCACGGCAATGAAATTCTGAAAAACTTTGTATTTGAAATTTGCGGATGCAAAGGCGACTGGTCAATGGAAAACTTTATTGAAATTGAAATGGAAAAAATTCGTCAGACCGTTGGCGATAAAAAAGTTCTTTGTGCATTAAGCGGTGGAGTTGATTCATCCGTCGTAGCTGTTCTTATTCATAAAGCAATCGGTGATCAATTGACATGTATTTTTGTTGATCATGGGCTGCTTCGTAAAGGTGAAGCTGACAGTGTCATGAAGACCTTTGCTGATGGATTCCATATGAATGTAATTAAAGTTGATGCCCGTGACCGTTTCTTAAGCAAGCTTGAAGGTGTTTCTGACCCAGAGAAGAAACGGAAAATCATTGGCAATGAATTTATCTATGTATTTGATGATGAAGCAACAAAACTTGAAGGAATAGAATTTTTAGCACAAGGAACTTTATATACAGATATTATTGAAAGCGGCACAGCAACTGCCCAGACAATCAAATCACACCATAATGTTGGCGGTCTTCCAGAAGATATGCAATTTAAGCTCATTGAGCCGTTAAATACACTTTTTAAGGACGAAGTTCGTGCACTAGGCACTGAGCTTGGCATACCGGATGAAATTGTATGGCGCCAGCCGTTCCCGGGACCTGGTCTTGGTATTCGTGTTTTGGGTGAAATTACTGATGAAAAGCTTGAGATTGTTCGTGAATCAGATTTTATCCTGCGCGAAGAAATTAGAAAAGCTGGACTTGAACGTGATATCTGGCAGTACTTTACTGTTCTTCCAAATATCCGCAGCGTCGGTGTAATGGGTGATGCTAGAACGTATGACTATACGATTGGAATCCGTGCGGTTACTTCTATTGATGGAATGACATCTGACTGGGCAAGAATTCCTTGGGATGTTCTTGAAATCATCTCAACACGTATCGTGAATGAAGTGGGTCATGTCAACCGGGTGGTTTACGACATTACCAGCAAGCCGCCAGCAACCATTGAGTGGGAATAAGTAAGCTGAAGCTGGACAAATCCAAAGGAAAATAGGCAAAAACGAACATTTCCAAAAAGATAACAGGAAATGTTCGTTTTTTTATTGACGAAGTGAGAGATGGCTGTTAAAATAAAATTGAAATTAAATATAGGTACTACGTCGTATAATTCTTGGGAATATGGCCCAAAAGTCTCTACCAAGTTACCGTAAATAGCTTGACTACGAGGTATGTGCAATAATGAGGGATTCCAACGGATCCTAATTATTGTGCTAATCTCCTCTGTCAGCGCTTCGGTACTTTAACCGAAGCATTTTTATTTTGCAAAGCAGTGAAATAAGGAGGAAGAAAGATGAAAAAGTACTTCAACTTCGAAGAACTTGGCACTAATTACAGACGTGAAATTATTGGCGGTCTGACAACATTTTTATCGATGGCATATATTTTAATTGTTAACCCACTTACTCTTTCGTTGCAATCGATACCAGATCTTCCAGACGCCATGAGAATGGACGCTCAAGCAGTATTTGTTGCTACGGCACTGGCTGCAGCGGTTGGATCATTGATGATGGGGCTGATTGCAAAATATCCAATAGGCTTGGCTCCAGGTATGGGGTTAAATGCGTTTTTTGCTTATACGGTGATATTAACATACGGAATTCCCTGGCAGCATGCCCTTGGCGGTGTATTAATCTCTGGTCTTATTTTTATTGTTCTTTCACTGACAGGCTTGCGGGAAATAGTTATTAATGCGATCCCTGCGGAAATGAAATATGCTGTGGCTGCTGGGATAGGGTTATTTATTGCTTTCTTAGGATTTCAAAATGCGGGAATTATTGTTCATAATGATGCAGTGCTAGTTGGCTTAGGCGATTTAACGAATGGAAATACATTACTAGCGATTTTTGGTCTTATTTTAACAGTTATCCTTATGACACGCGGAATCAAGGGCGGAATCTTCTATGGAATTGTAATTACAGCAATTGTTGGCATGGTTTTCAATTTAATTGATGCCCCAGAAAAGATTGTCGGTTCAATTCCAAGTGTGGCACCAACGTTCGGAGCAGCTTTTGAGTCTTTTGGTGACAGCTCATTTTACACTACGCAAATGTTGGCAGTTGTTTTAACTTTTCTTTTCGTAGACTTCTTTGATACAGCCGGTACACTTGTAGGCGTTGCAAGTCAAGCGGGGCTAATGAAAGGGGACAAGCTTCCTCGTGCTGGAAAGGCGCTGCTTGCGGATTCATGTGCTACAGTAACAGGAGCTATTTTTGGAACATCTACGACCACTTCTTATGTTGAATCAACAGCTGGAGTTGCTGCAGGAGCGAGAACAGGATTTGCAGCCATTGTCGTAGCAGGACTATTCTTATTATCATTATTTTTCGCACCGCTATTATCTGTTATTACTTCACCTGTCACAGCACCTGCTTTAATTATTGTTGGGGTGTTAATGGTATCATCCTTAGGGAAAATTGACTGGAATAAGTTCGAAATTGCCGTTCCAGCTTTTCTGATCATCATTGCAATGCCATTAACCTACAGTATTGCGACAGGAATTGCGATTGGCTTTATCTTCTATCCAATTACAATGCTAGTAAAAGGACGCGGAAAAGAGATTCATCCAATTATGTACTTGTTGTTTGTTATCTTCGTTCTATACTTTATTTTCTTGAAATAAGCTGTGCTAAAAGCTAATGTTGAATTTAACCGCTTAGTTGATCTTCGCTGCAGGCGCGTAGACTCCTGGGGGATCAGCGTTGAAGCGAGACCCCGCAGGAGCGTGAGCTCCGAGGAGGCTCGCAAAACGCCCCCCGGAAAGCGAAGCGCCTGGAGTGGAAATCAACGGCCAAATTTAACAAAGCCTAAAATAAAAACTTGGGGATTCGCGTCATGCGGGTCTCCTTTTTTTATTGTTTTTGTTTCTGAATATTTACCTAGACTAAGTATAAGAATGATAATATTTAGGGTAGAGAATGGTATACGATGAAGGAGGGGTTTTGCCATGCTTGAAAATAGTTTCGTGATGGTATCCATCATTCTTATTATTAATATTGTCTATGTGTCTTTTTTTACGATAAGAATGATTCTTACTTTAAAAGGACAGCGGTATTTAGCTGCATTCATAAGCACGATTGAAGTGGTTATTTATGTTGTCGGTCTTGGTCTCGTTTTAGATAACTTAAATCAAATCCAGAATCTAATCGCCTATGCTGTTGGATATGGAATTGGTGTTATTGTTGGCATGAAAATTGAGGAGAAGCTGGCTCTTGGTTATATTACTGTTAATGTGATCACTAAAGAATATGATCGGGATCTCCCGAAAGAGCTGCGAAATAAGGGCTATGGAGTAACGACCTGGGCTGCCAACGGGCTTGAGGGGAATCGGATGGCACTGCAAATTCTAACGCCAAGGAAATACGAATTAAGGCTTTATCAAACCATCAAGGAGCTGGACCCTAAGGCATTTATTATCGCCTACGAGCCGAAAACGATATATGGCGGGTTCTGGGTTAAGTCTGTTAAGAAAGGGAAGTTATATTCATGAGTAAGGGAAAAAAGAAAGCCATATTTGAGGTGCAGGATAATGAAACGATTGATATGTGCCTGGATAGAATGAATAAGGCAGGGTTTTTTCCAATAAAAAGAACTGAAAAGCCCATCTTTCAGGAAATTGAAAAGGACGGAGAAATCACCTATGAGCCGGCCGGAAGGAAAATTATTTTTGAAGCAGTTGCAGTTGACTAAATACACGAACATTGTTAACGAGATAGTCATAAACGTTCGAGAATACGATTGACATGATCCCCTTTTTGCTGTTAAGATGAGGTTAGAAAATAAATTAATCAAATATGAACCCTCGTATAATAATGGGAATATGGCCCATAAGTATCTACCCGATAACCGTAAATTATTGGACTATGAGGGAAAGTAAATAGACTGGCACAGTAAAAAGGGGCTTATCTTATTTTTTGTTGCCGCCTTTTTTAAACAGCCTGGACATTTCACTTTCTCTCATTGCAGAAGGTGTTTGTCCAGGTTTTTTTATATAATAAAAAGCTTTGAACTGGAGGAGAAAGTGTTGGCACAAGTAGGAGTGATCATGGGAAGCAAATCAGATTGGGAAACAATGAAATTTGCTTGTGAAATATTAGACGAACTCGAGATCTCATACGAAAAGAAGGTAGTATCTGCCCATCGGACTCCGGATCTCATGTTTGAATATGCCGAGAATGCTAGAGAAAAAGGGATAAAGGTGATTATTGCCGGTGCAGGCGGGGCAGCCCATCTGCCAGGTATGGTTGCCGCAAAAACAACACTGCCTGTCATTGGAGTTCCAGTGCAGTCAAGAGCTTTAAATGGCCTTGATTCATTATTATCCATCGTGCAAATGCCGGGGGGAGTTCCTGTAGCAACCGTTGCTATTGGGAAAGCAGGTGCAGTGAATGCAGGCCTCTTAGCAGCACAAATCCTCGGATCTTATGATTCCGCAATTGCAGATCGTTTAAATAATAGAAGAGAAAAAACGAAACAAGAAGTGATAGAAAGCAGTGATGAACTTGTCTAAAAAAGTAATCTATCCAGGTCAGACAATAGGAATTATTGGGGGCGGCCAATTAGGCAAAATGATGGCAATGGTAGCCAAAGCACAAGGCTTTAGAATTGCAGTGCTTGATCCTACACCAGATTCACCCTGCGGGCAAATCGCTGATATTGAAATTGTCGGGCAGTATAACGATATGGAATCAATAAAGGAATTGGCTAAGGTGAGCGATGTGATCACCTATGAATTTGAAAATATTAATGCTGAATGTCTGGATTGGCTTTGTGCCAATGCTTACGTACCTCAAGGGTCTGAAGTATTGAAAATTACGCAGGATCGTTCAACAGAAAAAGAAGCCATTCAGCAGGCTGGGGCACAGGTTGCGCCATACTTCGTAATTAGTAGTCCTGCTGAATTATATGAAGGAATTGAAATGCTTGGACTTCCAGCAGTTTTGAAGACTGCCAGGGGCGGATATGATGGAAAAGGGCAATATGTCATAAACGACAAACAGGATGTATCAGAAGCAATAAAGCTGCTTGACCATGGCTTATGTGTTCTTGAGAAATGGGTTCCTTTTGAAAAGGAAATTTCCGTTATTGTCAGCAGAAGTGTTTCAGGAGAAACAGCTGTCTTACCGGTGGGAGAAAATATTCATAAAGAAAACATCCTACACGAGACCATCGTTCCTGCGAGAATTACTAAAAATGCAGAAGAAAAGGCGATAGAAGCGGCCAAGCAGATTGCCAATGCTCTAAATGTGGTTGGAACACTTGCCGTAGAAATGTTCTTGAATGAGGATGATACGATTTATATTAACGAGCTTGCACCAAGACCTCATAATTCAGGACACTATTCCATAGAAGCATGCATGACCTCTCAGTTTGAGCAGCATATCAGAGCCGTTTGTGATTGGCCATTAGGAGAAACAACGTTATTAAAACCTGCTGTAATGGTCAATATATTAGGGCAGCATGTTGAACCATTAATGGAGAAAATACCTTCCTTGCCAGACTGGAAGATTCATTTATACGGCAAAAAGGATGCAAAATACAAACGAAAAATGGGGCATGTCACACTGCTGAGAGACTCTGTAGAAGAGGCATTGGCTGAAGCAGAAAACAGCAAGATTTGGGAAAAAGAAGCAGAAATGATCGGAGGACACATCTCATGATTGAACGTTATACAAGACCTGAAATGGGTGCCATTTGGACAGAACAAAATCGTTTTCAAGCATGGCTTGAGGTTGAAATCCTTGCTTGTGAAGCTTGGTCAGAGTTAGGCGTAATTCCAAAAGAGGATGTGCAAAAGCTTCGTGAAAAAGCATCCTTTGATATTGAGCGCATTAAAGAAATCGAGGAAGAAACCCGCCATGATGTCGTAGCTTTCACACGTGCGGTTTCCGAAACGCTTGGTGAGGAGCGTAAGTGGGTTCATTACGGGTTAACTTCAACGGACGTGGTTGATACAGCCCTTTCATACTTGATTAGACAGGCAAACAGCATTCTGTTGAAGGACGTAGAGGCATTTGTCGAAATTTTAAAAAACAAGGCGCAAGAACACAAATATACGGTCATGATGGGCCGTACTCATGGCGTTCATGCAGAGCCTACGACATTTGGCTTAAAGCTAGCTCTTTGGTATGAAGAGATGAAGCGAAATCTTGAACGGTTCAAAAGCGCTGCAGCTGGAATTGAATTCGGGAAAATTTCCGGTGCAGTCGGCACGTATGCCAATATTGACCCATTTGTTGAAAAATATGTTTGCGAAAAACTTGGCCTAAAGCCTGCACCTATTTCGACACAGACATTGCAGCGTGATCGCCATGCGCATTACATGAGCACCATTGCACTAATCGCAACTTCTATTGAAAAATTTGCCACAGAAATTCGCGGGTTGCAAAAAAGCGAAACACGTGAAGTGGAAGAATTTTTCGCAAAAGGGCAAAAGGGTTCATCGGCAATGCCGCATAAACGAAATCCGATCGGATCTGAGAACATGACAGGAATGGCAAGAGTCATCCGCGGCTATATGCTGACTGCCTATGAAAATGTCTCTTTATGGCATGAACGCGATATCTCACATTCCTCAGCAGAAAGAGTCATCATTCCAGATGCAACGATTGCTTTGAACTATATGTTAAGCCGTTTCGGCAATATCATTAAGAATTTAACGGTTTTCCCTGAGAACATGAAACGAAACATGGATCGGACATTAGGCTTAATTTATTCACAGCGAGTTCTTTTAGCTCTTATCGATAAGGGGCTGCCTCGTGAAGAGGCTTACGATACTGTTCAGCCGCGTGCAATGGAAGCCTGGGAGAAACAGGTGCCATTCCGCAGCCTGATCGAACAAGATGAAAAAATTACATCGAAGCTTTCAGCAGCAGAGATTGATGATTGCTTTGACTATAACTATCACCTAAAGCACGTAGACACCATTTTTGAACGGTTAGGCTTATAAAAGGGTAAAGATATTCTTTATCCTTTTATAAAAATCTTGAACTTCAATGAAGGAGCTGCTGGTATGAAAAAAGGAACACTTTTATATGAGGGCAAAGCGAAAAAAATGTACCAAACAGATGATGAAAATATCGTTTGGGTTGAATATAAAGATTCAGCAACAGCCTTTAATGGAGAAAAGAAAGCAACCATTACCGGCAAGGGGCGTTTAAATAATGAGATTACTAGTCTGATATTTTCAAAGCTTAAAGAGCATGGGGTAGAATCTCACTTCATCAGCAAAATCTCAGAAACAGAACAGCTAGTTAAAAAGCTGCAAATTATTCCCTTAGAAACGGTTGTCCGCAATGTAGCTGCCGGCAGCTTTTCAAAAAGACTCGGAATTGAAGAAGGCAAAAAGCTCTCAAGACCAATCGTTGAATTTTACTATAAAGATGATTCTTTGGGTGATCCGCTGATTACCGAGGACCATATTGACATTCTAAATCTTGCAAATTCAGATGAAGTATCAGCACTTAAACAAATGGCATTAAAGGTCAATGAAGTGCTATCAGAGATTTTTAGAGAAATAGGAGTAGGGCTTATAGACTTTAAGCTTGAATTTGGCAAAGAATCAAGCGGGAAAATTGTGCTTGCTGATGAAATTTCGCCAGATACATGCAGACTGTGGGACCTTAAAACAAACGAAAAGCTTGATAAAGATGTTTTCCGCCGTGACCTTGGAAACCTGACAGATGCATATGAAAATATATTGACTAGACTGGGAGGCCAAATGGTATGTACAAAGTAAAAGTATTCGTCACATTAAGAGAAAGTGTATTAGATCCTCAAGGGACTGCAGTGAAAAGTTCTCTTCACTCCATGAATTATAAGGAAGTCGACGATGTACGTATTGGAAAATACATGGAATTGACCATTGAAAAGTCTGATCGTGATATAGATGTTATTGTAAAAGAAATGTGCGAGCGCTTGTTGGCTAACGTTGTCATAGAGGATTACCGCTATGAAATTGAGGAGGCTGTTTCCAAGTGAAATTTGCGGTTATCGTTTTTCCAGGATCCAATTGTGACGCAGACATGTATCATGCGATAAAGGATGAGCTTGGTGCTGATGTTGAATATGTTTGGCATACCGAAGAGAGCCTAGAGAGTTTTGATGGAATTCTTCTTCCTGGCGGATTTTCATATGGGGATTATCTTCGCTCCGGAGCGATTGCCCGTTTTAGCAATGTGATGAAAGAGGTTATTAAAGCGGCTGAAGCTGGAAAGCCAGTTCTTGGTGTCTGCAATGGTTTTCAGATTCTGCTTGAAGCAGGTCTGCTTCCAGGGGCAATGAGAAGAAACAATAGCTTGAAATTTATTTGCCGCCCTGTGGAATTAAAGGTCGAAAACAGCCAAACGATGTTTTCCTCTGAATATCAGCAAGGGGAAGTTATCACCGTTCCAATTGCACATGGTGAAGGAAATTACTACTGTGATGAGGAAACACTCGCGGAATTGAAAGAAAATAACCAAATTGTTTTCACTTATAACGGTATGAATCCAAATGGAAGCTTAGAGAATATTGCTGGAATCACAAATAAAAAAGGCAATGTCCTTGGAATGATGCCCCATCCAGAAAGAGCTGTTGACGAGCTTCTAGGAAGTGCGGATGGATTAAGGCTATTTCAATCAATCGTAAAAAATTGGAGGGAAGCACATGTCGTTAATGCTTGAACCAAATCCAGAGCAGCTGAGAGAACAAAAAGTATATAAAGAAATGGGTTTAACCGATGAAGAATTTGCGATGATTGAAAAAATTCTTGGCAGACTGCCAAATTATACGGAGATTGGTCTTTTCTCTGTTATGTGGTCTGAGCATTGCAGCTACAAGAATTCAAAGCCAGTCTTAAGGAAATTCCCGACAAAGGGCGAAAGAGTTCTTCAGGGTCCTGGTGAAGGAGCCGGAATTGTTGATATTGGTGACCAGCAGGCTGTCGTATTTAAGATTGAAAGCCATAACCACCCTTCAGCGATTGAGCCATATCAAGGCGCTGCCACTGGAGTTGGCGGAATTATCCGTGACGTATTCTCCATGGGAGCTAGACCTGTTGCTATGTTAAATTCACTGCGATTCGGTGAGTTGGATAATGAACGGACGAAGTATCTTTTTAAAGAGGTAGTAGCAGGCATCGCTGGTTACGGGAATTGTATCGGTATTCCAACGGTTGGCGGGGAAATTCAGGTAGATCCTTCTTATGAAGGAAATCCGCTTGTAAATGCGATGTGTGTCGGATTAATTGATCATAAAGATATTCAAAAAGGGCAGGCGCGGGGCGTTGGCAATACAGTGATGTATGTTGGAGCGAAAACAGGCCGTGACGGTATCCACGGGGCAACCTTTGCATCAGAAGAATTAACAGATCAATCGGATGAAAAGCGTCCAGCAGTACAAGTCGGCGATCCTTTCATGGAAAAACTGCTTCTTGAAGCATGTCTAGAGCTTGTTCATAATGATGCTCTTGTTGGTATTCAGGATATGGGTGCCGCAGGTCTGACTAGTTCATCAGCTGAAATGGCAAGTAAAGCAGGATCTGGCATTGAAATGAATCTTGACCTTGTTCCGCAAAGGGAAACAGGAATGAATGCCTATGAAATGATGCTTTCAGAATCACAGGAAAGAATGCTGATCGTTGTCAAGAAGGGCCGTGAGCAGGAAATTTCTGACCTTTTCTCAAAATATGGCCTGGAAGCTGTTGCTGTCGGAAAGGTAACAGATGATAAAATGCTTCGTCTATACCATAAAGGTGAGGTTGTGGCAGACGTACCAGTTGATGCGCTGGCAGAAGATGCTCCAGTATATCACAAGCCATCAAAAGAACCAGCTTATTACCGCGAATTTCAGGAAATGGAAACAGATATTCCAGCTGTTGATGACTATAAAGAGACATTAATAGAATTATTGAAGCAGCCTACAATCGCAAGCAAAGAGTGGGTTTATGATCAGTACGACTATCAAGTGCGGACTAGTACAGTCGTTGCGCCAGGTTCTGATGCTGCTGTTATTCGTATCCGCGGTACACAAAAAGGCCTTGCGATGACCACTGACTGTAACTCCCGCTATCTATACCTAGATCCGGAAACGGGTGGAAAAATTGCTGTTGCAGAGGCAGCAAGAAATATTGTCTGCTCTGGCGGTGAACCACTGGCCATTACTGATGGACTTAACTTCGGCTCACCAGAAAAGCCAGAAATCTTCTGGCAGATTGAAAAGGCTGCTGATGGTATCAGTGAAGCATGTCTGGCTTTGGATACACCGGTTATTGGCGGAAATGTCTCATTATACAATGAAACAAGCGGTGAAGCGATCTATCCGACACCAATCATTGGCATGGTAGGCCTTGTTGAAGATATCAAGCATGTCACCACGCAATCATTTAAAGAAACTGGAGACCTTATTTATCTATTAGGCGATACGAAGGATGAATTTGGCGGCAGTGAATTACAAAAATTAACTTACGGAAAAGTGTTTGGCAAGGCTCCGGAACTAAATCTTGAAATAGAAAACCGCAGTCAAAGCCAGGTTTTATCAGCGATTCGTGCGGGACTCGTTCAATCAGCACATGATGTGGCTGAAGGCGGCTTAGGAGTTGCGGCAGCAGAAAGTTTATTTGGCACCGGACTTGGAGCTAATATTCAAATTACCGGCAATAAGGTTTCAGCTCTTTTTGCTGAGTCACAATCACGCTTTTTACTTTCCGTTAAAAAAGATAACAAAGAGCAATTTGAAAGTTTAGTAGACGCGAGACTTATCGGTGAAGTGATAGAGCATCCAGTATTAACAATTGCCTCTGGAGAGGAGATTGTTATAGCCGAAGATATTAAAACATTAGAGGATGCTTGGAAAGGGGCCATTCCATGCTTGCTGAAATAAAAGGTTTAAATGAAGAGTGCGGAGTCTTTGGTGTATGGGGTCATCCGGAAGCGTCACAAATAACATATTATGGACTGCACAGCCTGCAGCACCGCGGCCAGGAAGGAACAGGCATGGTCGTAACGGATGGAAAAAGGCTAAAAGGAAGAAAAGGTGAGGGGCTTGTTTCTGAAATCTTCACCAACGAATCTATTCAGGAACTGACCGGCAAGGGAGCTATCGGTCATGTCAGATACTCAACAGCTGGCGGCGGTGGCTATGAAAATGTGCAGCCATTGTTATTTAACTTCCAAATCGGCAGCCTTGCCCTTTGCCATAATGGAAATTTAACCAATGCAAATGCTTTAAGGAATCAGCTTGAAGGACAGGGAAGCATCTTCCAGACAAGTTCAGATACAGAGGTGTTAGCACACCTGATTAGACGAAGCGGACTTATGCCGTTAAAAGAAAAAGTAAAAAATGCGCTTTCTATGATCAAAGGCGCCTATGCTTTTCTGGTCATGACAGAAACAGAATTAATGGTTGCTCTAGATCCAAACGGCATGAGACCGCTCTCTCTCGGGAAGCTCGGCGACGCCTATGTTGTAGCGTCTGAAACATGTGCCTTTGATCTTGTTGGTGCCACATATGTCCGTGACGTTAAGCCGGGCGAATTGCTGATCATCAGTGATGAGGGTGTTCGTTCTGAAACGTTTGCTGTCGCTTCAAATATTGCGATGTGCACAATGGAATATGTTTATTTTTCAAGACCTGACAGCGATATTAACGGGATAAATGTCCATACAGCACGGAAAAATCTCGGCAAGCAATTAGCCCTTGAATTTCCGTTTGAAGCTGATGTTGTAACGGGTGTTCCTGACTCAAGCATCTCGGTTGCAATCGGCTATGCAGAAGCGACGGGCATTCCTTATGAATTAGGCCTGATCAAAAATCGCTATGTCGGCAGAACTTTTATTAAGCCTTCACAGTCGTTAAGGGAGCAAGGGGTCAAAATGAAGCTTTCCCCTGTCAGAGGTGTTGTTGAAGGAAAAAGAGTCGTCATGGTGGATGATTCCATTGTACGCGGAACAACAAGCAAGCGGATTGTTAACATGCTTAAGGATGCAGGAGCGAAAGAAGTTCATGTTCTGATTAGTTCTCCTCCAATCCAGCACCCATGTTTCTATGGAATTGATACATCAACGAAAGAAGAGCTCATTGCAGCCAACTATTCTGTTGAGGAAATCAGACAAATCATTGGAGCGGACACACTAAACTTCCTAAGTGTGGAAGGTACGGTAAAGGCAATCGGCAGAAAAATGGAAGACGGCACATGCGGCCAATGTCTTGCATGCTTTACCGGAAAATACCCAACAGAAATCTACCCATCCTTGACAGAGGAAACAGTACTAGCTTAACGCGTCACCGCATCGGGGGCCTGACCCCCGGTGGTTTGACCCCCGGTGGTTTAACGCGTTACTGCACTGGGGGCATGTCCCCCGGTAGTTTAATGCGTTAAATTATGTGTGAAGATTGATAATATCCCTACTTTTTAGGAGGAACCAGAATGGCTAATGCTTATAAACAAGCAGGTGTGAACATTGAGGCAGGCTATGAGGCCGTATCCCGAATGAAAAAGCATGTGCAAAAAACGATTCGTCCTGGGGTGCTTGGCGGGCTAGGCGGATTTGGCGGCATGTTTGACCTTTCTGCTCTTAATCTAAAGGAGCCAGTATTAGTATCAGGAACGGATGGCGTCGGAACAAAATTAATGCTTGCCTTCATGATGGATAAACATGACACCATCGGTATTGATGCGGTTGCCATGTGTGTGAACGATATCGTTGTTCAAGGGGCTGAACCGATTTATTTCCTAGATTACATTGCTTGCGGTAAAGCAGAACCTATGAAGATTGAAGCAATTGTCAAAGGAATTTCCGATGGATGTGAGCAAGCTGGCTGTGCTCTTGTCGGCGGGGAAACGGCTGAAATGCCGGGGATGTACAGTGAAGAGGAGTATGATTTAGCCGGTTTTGCTGTCGGCGCTTGCGAGAAATCAAAGGTCATCAGCGGAGAGAAAATTAAGGCTGGCGATGTTTTGATTGGGCTTGCTTCAAGCGGCATCCACAGCAATGGCTACTCCCTTGTCAGAAAGCTATTCTTTGAAGTAGCAAATATGAAATTAACTGACCATGTGGATGAATTGGGCTGCACCTTGGGTGAGGAGCTGCTTCGTCCTACTAAAATTTATGTGAAATCAATTTTATCTGCATTAAATAAATTTGATATAAAAGGCATGGCTCATATTACAGGCGGCGGTTTTATCGAGAATATCCCGCGTATGCTTCCAGAGGGATTGGGTGCAGAACTTGCTGAAAAGAATTGGGATGTCCTTCCTGTGTTTCAATTGATGGAATCAATCGGAAACCTTGATCGAATGGAAATGTACAATATTTTTAATATGGGTACAGGCATGGTTATCGCTTTGGATAAGGATGAAGCAGATGCTGCTATTGAATATTTTCAATCCATTGGAGAAAAAGCTTATTCTATCGGAATCGTAACCGAGCAGGAAGGCATTGTGATAAGATGAAAAATATCGCGATATTTGCATCAGGGAGCGGAACTAATTTTCAAGCAATCGTTGAGACGGTCAAAAAAGAAGAGCTGAAGGCTAATATTAGCCTGCTTGTTTGCGACCAGCCGGGCGCTTATTGCTTGGAGCGAGCGAAAAAAGAAGAAATTCCGCAATATGCTTTTCGTGCCAGAGACTTTGCCGGAAAAGAAGAGTACGAGAATGAGATTCTTAAAAATCTGCGTGAATTCCAGGTTGAATTTATCGTTCTAGCAGGATATATGAGGCTGATAGGAACAGTTCTTTTGCGTGAATTTGAAGGAAAGATTGTTAATATCCATCCATCGCTGCTTCCTGCTTTTCCAGGGAAGGATGCGATTGGCCAGGCTCTTTTAGCAAAGGTGGACCAGACAGGTGTGACCGTCCATTTTGTTGATGAGGGCATGGATACGGGTCCAATTATTGCACAAAAGGCTGTAACAATTGATGAAAACGAAACGATAGAAAGCCTTCAGGAAAAGATCCATAAAATTGAACATGAACTTTATCCAGCAGTTTTGAACAAATTATTATCGGAGTAATTCAGGAAATTGGGAGGAATTTCGATGAAAAAACGTGCACTCATCAGTGTATCTGACAAAAATGGCGTAACTGAATTTGCGAAACAATTAAGCGAGCTTGGGTTTGAAATTATTTCTACAGGCGGTACGAAAAAAGCCCTTGAAGAAAGCGGAGTCCCTGTAATCGGGGTGAGTGATGTAACTGGTTTTCCAGAGATTTTAGAAGGCCGTGTAAAAACATTAAATCCGATGATCCATGGAGGATTGCTCGCTAAATTTGCAAATCCAGACCATCAAAAGCAAATGGAGGACCATCAAATTCAGCCCATTCAGGTTGTTTGTGTGAATCTTTATCCATTCCAGCAAACAATCGCAAAGCCTGAAGTAACTGTGGAAGATGCCATTGAAAATATTGATATTGGCGGACCGGCGATGCTGCGTGCATCAGCTAAAAATCACGAATATGTAACTGTTGTTGTTGATCCTGTTGATTATGACACAGTATTAAGCCAGCTTAAGGAAAATGGTGAAGTTCAAAAGGAAACACGCCGCAAGCTTGCAGCAAAGGTTTTCCGTCATACTGCAGCTTATGATGCTTTAATTGCTGATTATATGACGAACTTAGCGGGCGAAGAAGCACCAGAAAAGCTGACAGTAACCTATGAACTGAAGCAGTCATTAAGATATGGCGAAAATCCTCATCAAAAAGCAGCTTTTTATCGCAAGCCATTAGGATCTGAATTTTCTATTGCAAACGCAGAGCAATTGCACGGAAAAGAGCTTTCCTATAATAACATCAATGATGCAGAGGCAGCACTGCAAATTGTGAAGGAATTCACTGAACCTGCTGCTGTCGCTGTTAAGCATATGAATCCATGCGGAGTTGGAAGCGGAAAAACTGTTTTAGATGCCTACTCTAAAGCATTTGCTGCAGACCCTGTCTCCATTTTTGGCGGAATTATTGCCTTTAACAGAGAAGTAGACGCGGCAACTGCACAAAGACTGCATGAAATTTTCCTTGAAATTGTCATTGCTCCTTCATTCTCAAAAGAAGCATTGGACGTTTTAACAAGCAAAAAGAACTTGCGTTTATTGACCATCCCATTCGACAAAAACAACAAAGAAGAAGTTAAGTTAACTTCTATCGAAGGCGGTTTATTGGTCCAGCAATATGATCAATATTCACTTGAAAATGCAACGATTTCTGTTCCAACAAAAAGAGAGCCTTCCGAAGAAGAATGGCAAGCCTTAAAGTTTGGCTGGAAAATCGTCAAACATGTGAAATCGAATGCTATTGTGGTTAATAATGCCGATATGACACTTGGAATTGGTGCAGGTCAAATGAATCGCGTCGGTTCTGCAAAGATTGCCCTTGAGCAAGCTGGCAATAAAGCAACTGGAGCTGTTATGGCATCGGATGCGTTCTTCCCAATGGATGACACAGTAGAAGCAGCTGCAAAGGCAGGAATTACAGCCATTATTCAGCCTGGCGGTTCTATCCGCGACGAAGACTCCATTAAGAAGGCTGATGAATACGGAATCGCAATGGTGTTCACGGGAGTAAGACATTTCAAACACTAACTTTATTCAGCAGAAGTCCCACACTTCTATAAGTGGTGGGATGAATGCAAAAAGAGTAACCAATTCAGTGTGGGTTCAAACCCTGCTGAATAAAGTTAAGCCTCCGGCGGATGCCTCGATTTTTAAAAGGAAATTTTTCGAGCTAGCTCGAAAAAAATCGGGCGCAAATACGCCGAGGCGCATTTGATTCTTTGACTTAATAACCAATGGGGGTTTTTATATTGAAAACACTAGTTATTGGCAAAGGCGGCCGTGAGCATGCTATTTGCAGGAAGCTTTCTGAAAGCCCATCTGTTACTAAAACTTATGTGGCACCTGGAAATCCGGGAATGCAGGATGTCGCAGTGCCTGTAGCCATTTCTGAAAATGAGCATGACAAGCTGATTCAATTTGCAAAAGACAATGATATTACCCTTACCGTTATTGGCCCGGAGGTTCCGCTTCTTGAAGGATTGGCTGACCGCTTTGAAGCAGAGGGACTTAAAGTTTTCGGACCGAAAAAATCCGCTGCTTTAATCGAGGGAAGCAAATCCTTTGCAAAGGATTTAATGAAAAAATACGATATCCCAACGGCAGATTACGCAGTTTTTTCAACCTATGATGAAGCGAAAGCCTATTTAGAAGAGAAGGGTGCGCCTATTGTTCTTAAGGCAGATGGTTTAGCTGCCGGCAAAGGTGTTACTGTTGCAATGACCATGGATGAAGCGCAAGAGACGTTAGAGGAGCTGCTGTTAAACGGGAAGTTTGGCGAAGCTTCAGCAACCGTCGTGATGGAAGAATTTTTGACTGGTGAAGAAATTTCATTGATGGCTTTTGTAAATGGGGAAAATGTGATTCCGCTTGAAGCAGCTCAGGATCATAAGCGCGCTTATGACGGGGATCAAGGTCCTAATACTGGCGGAATGGGGGCTTATTCTCCAGTACCGCATATTAGCCAGGATGTAATTAGGGAATCGGTGGAAAAAATCCTAAAGTCAGCAGCTAAGGCACTTGTTTCTGAAGGCAGACATTTTTGCGGAGTTCTATATGCTGGACTTATTATTACTGATCAAGGACCAAAGGTTATTGAATTTAATGCCCGCTTCGGTGACCCGGAAACCCAGGTGGTTCTGCCTAGAATGAAATCAGATTTAGCGCAAACGATGCTGTCAGTCATTCAAGGAGAAACACCTGAGATTCTTTGGGATGAACAAGCTGTGCTGGGAGTCGTTGCTGCATCAGTCGGCTATCCAAATGATTATCAAAAAGGCTATGTTATTTCAGGATTAGAAGATATTGACACCAGCGTGCAGGTTTTTCATGCTGGAACAAATAAAGATAGCGAAGGCAGCTTTATTACAGATGGCGGCCGTGTCCTCCTTGCTGCAGCAAAAGCGGATACACTTGGTGAAGCACAAAAAACAGTTTACACAGAACTGGAAAAGATCAAGTGTGAGGGGCTATTTTACCGCAAGGATATAGGCCACAAGGCTATCGAGCGCGTTTTCTCTTAGTAACTGCCGTGTAGGCATAAATTAAAGCAATAATGCCGCCGACGGCCGAAGCTACAACAAAAGATGCATGGGAAACATATTCATAAAACAATCTAATCACTCCTATTCTTAATGGGCTGTTTCAAAAAGGTGCAATCACCTGTTTTGAGGCAGTCCTTTTTTACTTTTTTTGAAAAAACATTGTAATTCTTTAATGCGTTAAACAGTAAAATATGTTAATATAAAACAAAGAATGTAAGGGCTTTCTTTTCCGATTTAGCCGTAAAAAATGTTAATAAAATATAGATAAAAATTTTTATACAGGGGGAGGGGTTCTTGTGCTGGAACAGCGTTACCGATGGAAAAATAAGCATTTGCGTGACCATGTTTCCGTATTGGACGGCAAGTTGTCACCAACACTGCTGCTAAAAAACGCTCGTTATCTAAATTACGCACTGCGCACATGGGTAACAGCGAATATTTGGATATATGATGATCGCATTGTCTATGTCGGAGAAAGGCTCCCCGAAAAAACAGGACAATGCGAAGTAGTGGATTGTGAAGGTCTTGCGCTGGTTCCAGGCTATATCGAGCCGCATGCACATCCACATCAGTTATATAATCCCCTCTCATTTGCTGCCTATGCATCACAGTTCGGCACGACAACCTTGGTCAATGACAATATGGTTCTTGCTGTACAGATGGATAAAAGGAAAGCGTTTTCATTCCTGAGAGAAATGCGTCAGATTCCAACAACCATGTACTGGTGGTGCCGATTTGATGCACAAACAGAGATTCAGAATGAAGAGGCTGTATTTTCACACAGCAATATTAAATCTTGGCTGGAGCATGACGCTGTTTTGCAAGGTGGAGAGCTGACGGGATGGCCAAAATTGCTGGATGGCGACGATTTGATGCTTCATTGGATTCAGGAAACCAAGCGGATGAGAAAACCGATTGAAGGACACTTTCCTGGAGCATCTGAACGGACGCTCGCTAAATTAATGCTTCTTGGCGCTGATTGTGATCATGAGGCTATGACTGGAAAAGATGCCTATAATAGGCTGATGCAGGGATATACGGTCTCTCTGAGATATTCGTCCATACGGCCAGATTTGCCGGTTATTTTGGATGAACTGCATGAAATGGGTATTCACCATTACGACAGCTTTATTTTAACAACGGATGGATCGCCATCTTCCTTTTATGAGCAGGGGGTCATAGATCATTTGATCCGCATTGCCATTGAAAAGGGTGTTCCAATTATCGATGCCTATAATATGGGAACCATCAATGCAGCCCGCTATTATAATATTGACCATTTACATGGAATGATTGCTACCGGGCGTGTGGCCAACATTAACTTTTTAACAAGCGAGTATGAACCTACACCTGTATCCGTGCTTGCGAAAGGGAAATGGGTAAAACGCGATGGAGCTGTACAGGATGTGTATAAGGCTGTTAAATGGGAGACCCAAGGATTTGAGCCTTTAGATATAGATTGGGAAATTGAGCAGGATGATCTGCAATTTTCAATGCCATTTGGGATTCAAATGGAAAACTCAGTAATCACAAAGCCATATTCAATCATGATTGACCTTTCGGGTAATACTCTCTCCTCTGCCCATGATGAATGTTTCTTCATGCTGATGGACAGAAATGGTAAGTGGAGGATTAATACTACATTAAAAGGTTTTGCGAATAAATTGGATGGACTGGCAAGCTCTTTTTCAAACACAGGGGATATTATTATCATTGGAAAGAGCAAAAAGGATATGGTTGCTGCTTTTAATCGGTTGAAAGAAATGGGCGGTGGCATCTGTATTTCGGAAAAAGGCAAAATAGTTCATGAAATTCCGCTTAAAATCAAAGGTGTAATGGCGGATATGAAGGTGGAAGAACTGATCGAAAAGGAGAAAGTCCTTTTAAAATATTTGATTGAAAGGGGCTATTCCCATGTGGATCCCATCTATTCACTTTCCTTTTTCTCTTCCACCCATTTGCCATACATTCGCGTCACCCCGCAGGGAATGTACGATGTCATGAATAAAACTGTTCTCTTTCCGACGATAATGCGTTAAAATATAAAAGGAAAAGGAATTGAGAGACTTTTTCTACTATTTCTTTGATACGCTCGTGCGAGTTTGTGCGAGGAAATTCTCAAGTTATTTTTAGGGGTGCCTTCATGCTGAAAAAATGGATGGCTGCATTATCAGTGGCAATGCTTGTAGTTACAGGATGCAGTAATAATAATCAAACAGCCGTCGATGATGAAGATAAGGAAGTTCAAAAGGACATCACAGAGAATACGAAAGAAGTACATGGAAATATTGATCAAGAAATGCCCTACCGGTTTCCGTTAACTGGTATAGGGACAGAAAAAAATCCTGAGACCCGAGCGGTGGCTGTAATGATTAATAATCATCCTAAAGCTCGTCCGCAATCAGGGTTAGAAGAAGCAGATATTGTCTATGAATTACTTGCAGAAGGGGATGTAACCAGATTCCTTGCCATTTACCAAAGTGGAAAACCCGAAAAAATTGGCCCAGTCAGAAGTGCCAGAGACTACTATATTGAAATCGCCAAAGGATATGATAGTATATATATTGCTCACGGCTATAGTCCTGAAGCAAAAAAGATGCTTGAAAACGGCTATATTGATAACTTAAATGGCATGGTATATGACGGCATTCTTTTTAAGCGTGATCAAACGCGAAAAGCCCCTCATAATTCTTATATTTCATACGACAGCATTGTAAAAGGTGCTGAAATAAGAAATTATTCAATGGAAGAGGATGAGGAACCGCTGACCTTTTTAAAAAAGGAAGAAGTTCAGAACTTAGAGGGTGAGCCAGCTCATTCGGCCATGATAAATTACTTTAATAACAGTATTTATAATAGCATCTATGAATATGACGAGAAACTTGACAAGTATAAAAGGTACTCAAATGGTGATCTGACTATCGACCAAAATACCGGTGACCCCGTACTGCTTGATAATATTTTTATAGTTGAAACCAATCATCGTGTTATTGATGAGGCAGGCCGAAGATCCATTGATTTAACTTCAGGAGGAAATGCCTATTTGCTGCAGAAGGGAAAATGGAAAGAGGCTCAATGGCGCAACATTGATGGAAGAATTTTACCGGTTATTGATGGCGTGGAAGCGGGGCTTGTGCCAGGGAAGACCTGGATAAACGTCATTCCTTCGAGCCCAGGATTAGAGCAAACCGTTTCTTTTGATGTAAAGGAATAGTATTCAAATTTAAAGGGGAATAATGATGCAAATTGATAAGCTAAGAGGAAAAGAACTCGACCAATTATTTAATTCAATTTTATCTCTAAAAGACATGGAGGAATGCTACCGATTCTTCGATGACCTTTGTACGGTCAATGAAATTCAATCCCTAGCGCAAAGACTGGAAGTTGCCAGAATGCTCCGTGAAGGAAAGACCTACCACAAAATCGAAACAGAAACAGGCGCAAGCACAGCTACCATCTCCCGTGTAAAACGTTGCCTTAACTACGGCAATGATGCCTATGAAATGGCTCTTGACAGAATTAAAGAGCAAGAAGAAAATGAAAATTAATTGGTAAACCGCAGACGATCACCTCTGCGGTTTTTATTTTTTGGACAGGGGGACAGGTCTCTTGTCCACCCATAATTTCCCTTGGATATGTATGATTCTTTTTGATTCATTTTACTAGTGCTATAATGGTGAAATGGAATGATAGAATGGGGGAAGTATGGATGTATGATGTTCGCGAATGGCGCCACGTATTTAAGCTGGATCCGGATAAATCTATTTCCGACGAGGATTTAGAACAGGTCTGCGAATCGGGTACAGATGCAATTATTGTGGGTGGCACGGATGGAATTACCCTTGAAAAGGTTTTAGAACTAATGGCGCGTATCAGACGCTATACAGTGCCTTGCGTACTTGAGGTTTCGTCTATTGAATCTATCACGCCGGGCTTTGATTTTTATTTTATTCCAACCGTTTTGAACAGCAGTGAAACAAAGTGGATCAGCGGCCTGCATCATGAGGCTGTGAAGGAATTTGGAGAAATCATGAACTGGGAGGAAATCCTTGTTCAGGGGTATTGTATTCTTAATGAAGACTGTAAGGCAGCGGGACTCACAAAAGCAAATGCTAATTTAAGCTATGATGATGTGAAGGCCTATGCCATGATGGCAGAAAAGATGTTTCACCTGCCGATATTTTACTTGGAGTACAGCGGGAAATATGGCGATCCTGAAATGGTTTCTCAAGTAAGCAAAACCCTTGAAAACACGGTTTTGTTTTACGGGGGCGGGATTGAATCAGCAGATCAGGCAATAGAAATGGCGAAACACGCAGATGTTATTGTTGTAGGAAACGTTGTTTACACGGACATAAAGACTGCACTTGAAACAGTAAAGGCTGTTCGTGCTTGATTGAAACCGATGAAAGATTTATTATATAAGTAAGAACATATGTTTGTATGGCGGTGATTTGAAGAAATGAATTTTTTAACTGATAAACTGTTAAACGGCTTAAACCCGGAACAGCAGGAAGCGGTGAAGGCAACGGATGGCCCATTGCTGATTATGGCTGGAGCGGGAAGCGGTAAGACAAGAGTATTAACACATAGAATTGCGTACTTAATGGTTGAAAAAGGGGTCAATCCGTACAATATCCTCGCCATTACCTTTACAAATAAAGCCGCGCGCGAGATGAGAGAAAGAATCAAGAAGATGATGGGCGGAACAGCCGATGAAATCTGGATTTCCACTTTCCACTCGATGTGTGTCCGCATATTGAGAAGGGATATAGACCGAATTGGCTACAATCGCAATTTTACGATTTTAGATTCAACAGATCAGCAATCTGTGATAAAAGCGATTCTTAAGGATAAAAACATTGATCCGAAAAAGTTTGATCCGAGGGCAATCTTAGGATCCATCAGTTCGGCAAAAAATGAACTGACAACCCCTGAAGAATTTGCAAAGACAACAGGTGACTACTACCAGCAGATTGTCAGTGATGTCTATGCCGAATATCAAAAAAGGCTTAAGAGAAACCAGGCTCTCGACTTCGACGACCTCATCATGAAAACCATCCAATTGTTTCAAAGAGTCCCTGAAGTGCTGGAATACTATCAGAGAAAATTCCAGTATATCCATGTCGATGAGTATCAGGATACAAACCGGGCTCAATATATGCTTGTCAAGCTCATGGCTGCCCGATTTAGAAATCTTTGTGTTGTGGGTGATTCCGATCAGTCGATTTATCGCTGGCGTGGCGCGGATATTGCTAATATTCTTTCATTTGAAAAGGATTATCCCAATGCCAAGGTGATATTGCTTGAGCAAAATTACCGTTCTACGAAAAGAATTCTGCATGCGGCTAACGAGGTTATTTCCAGAAACCATAACCGCAAGGCAAAAAATCTTTGGACGGAAAATCAAGAAGGCAGCAAGATTTGCTACTATCGCGCAGACAGTGAACAAGGCGAGGCCCAATTTGTTGCTGGAAAAATCAAGGAACTAACAAAAGATGGGAACCGTCCTTTATCTGAAATTGCCATCCTTTACCGGACAAATGCCCAGTCACGTGTGATGGAGGAAGTTCTTCTCAAATCCAATATTGAGTATTCTATTGTTGGCGGAATCAAATTCTATGATCGTAAGGAAATTAAGGATATTCTTGCCTATTTGCGTCTAATTGCCAATCCTGATGACGATATTAGCCTGCAAAGGGTGATCAATGTACCTAAGCGGGGGATTGGGTCTGGATCTATTGATAAGATTGCAAACTTTGCTGCTCTGCATGACATGACAATGTTTGAGGCATTGGAATCTATTGAATTGATTGGCTTAAGTCCGAAGATTACAAAGGCGGCAGCCGAATTTAGAGATTTAATTAGTAATTATGCAAAGATGCTGGAGTATCTCTCTGTTACTGAGCTTGTTGAGGATATATTAGAAAAGTCAGGGTATACAGAGATGCTTACCGCTGAAAAATCGATTGAAGCACAAAGCCGTCTTGAAAACCTGGAGGAATTTCTTTCAGTTACAAAAAGCTTTGAGGAATCAAGTGAAGATAAAAGCCTTGTAGCTTTTTTAACCGATTTGGCACTTGTGGCTGATATTGACAAGCTTGATGACGACGGAGAAAAGGCAGACGCGGTCGTTTTAATGACATTGCACTCTGCAAAGGGTCTTGAATTTCCAATCGTTTTTCTCATTGGCATGGAAGAAGGAGTCTTTCCTCACAGCCGTTCATTAATGGAAGAAGCAGAAATGGAAGAAGAACGGCGACTAGCCTATGTTGGGATCACGCGTGCAGAAAACGAATTATATCTTTCAAATGCGCAAATCAGAACGCTATTTGGCCGGACAAATATGAATCCGCCATCTCGTTTTATTAAAGAAATCCCTGAAGACCTTCTCGAAGATCTGAAGATGAAGGCTAAATCTGGGGCTTCCTTCGGTGCATCCCCATTTGGTGCCCGTTCTGTTCAGCAAAGAAAGCCAGTAATAAGACCTGCACTAAATGATACAGGCGGGGATGAATTAGCCTGGAAAGTCGGCGACAAAGCCCAGCATGGAAAATGGGGAACAGGGACAGTTGTCAGTGTAAAAGGAGAAGGAGAAGGCATGGAGCTTGATATTGCATTCCCTAAACCTGTTGGCATCAAACGTCTGCTGGCTAAATTTGCACCGATTACTAAGGGCTAATCTTTCTATTGTGATTTGATTAATATGATGAACTAGAACTTTTCTGAGCCTAGAAAGGGTTGAATCAATGAACCGCGAAATTGCTGAAACAAAGGTGAAGGAACTGAAGAACCTTCTTAACCAATATAGCTATGAATATTACGTTTTGGACAATCCTTCTGTTCCAGATTCAGAGTACGACAGGCTGCTGAAAGAATTAATGGATCTAGAAGAGCAATTTCCAGAGCTTTTGACTCCAGACTCCCCTACGCAAAGAGTCGGAGGCGAAGTATTAGAGATGTTTGAAAAGGTTCAGCATCATTCTCAGATGTTAAGCCTTAGCAATGCATTTAATGAACAGGACCTGCTCGATTTTGACAGAAGGGTCAGACAGGCAGTTGGGGACGAGGTTTCCTATGTCTGTGAATTAAAGATTGATGGTCTTGCTGTATCACTTCATTATGAAAATGGCGTGTTTGTCCTTGGGGCAACAAGAGGTGATGGCTCCACGGGGGAAAATATTACATCAAACCTCCGTACCATACGCTCAATTCCTCTTCGCCTGAAGGAGGATGTAACACTGGAAGTGCGCGGCGAAGCCTACATGCCAAAGCGTTCCTTTGAAGCATTGAATGAACTAAAAGCTGAAAAGGGAGAAGAGCCTTTTGCTAACCCAAGAAATGCTGCTGCAGGCTCATTAAGACAGCTTGATCCCCGAATCGCAGCATCGAGGAATCTTGATACCTTTTTGTATGGCTTAGCTGAAATAAATAAAGAGGGCATTGATGCGCACAGTGATGCCCTTGATTATTTAGATACACTTGGCTTTAAGACAAATAAGGAACGCCGAAAAGCAGGAAGTATTCAAGAGGTGCTTGATTTTATCAGCCATTGGACAGAGCAAAGGCCAAATCTTGCTTATGAAATTGATGGCATTGTGATTAAGGTTGATTCTTATGAACAGCAGCAGAGGCTTGGCACCACGGCGAAAAGTCCCCGCTGGGCTATAGCTTATAAGTTTCCGGCGGAAGAGGTTGTTACCACATTAAGAGATATTGAATTAAGCGTTGGAAGAACGGGTGTCATTACACCAACAGCCATTCTTGATCCTGTCCGTGTTGCCGGTACAACTGTTCAAAGGGCTTCATTGCATAACGAGGATTTAATTCGTGAAAAAGACATTAAGATTGGCGACCAAGTGATTGTGAAAAAGGCAGGGGATATTATTCCTGAGGTAGTCAATGTTCTTTTGGACCGAAGAACAGGGGAAGAACAGGAATTTCATATGCCGAGCCATTGTCCTGAATGTGAAAGTGAATTAGTCAGACTCGATGGTGAGGTAGCTCTTCGCTGCATTAACCCGAAATGTCCTGCGCAAATCCGCGAAGGACTCATCCATTTTGTTTCACGAAACGCAATGAATATTGACGGGTTAGGAGAGAAAGTAATCAGTCAATTATTTGCCCAGAATCTCATTCAAGATGTCGCAGATCTATATAAGCTGACCTATGACCAGTTAATTCAATTAGAACGGATGGGCGAGAAATCGGCTAACAATTTATTGAAAGCTATCAATGCTTCAAAAGATAACTCCCTGGAGAGGCTGCTGTTCGGGCTTGGGATCCGTCATGTCGGGGAAAAGGCTGCCAAAACATTGGCACAAGTCTTTGGGACTATGGATATGCTTGCAGTTGCCGGCAGAGAAAAGCTGACATCCATTAATGAAATTGGCGAAAAAATGGCTGACTCTATTGCTGCCTTTTTTGAACAGGAAGAAGTGCAGGAATTAATCGCTGAATTAAAATCATATGGTTTGAACATGGATTATAAAGGGCCTATGCCTGTATCTTTAGAAGAGTCAGATTCTATTTTTGCAGGAAAAACAGTAGTTCTAACTGGGAAACTGGAAATTTTAACTAGAAATGAAGCCAAGGAGAAAATAGAGGCGCTTGGCGGAAAAGTTTCTGGCAGTGTCAGCAAGAAAACAGATATCGTGATTGCGGGAGAAGATGCTGGTTCAAAGCTGACAAAAGCACAGGAATTAGGCATTGAGATATGGAACGAGGAGCAGCTGGTGGAAGAATTAAACGCGTAGAGGTGGAAATGTCGTGAAAAAAATAATACTCCTGTCTCTATCTCTTCTCCTCTTGCTTGGCGGCTGTGCCCCAAAATTTAATAAGCAAGAAGAAATTGTACAGGATAAAGAGGACTCTAAAGAGGAAGCGATTATTCCAAATTATAAAATTTCGGAGAATTACTATAGGACAATCTTTCCTTTTAAACCGAGCAAGTCTAGGGGCCTTGTTGTTGGCAACATCAATACAAAATATGATATTAGTGAATTTGAGACGGGTCTAATGAGAATTGCCCAGAAATCCTTTGATCCCGAAAAGTATCTTTTTCAGGAAGGCCAGTACTTAGAAAGAAAGACCGTTCAGCTTTGGCTAAATCGAAAGTATACGCCGGCGCAATTAAAGGAAAACAATATGAAGGAAGAAGACAATATTGGCCTAAATCCCGTGGATAACGGGAAGGAAGAAACACCAAAATATCTTGCGCAAATTTTGGAGCAGAACTATCTTGTGAAAAACAGTGATGGAAAGGTCCAATTAGGTGGAGTTGTCATTGGCATCGCATTAAACTCGATTTATTATTATCAGAAAGTGCAATATGGCCCAACATTTGAAACAAAGGTTACACACGATAAGCTTGAAAAGGAAGGCGAAAAAATAGCGGATGAGGTTATAAAGCGTGTTCGAAGGATCGATGGGCTGAAGGATGTGCCTGTTACAATTGCATTGTTTGAACAGCAGAGCAGATCGTCAGTCGTTCCTGGAAACTTTTTTGCCTATGCTCAAGCATCCAAGGGAAGCTCAGAACTCGGTTCATGGGAAAAGGTTAATGAAAAATACTATCAATTCCCTTCAACCGAAGCAACTGAGGACCATCGGGATGATCTAACATCCTTCCTTAACTTTAAACAGGATGTTGAAAAATATTTTCCGAATTTCACAGGAATTATTGGAAAAGCATTTTATATCGACGGACAATTACGCGAGCTGAATATTAATATACCTATTCAATTTTATGGAAAAGCAGAAGGAATTGGGTTTACACAATATGTAACTGGCCTTGTCTTAAAGCATTTTCCGGATTACCTATCCATTGAGGTAAATATTAATTCTGTAAATGGACCAGAAGCTCTGATTGTCCGGAAAGCGGATCAAAATGAACCTTTTGTTCATATTTATCAATAAAACGAGGAGATAGAATTTTTTCTATCTCTTTTTTTGTATAATAAAAAATCCTCATGGAACACTTTTAACAGTGTGTTTTGATTATGGGACATAAGCTTATCCAATAATTACTGATATTCATATACATAGGAGGCGGAAGTTATGATTCAACCTTATAAACATGAACCATTTACAGATTTCAGTGTTGAGGCAAATCGTGAAGCCTATTTAGCTGGATTAAAAACAGTTGAGGGCTACTTAGGACAAGACTACGATTTAGTGATTGGCGGAGAGCGCATTTCTACTGAAGATAAGATTGTATCTTACAATCCAGCTAAAAAAACAGAAGTGATTGGCCGCGTATCAAAAGCTAATCAAGAGCTTGCTGAAAAAGCGATGCAAACAGCTGTTGAAGCTTTTAAAACTTGGAGGAAAGTTAAGCCGGAATTCCGTGCAGACGTATTATTTAAAGCTGCGGCAATTATTCGCCGCCGCAAGCATGAGTTTTCTGCATTAATGACAAAAGAAGCAGGTAAACCTTGGAACGAGGCAGACGCAGATACTGCTGAAGCAATTGACTTCTTGGAATATTACGGCCGTCAAATGTTAAGAATTAAAGATGGTTTCCCAGTTCAAAGCCGTCCAAATGAGTTTAACCGTTATGACTATATACCATTAGGCGTGGGAATAATCATCTCTCCATGGAACTTCCCGTTAGCAATCATGGCTGGAACTACGGTTGCTGCAATTGTTGCAGGAAATACTGTTTTACTAAAGCCTGCATCAACCACACCAATTATCGCTGCAAAATTTGTTGAGGTTATGGAAGAGGCAGGTCTTCCAAAAGGTGTACTAAACTTCGTTCCAGGAAGCGGTTCAGAAGTTGGAGACTATCTAGTTGATCATAAAGATACTCGTTTCATCAGCTTCACTGGTTCTCGTGATGTGGGTCTTCGCATCTTTGAACGTGCATCAAAAGTAAATAATGGCCAGCTTTGGATGAAGCGTGTCATCGCTGAAATGGGCGGAAAGGACACCATTGTTGTTGATAAAGAAGCTGATCTTGAATTAGCAGCACAATCCATTGTGGCATCTGCATTTGGCTTCTCTGGCCAAAAATGTTCTGCTTGCTCACGTGCAGTTATTGTAGAAGATGTCTATGATCAAGTGTTAAATCGTGCAGTTGAATTAACTAATCAATTAACACAAGGCGACCCGGCTGATAATAGCAACTACATGGCTACAGTTATTGACCAAAGTGCTTTCAATAAAATCATGAGCTATATTGAAATTGGCAAGCAAGAAGGTAAATTAATGACTGGCGGAGAAGGGGACGATTCTAAAGGCTACTTCATTAAGCCGACTATATTCGCTGACCTTTCACCTGAAGCACAAATTATGAAGGAAGAAATCTTTGGACCAGTCGTCGGATTCACAAAAGCAAAAGATTTCGATCAAGCGATTGAAATTGCTAACAACACAGAATACGGCTTAACTGGTGCGGTTATTACTAATAACCGCGAACATATCGAAAAAGCACGCGAAGATTTCCACGTTGGTAACCTATACTTCAATCGCGGCTGTACTGGTGCAATTGTCGGCTACCAGCCATTCGGAGGCTTCAATATGTCAGGTACTGACTCAAAAGCTGGAGGACCTGACTATTTAGTTCTTCATATGCAAGCAAAAACAACTTCAGAAATGTACTAATCATATTATTGGAAAAAGAGTGGCTGATCGATTGATCTGGATCTAGCCGCTCTTTTTTTGCTTTTTCTCAGTGATGAAGGACAAATCTTTGGAGAAACTGCCTTGAAAAGTCCATCATAAGCTGGATGAAGGACAAGTCCGAGGGGAAAACCGCGATAAAAGTCCATCATTTCATACCAACCCCATTAAATTGTCCGAAATTTATAAAAAACTTTGAAAAATTTAAAAATGGGTATTCCCTTTTTAAAATCACTGTTATATAATACAAAACATAGGAGATGTGTTGTATTAGAACAACGAAGAATTCAACTTTATCACTCACTGCATATTTCTAAGAAAAATGTTAGGGAAAATAAAGGAGGAATAAAGAAATGACAGAAACTAGAATGAATCAATTGCAGGAAAGCTGGGAAATGGATCAACGGTGGAAAGGGATTGAAAGGCCTTATACAGCAGAAGATGTTATTAAATTAAGAGGTTCAATCGATATTGAATATACACTTGCCCGCAGAGGAGCTGAGAAGCTATGGCAGCTGATTAATGAAGAAGATTTTGTCAATGCACTTGGAGCTCTAACAGGCAATCAGGCTGTTCAGCAGGTAAAAGCAGGCTTAAAGGCAATCTATTTAAGCGGCTGGCAGGTAGCAGCAGATGCTAACCTTTCCGGACAAATGTATCCTGACCAAAGCTTATACCCAGCCAACAGTGTACCAAGTGTGGTTAAAAGAATTAATCAGGCCCTGCAGCGTGCAGATCAAATTCACCATATGGAAGGGGATACATCCATTGATTGGTTTGCTCCAATTGTGGCCGATGCTGAAGCAGGATTTGGCGGTCAGCTAAACGTTTTTGAACTTATGAAAGCCATGATTGAAGCTGGAGCAGCTGGCGTTCACTTTGAAGATCAGCTGTCTTCGGAGAAAAAATGCGGCCATTTAGGCGGAAAAGTTCTTCTGCCAACACAGACAGCTGTTAAGAACCTCATTGCAGCTAGACTGGCTGCTGACGTAATGGGCGTACCAACTGTACTAGTCGCTAGAACAGATGCAAATGCAGCTGATTTAATCACAAGCGATGTGGATCCGTATGATGCACAATTCATTACAGGAGAGCGTACACCAGAAGGATTCTACCGTACAACAGCAGGCCTTGATCAGGCGATTGCAAGAGGCTTGGCTTATGCTCCATACGCAGACCTTGTATGGTGTGAAACAGCTGAACCAAATCTAGAGGAAGCAAGAAGATTTGCTGAGGCAATCCATGAGAAGTTCCCTGGCAAGCTATTAGCCTATAACTGTTCACCTTCATTTAACTGGAAGGCGAAGCTTGATGATGAAACCATTGCTAAGTTCCAAATTGAGCTTGGAAAAATGGGTTACAAGTTCCAATTCGTCACACTAGCAGGCTTCCATGCACTAAACCACAGCATGTTTGAATTAGCACGCGGTTACAAGGACCAAGGAATGGCTGCGTACTCCAAACTGCAGCAGGCTGAATTTGATAGCGAGCAATTTGGTTATACAGCAACAAGACACCAAAGAGAAGTCGGAACAGGCTACTTTGACCAAGTATCAATGACCATTACAGGCGGTACCTCTTCCACTACAGCCTTGAAAGGCTCAACCGAGGAAGAACAGTTTGTACCATCCAAATAATCAATCATTTGTAACATTTGCTTAAGGAACGTGCAGATCCCTACTCTGCTCACCATTCTATCGTGATTTTTGACCATTTTTTTCTCCAAATTGGCCTCCCTTCTAAAAGAAGGGGGGATTTTTTTTATTAATTAAATGATTGATTAAGAGAAAATCTGTTAATTTTTATTAATCAAATGATTGATTAAGAGAAAATCCGCTAATTTTTATTAATCAAACGTTTGATTAAATATATTTGCTATAATTGCAGCTGATCAAACGTTTATCGTTTGACAGTACGAAGGGATATTAGTTTAAAGTAAAATACCCTTTGGACAACGGGAAAGGGAAATGAGCACAAAGAGTCCGAAGCAAGAAGAACTTGGGACAGCTGAACTGAAAAATGCGAACGCGGAGTCCGAAGCAAGAAGAACTTGGGACAGCTGAACTGAAAAATGCGCACGCAGAGTCCGAAGGAAGAAGAACATGAGACAGCTGAACTGAAAAATGAGTACGCAGAGTCCGAAGCAAGAAGAACATGAGACAGCTGGACCAGAAAATGAACACGCAGAGTCCGAAGTAAGATGAACTTGGGACAACAAGAAAAAGAAACGAGCCAAAGAGTCCGGACCAGCCGAAAAAAACATTAATCAAACGTTTGATTAAGCACGGTTTCACTTAATCATACATACATATTAATAGCACTTTTATTTAAAGATAAGGTGATTATAGCTTTTTCAAAGCACGAAGGAGCTTGGAGGAGGTCTATATCGTGTCTAAAAGTCTCGATGATTATATTCAACAGGGCATCTATGGGGAGAAACAGACAAAACCTGATGAACGGCGGAAATTTCTTGGTACGCTAAGAGAGCGGATCGTCATTGCCTTGACACAATCACAAATCCGCGAAGCCGGTATTTACCCGCAGGTTGAAGAGGCTCTTAAAAAAAATAGTAAGGCTCATCTTTTCTTAAACGGGAATATGAACTATTCGGAGCTATCCAAATACACCAAAATAGCCTCAAAATATAAAGTGGCCTATACCATTGTAACCAATAAGGACTACAACTCGGATATCGGGTTAGCCCTGGCCTATGATTATGCCATAGATAAAGAAGAGATTTTTGTAAAAACGAAAAATATAAAGGGACATAAAGCCAAAAACAAAGACAAAAAAGGGCTGTTTAGCATTTTTTCAAAAGTCTTCAAACCTAAGAGCCGCTGAAGGCTTCTTTTTTATTTTTGAAAGGGGTATCTTTGAGAATTTTTCCGCAACTCATGGTAAAATGGCAGAGGGCACAATATATCAATGATGCGTATTGCTTTAACGCGTGAAAGTTTGATATCATCTATATTATTGTTAATTGGAGATAAATATAATGGAGGTGTTTTGAATGTCTAGAATTTCTGCAGATCAGGTAAAGCATGTTGCTAATTTGGCGAGGCTGGCAATAACGGAAGAAGAGGCGGAAATGTTTACAAAACAATTAGATTCTATCATTTCATTTGCTGAGCAGCTAAATGAATTAGATACTGAAAACGTTGAACCGACATCACATGTCTTAGATATGAAGAACGTGATGAGAGAGGATAAGCCGGAAAAAGGATTGCCACAGTCTGAGGTTCTGAAAAATGCACCAGACCATCAGGATGGACAAATTAAAGTACCGGCAATTATTGAATAAGGGGGGACAAATATGAGTTTATTTGATAACAGTGTATCGGAGCTGCATCAGCTTTTACATAAAAAAGAATTATCGGTTACAGACCTTGTTGAAGAGTCATATAAGCGCATAAACGAGGTTGATGACAAGGTACAAGCCTTCTTAACTTTAGATGAAGAAAAGGCTAGAAACGCGGCGAAGGCGATGGATGATCGTCTTGGAACAGATGATGCCAAAGGCCTTCTTTTTGGCATGCCTATCGGAATTAAGGATAATATCGTCACAAAAGGCTTGCGGACAACCTGTGCAAGTAAAATATTAGATAACTTTGACCCAATTTATGACGCAACTGTCATGAATAAATTACATAATGCTGAAACTTTAACCATTGGAAAATTAAATATGGATGAATTTGCGATGGGGTCTTCCAATGAAAACTCAGCATTTAAGAAAACGAAGAACCCTTGGAATCTTGAAACTGTTCCTGGAGGATCTTCTGGAGGGTCAGCAGCTTCAGTTGCTTCTGGAGAGGTCTTATTCTCATTAGGATCTGATACGGGCGGTTCTATCAGACAGCCGGCAGCTTTTTGCGGTGTTGTTGGATTAAAGCCAACCTATGGACGTGTATCAAGATATGGGCTTGTAGCCTTCGCTTCTTCTCTTGACCAAATTGGGCCAGTGACAAGAACTGTCGAAGACAATGCTTACTTATTGCAGGCAATATCCGGCTTAGACCCAATGGATTCAACATCTGCGAATGTCGAAGTTCCGAATTTTGCCCAAGCCCTGACAGGTGATGTGAAGGGGCTAAAAATCGCAGTTCCTAAAGAATATTTAGGGGAAGGAGTTCGGGAAGAAGTAAGACAATCTGTCCTTGATGCCCTTAAGGTACTTGAAAAATTAGGCGCTGTTTGGGAAGAGGTTTCCCTTCCACATTCTAAATATGCTTTAGCAGCCTATTATTTGCTGTCATCATCAGAGGCTTCTGCCAACCTGGCAAGATTTGATGGTGTTCGTTACGGCTACCGTACAGATGATGCGAAAAGCCTGATCGACATGTATAAAAAGACCCGTTCAGAAGGCTTTGGCGAAGAGGTAAAACGCCGCATCATGCTTGGAACTTTTGCATTAAGCTCTGGCTATTATGATGCCTATTATAAAAAGGCGCAAAAGGTTCGTACTTTAATTAAAAATGACTTTGATGAAGTATTTAAGAAATATGACGTAATCATTGGACCAACAACACCGACACCAGCATTCAAGATTGGCGAAAATATTGATGATCCGCTGACTATGTATGCAAACGATGTATTAACAATCCCTGTCAACCTTGCCGGTGTACCAGGTATATCAATTCCTTGCGGATTCAGCAATGGCCTTCCTCTTGGACTGCAGATCATCGGGAAGTATTTTGATGAAAGCACCATTTATAAAACAGCTTATGCATTTGAGCAGGCAACAGACTATCATAAGCAAAAACCGGTACTTTAAGGGGGGAGCAGGAATGGAATTTGAAACGGTAATTGGACTTGAAGTTCACGTGGAATTAAAAACAGATTCAAAGATTTTTTCAGCCAGCCCAAACCATTTTGGTGCGGAGCCAAATACAAATACTACTGTTATTGACCTTGGCTACCCAGGCGTTTTGCCTGTTTTGAATAAAAAGGTAGTCGAATATGGAATGAAGGCTGCCATGGCCTTGAACTGTGAGATTGCTCCAGTGACGAAATTTGACCGAAAAAACTATTTTTATCCAGATAATCCTAAGGCATATCAGATATCCCAATTTGATAAGCCAATCGGCGAGCATGGATGGATTGAGATTGAGGTCGATGGATATAAAAAGAAAATCGGCATTACCCGTATCCATTTAGAAGAGGACGCAGGCAAGCTGACACATGGCAAAGGCTATTCATTAGTGGATTATAACCGTCAGGGAACACCGCTAATTGAGATTGTATCGGAACCTGACATCCGTACACCAAACGAAGCCTATGCCTATTTGGAAAAGTTAAAGTCCATTATCCAATATACTGGTGTTTCTGATTGTAAAATGGAAGAAGGATCTCTGCGCTGTGATGCGAATATCTCCATTCGTCCTGTTGGGCAGAAGGAATTTGGCACAAAAACAGAATTGAAAAACCTAAATTCCTTTAACTTTGTCCGTAAAGGGCTTGAGTATGAACAAGAACGCCAGAGAGAGGTTGTCCTTGAAGGCGGTACAATTGGACAGGAAACCCTTCGCTATGATGAGGCAACTAATACAACTATTCTTATGCGTGTAAAGGAAGGTTCGGATGATTATCGCTACTTCCCTGAACCGGATTTATTGGATATTCATATTGATGAAGTGTGGAAGGATCGTGTTAGAGCAGAAATTCCTGAGCTTCCAGATGAGCGCCAGAAGCGGTATGTAGAAGACCTTGGATTGCCTGCCTATGATGCAGGAGTATTAACGGTAACCAAAGAAATGGCAGATTTCTTTGAAGCGGTTGTTGCTGCAGGTGCAGAGGCTAAACAGGCATCAAACTGGATGATGGGTGAAGTGTCAGCTTTCCTTAAAGCTGAATCAAAAGAGCTGCATGAAACAGCGTTAACACCTGATGGCCTTGCTGGAATGATTAAGCTTATTGAAAATGGCACCATTTCTTCAAAAATTGCCAAGACTGTGTTCAAAGAGCTTATTGAAAATGGCGGGGACGCAGAAAAGATTGTGAAAGAAAAAGGCCTAGTGCAAATTTCCGATGAAGGTGCACTGTTGAAAATTGTAACGGAAGTGCTGGATAATAATCCGAAAATCATTGAGGATTATAAAAATGGAAAACAAAAAGCAGCTGGTTCTCTTGTTGGACAAATCATGAAAGCGACTAAGGGACAAGCTAACCCTCAGCTGGCCAACAAATTACTAATGGAAGAAATACAAAAAAGATAACCGAATGG
The DNA here is from genome assembly GCF_058792595.1 of Cytobacillus sp. MT66. Classification (NCBI taxonomy): domain Bacteria; kingdom Bacillati; phylum Bacillota; class Bacilli; order Caryophanales; family Bacillaceae; genus Cytobacillus; species Cytobacillus sp. MT66. Next base: position 115,016 of record NZ_JBXAFB010000004.1, read on the forward strand.
CTGGTGGATGCTCCATCAGCTTTTCGTCTATTCCGGGGAATATTCGACAAAAACTCGCCTTATTTCCCAGGAAAGGACTCATTTCGATATTAAAGGAATGTAGATTTAATAACTAGTTGATTGGAACGGAAGGCGCGAAGACTCCTGCGGGAGAAGCGTGTTCAGGGGAGACCCCGCAGGGCGAAGCGACGAGGAGGCTCCCGAACCGTCAGCGGAAAGCGTAGCGCCTGGAGTGGAAATCAACGGCTAAGTATAATATAGCAACAATTAAAAGGAGTGCTAAACATGGAACTAATCAAATGGTTCAATAAAGGGATGACAGCGGAACAGTATATTTCCGGCATGAAAGTAAATCAGGCTGAAACAAAACAAATTTATAATCAGTTTGAACTTTCTCAAGCTGAAAAAGATCGCCTTGCTCCTCTTAAGGAAAAGGGGCTTCGAGCAATTGTTCTAACAGAGGACTGGTGCGGGGATGCATTGATTAATAATCCTGTTTTATTAAAAATCGCCGAAGAAATCAACATGGACGTTCGCTTTGTATTGCGCGATGAAAATCTTGAATTAATGGATCAGTATTTAACCAACGGAACTTCCCGTTCCATTCCAATTTTTGTTTTTATCAACAAGGATGGAGAAGAACAGGCTGTTTGGGGTCCAAGAGCAAAGGCAATTCAGGATATGGTTGATGAAGAAAGAAGCAAGCTGCCTTCACAGGATGATCCGAATTTCAAAGAGCTGCAAATGAATATGTATAAAAAGTTTAAAGCTTCCTATTTAGATGATGAAGGACTTTGGCACACCGTTGCAGAAAGTATCATTGATAGACTAACCAAATAAGAGAAGCGAATGGCATCAAAAGCCAGCCATTCTCGAAATTGGGAGTAATTTGTTCTCATCATAATCAAATAAAGGATGTGCTTATTATGGATTGGAAACATAATAAAGCTGCGGAGATGCTGGGCATCTCCTATCCTATTTTTCAAGCGCCAATGGCAGGAGTTACAACACCAGAATTGGTCAGTGAAGCATCAAACAGCGGGGGACTTGGAAATATAGGGGCCGGTTATATGGAGGCAGCTGATATACGGGAAACTGTTAACAAGATTAGAAGGTTAACAGATAAGCCGTTCGGGATTAATTTATTTGTTCCGGACAGCCGTTCATCCTTTGGGAAAGAAGACTTTTCAAGGATTCAGGATGTTGTAAACGGGGTTGCAGGGGAATTAGGCCTTTCCTCTGGATCAGAGCCGGTTCAAAAAGATTATCAAAAGCTGTATGAAATGCAGCTTGAGGAAGTATTTCAATCTAATATTCCAGTTTGCAGTTTTACCTTCGGCATTCCAGAGGATACGGTCATTAAAGAATTGAAAAAGCAGGGGAGTATCGTTATTGGAACAGCTACCAATGTCAATGAAGCGCTTGAGCTTGAGAAGGCTGGCATGGATCTGATTGTTGCCCAAGGGAGTGAGGCAGGAGGGCATCGTGGAACTTTTCATGAAGAAGAGACCGGATTTATCGGATCAATGGCACTCATTCCGCAAATGGCAGACGCCGTGAATGTACCAGTCATTGCAGCTGGCGGAATTATGGATGGCAGAGGAATTGCTGCAGCGATGATACTGGGAGCTCAAGGGGTTCAGCTCGGAACAGCTTTCTTAACCTGTGAAGAAAGCGGGGCAAATCAAGTCTGGAAAGAGGCACTGTTAAGCCACTCAGAAGATCAGACCGTGTTTACTAAAGCTTTTTCCGGCAGGTTTGCCAGAGGAATCAGCAATCGTTTCATTAAAGAAATGGAATCCTACGAGACTATTCTTCTCCCGTTTCCAAATCAAAATGATGTAACAGGGCCAATGCGAAAGCAAGCGGCAAAGTCAAAAAATGGGGAGTATATGTCCCTTTGGAGCGGCCAAGGCATCCGATTGGCAGAAATGACGAAAGTTAAAGATTTAATGGAAAAACTAGTCCGGGATACCGATCACATATTAAGTAAGTCCTGATCCTATTAAAAAGGAGCAGCCAATGAGTGCTGCTCCCTTTTTCTCTTTATTTTTCAGAAAGTACCTTTGTCAATCCTGGGACAATTTGCTTTTTGCGTGATACAACGCCTCTTAGCAATGCTTGGTTGTCTTCTAGAGTAACGCCATATGCCTCTTCAACGGCTTTTGTTTCGTTGCCGGAAGCAATGACAACAGAATCATTATTTAGAATGTCGGTAAGAACGAACAGGAATAAATCAAGCTCTTTTTGTTTAATCACTTCAGAAAGCTTATTTTCAAGCTCCTCTTTGCGGCTAAGAACGTCGTTCAAATCAACAGCATTCACCTGAGCAATTTCTGCTTTGTAGCTGCCCATTTGAAATTCCTTTGCATCAAGAGAAATCAGGTCATCAATTGTTTTATCACCTAGATCTGCACCAGCCTTAAGCATAGCCAGTCCATATTCTTCAGCGTTGACACCAGCAATTTCAGCAAGTTCCTTGGCTGCAGCGATGTCTTCCTCCGTGCATGTTGGCGATTTAAATAACAGGGAGTCAGAAATGATAGCGGAAAGCATTAAGCCTGCTGTTGCTTTACTGATTTCTGCTGAATTTTCCTTATACATCTTGTTTAGAATAGTTGCTGTACATCCAACTGGTTCTGCACGATAGTATAAAGGATCGCTTGTTTCAAAATTGGCGATGCGGTGGTGGTCGATGACTTCAAGAATCTTTACATTACGGATATCATTAGCACTTTGCTGGAATTCGTTATGGTCAACCAGAATGACGTCACTAACCTCTTTGGAAACTTCCTCAACAAGACGAGGAGCCTCTGCTTTGAAATATTCTAAGGCATATTGGGTTTCTGCATTCACCTGTCCTAAGCGGATTGGCTCAGCGTCAACGCCTAATTTTGATTTTAATTCCGCATAAGCAAGTGCAGAACAAATGGAATCTGTGTCCGGGTTTTTATGACCAAATATAAATACTTTTGACATAATCCTTCTCCTCAACTAAATAGATTAACGGCAAGAAAAGCCTGTAGTAATTTTACCATATATAGAATAAAGGAAAAAATCAACTTTTATGAAAAAAATTAAGGGCCCTGTTGTTTTTTCAAGAAATTAGAGGGGATAGTTGAAAGGCCGGAGAAGATATTACTATAAAAATGCAGGAGGGAACTCAATATGGCAAGCATCGCGGTTATTTCGGATATCCATGGAAATCTTACTGCCCTTGAGGCAGTTTTAGCTAATATAAAAGCACGAGGCATTCAAACCATCTTTTGTTTGGGTGATCTCATCGGAAAAGGGCCTCGATCGGAAAAGTCAGTGGAAATCATCAGGGAGGTTTGCGAGACCGTCGTTCTGGGCAATTGGGATGACTTCATTCAAAGGCCAACCGAATTTACAGAAATCGAGTGGCATCGTGATCAGCTTAGCCAAGATTCATTTTCCTATTTGAACGCCCTGCCATATAATCACGATTTTTATATGAGCGGAAAATATATCAGACTCTATCATGCCTCCGCAAAAAGCGTCTATCATCGGGTCATCCCGATGAAAGATTCAAATGAGGAAAAAACTGCTATGTTTGAGAATACAGAGGCCATCACTCCTTTAGAGAAAGGCCGAAAACCGGATGTGGTTGGGTACGGGGACATTCACGCAGCCTTAATCGAACCCGTTGAGCCGCAAATGATCCTCTTCAATGCGGGAAGCGTTGGAAATTCATTAGATCTGCCGCAGGCAACCTATACGATTTTGCACGGAGAGTATTTATCAGAAAGCTTAGCCCCATTTTCTATTGAAATTGTCCGCGTTCCCTATGATGTGGAGAAAGAAATCGCCATTGCCAGAGGTATGGGAATGCCGAATATAGAGGCCTATGCTCTTGAACTGCGGGAGGCGAAATATCGCGGGGCTTTTAAATGGAAAAAGGAAGATTAGCCCGCTCTTTCCTAAAGCTGATTGAAAGCGGGCAGTTCCTTTTAGCATTTAGGCACTCGTTTTTGGAGGGATACGGTCATTTTTCAGATTCTTGTCAGTGATTTTTGGTTCCTTGTTGTGAATGTAATTCATAATATTGGATCGATGCAGGAAGATTAAAAGTAAAAGAAAAATAGAAAAGATAAGTTCATGTTCCCGTCCGGGTGTGAAAAATGAGTAAATAAGAAGTGCAAGACCGACCGAAATGGAACCGTAAAACACATATTTGGTTATAAACATCACACCAAAAAAAGCGAGATAGGCAATGATAAACATTGTCACATTTGTTGCCAGCAGCACACCGGCTGTTGTAGCAATGGCTTTTCCGCCGCGAAAGCCAGCGAAAATAGGGAAGCAATGGCCAATTACAGCGGCAAGTCCTGCTAAAAGAGGGTCCATATCAGAACTTAGCAAGGCTGGCAGCAGAGCAGCAAGAGCTCCCTTCCCTGCATCGACAAGCAATACAGCAATAGCGGCCTTTTTGCCAAGGACTCTCAGGGTATTGATGGTGCCTGGATTATTGCTCCCGTGTCTGCGAATATCAATATTAAAGACAAATTTCCCAACTAGAAGGGCTGAAGGGATCGAGCCTAGCAAATAAGCAATAAGCAGGATTAGAATAATCCTCACCCTTTCTTTTTTTATTGTTATTTTACACTAAATTCAGAAATCTTTGGGACATATTTAAATATATGTTTAATTGCGCTTGGATAAGCTATTTCCGAGCGTTTTTTGTTTCTTGAAAAAGAGCTTTATAAAAAATATTCATTTTTGTGTAGGGATTGTGTCCCATTCCTTCGTCTATTAGGGTGGAAGCATCTCAGAAAGGAGGGGAGAGGGATTAGCGACCAAGTTCTTATCCAAAAAATAATGGCCGGCAATGATCACGCCTTCCGTCTTTTGGTTGAAAAATACCGAAATGATCTATTTCGAACGATCTTTGCTGTTTTACGGGACCAAAAGGAAGCAGAAGATGCCGCACAAGAAGTATTTTTAAAGATTTACACCTCTCTCCCCCAATATGAAAATCAGGGCTTTAAAACATGGATCACAAGGATTGCTGTCAACCATGCCATAGATGTGAAAAGAAAGCGGGAAAGAAGACAGGAAGAAGTCATGGATGAAGTCGTATATGATGCCATTCGTTCGCCGGGTGAAAGTGTTGACATTGAGATTATTAATAAAGAAACGTTAAAGCAGGTACGTGAGAAATTGCATGAGCTTCCAGAAAACTATCGTAATGTCATTTATGATTTTTATTTTGCCGAAAAAACGTACCAGCAAATGGCAGAAGAACAGAAGGTGCAGGTTAAGACAATTGAGATGAAGCTGTATAGAGCGCGAAGCTGGATGAAAAAGCATTGGAAGGAGGACGATTTTTCATGAAGCATTATTCAATGGATGAGTGGAAAAAGTACGTGAATGATGAATTGGGCCAAGACCTTAGGGTGCAGTATGAAACCCATTTATATCAATGTGACCAATGCTTGGATATCTATCTTCAGGCAGTGGCGGAAGCGGAAACTATACTTCCGGTCATGTCTGATGAAGCTGAATTTACCGATTCTATCATGGCATTAATCACAGAGGACAAACAACGGCAAAGCAAGAAAAAACGGTTCCTTCAGTCCTCTTTATTCCATTATTCTATTGCAGCAGCTATGACACTGGTATTAATGGGAACTGGAGTATTCCAGTCTATTGCTCAATACACTTCTGAACTTCAGAATATGGGATTCCAGGGGAAGAGTGTGTCGATGACTGAAAAAATCGTTGATAAAACCTTTACTTGGATGGACTCTTTAGAAATGAAAAATAAGGAGGAGAGGAAATAATGAAAAACCCAATGATTGCCTTTTTGCTTAGTTTCTTCCCAGGTGGAGGATTATTATATCTAGGAAAGATATTGCGGGGATTTGGGTATATGACAGGGGAATTCTTCTTCATAGCACTGACCATATTCAGCGTAGCAAACGGGGTCGATGAAGTTGCTTTGATTCCTTTCTTTGCTGGTATTTTTCTTTATATCGTCAACATTGTCGATACAGCAATATCCGGATCAAAGCTCTATCAAAATAAGCAAAAGCTTGAAGATTCTAATCCGGAAAAAACAAGTGACCAGGAACTCGAAAGGTTTCGAACCATTTTATTATCGTTTATTCCGGGAATTGGCCACTTTCAGCTTGGATTAATGAATCGTGGCTTAACCCTTTTGGCATCATTCTTAGGGATTGGGGTCATGGTTGTATTTGTTGCAGTCTTAACCAATACTACTGAATTTCTAGTGTTTTGGGCGATTTTGCCTGTGATATGGGTGTATGGATTTTTTGATGCGATCCAGCAGCTAAACCGGAAACAGCGCGGAGAAGAACTGATTGATCAAACGATTCTCGAGGATTTTGAAACAAGGAGAGAGGATGGAAAGAAAAGCAGAGCCATTGCTACCTTCCTTTCTATTTTTCCAGGGGCTGGCCATTTATATCTTGGCTTGCAGCGAAGAGGCATTCAATTAATGGCGGCATTTTTATTTTCTATTTATATTTTAGATGCCCTGCGTCTGGGAATCTTTTTATTCCTGATTCCGATTATCTGGTTTTACAGCTTTTTTGATGGACTGCAAAAGGCATCGAAATATGGCAGCGAACCTTTAGAGGATACACCAATTATTGCTTATCTTATCAATCACCAAAAGTGGCTTGGAATTGGCTTAGTTCTCTTGGGGCTATATTACTTAACCACCAATATCCTGCTGCCAATTGTTTCACCGATGCTATATGACTTGGTTGATATTGATGTAGGCTACTGGTTTGAACGATATTTCCAAATGGCTGTCGTATGTATTCTTCTCATTGGCGGCGGTTTAAAGCTCCTTATGGGGAAAAAGGAAAAACGCTTAGAGCAGCCGACTGAATAAAAAGAGAGGAAGAGATAAAGATGAGAACCTGGCGGGTTGGTACTTTTTCAATGGGAGCCTCGCTCCTTTTTCTTGGTATTTTTCTATTATTATCGCAATTTTTCAGTTTTGATTTACTATATGTTATGACCTCGTGGTGGCCGGTCATTTTGGTCGTACTTGGTATAGAAATTTTGGTATTTTTGTTTTTATCGCGAAAGGAAAAGCCATATTTAAAATATGATTTTCTAAGTATTTTCTTTGTGGGTATTATTGGTACTGCAGGTATTGGCGTTTCCATTTTAAGCTCCATAGGCATTTTGGAAAAAGTGGATGAAGTATTAAGCCGGCAAGAACAAACATTGGACCTGCCTGATCTTGCGCAAGCGGTAGATAGCGATGTAAAGCGAGTGGTTGTTAATACAAATAACTATCCGCTTAGTGTTGAAAGAACAAGCGGAGAGGAAGTATCCATTTTTGGAACTTACCGGGCGCTGCTTAGGGAAAATGAAAAACTAATTTCTAAAACACAAGATTATGTAGCTGTTAGGGAAAAGGGCGATACGCTGTATATTCATGTAAAGGGATTGCCAAATGATTCATTGGGACCATTTGATAGATATTCCACTTTATCGGCTACTCTGTTAGTACCTAAGGAGGTCAAACTGGAGATTGATGGAATCGACAATTCTATCCAGCAAGAAAAATTATCATCAAATCTTAGTGTAATACAGTAAATGAATAGAGAATATTGTTTTTGATTTAAGAAAAATGCCCATAATACCTTCTATGGGCATTTTTGTGGAGCAGGATAAACGGATATTTGAAGATGTCGTAAAAATTGCTAAGTTTGTGCCTTTTGGTTATGATGTTAGAGGATATAATGTAAACGTTTCAAACTAATTAAGCATATGAAATATTAAGCGAAACTATTAGGATGGTTTGATATGAAGAGAGCAAGAATTATTTATAATCCAACTTCTGGCCGGGAGCTTTTTAAAAGGCATTTGCCGGATGTATTGCAAAAGCTTGAGATGGCGGGCTATGAGGCATCTTGTCATGCTACCACAGGCGAGGGAGATGCAACCAAAGCAGCCAGAATTGCTGTTGAACGGAAATATGACCTTGTGATCGCTTCTGGTGGCGATGGAACGATTAATGAAGTAGTCAATGGACTGGCAGAACAGGAATATCGTCCAAAGCTTGGAATCGTCCCAATGGGAACAACGAATGATTTTGCCAGGGCCCTTCATATTCCAAGGGATGTGGATGAGGCCATTAATATTATCCTAAAGGGCGAGACAATCCCCGTTGATATTGGAAGAATGAATGAAAAATATTTTATCAATATTGCCGGAGGCGGCAGACTGACAGAGCTGACCTATGAAGTTCCGAGTAAATTAAAAACGATGATCGGTCAGCTGGCCTATTATTTAAAAGGGATTGAAATGCTTCCTTCGATTCGCTCCACAGATGTTAGAATAGAGTATGATGGGAAGCTGTTTGAAGGTGAAGCCATGCTTTTTCTTGTTGGGCTGACGAACTCCGTTGGCGGCTTTGAAAAGCTTGCTCCGGATTCTTCCATTAATGATGGAATGTTCTCGCTGTTAATTTTAAAGAAAACGAATCTTGCCGATTTTATTCGTATTGCCACATTGGCTGTTCGCGGTGAGCATATTCATGATTCTCATGTGATTTACACGCAGGCAAATCGCATTAAAGTGCAGTCAAGGGAAAAAATGCAGCTTAATTTAGACGGTGAATTTGGCGGCTTGCTGCCGGCAGAATTCGTTAATCTCTATCGTCATCTTGAGGTTTACGTCCCATTGGAAAAAATCCGTAAAGAGGACCTTCCTGTTAATTGGAAAAGTGATGTTACGGTTGCTGAAGATGAAAGTGAAGATGAATGCGAGGCCCGTTCCGAATGAGGAGCGGGTTTTGTGTCTTTTTGGGATTGGCAGTTTGAATAAGGAGGAAGAAAACAGACACCGGTGATATGAATTTTGAGGCTATAGTCTGAAGAAGATTGGCCTTCGGACAGAGGGAAGCGGTTGGTATGCTAAAGAGTCTGAAGTAGGGTAAGGTTCAGACTGCAACGAGGTCAATGGCAGGCTGAAAGTCCGAAGTGTGATGAACTTCGGACAGAGGAAAGAGACTTCAGTGCAGAAAAGTCCGAAGTATGGTGAACTTCGGACAGAGGGAAGCGACTTCAGTGTAGAAAAGTCCGAAGTGTGATGAACTTCGGACAGAGGGAAGCGGTTTCAGTGCAGAAAAGTCCGAAGTATGGTGAACTTCGGACAGAGGGAAGCGGCTTCAGTGCAGAAAAGTCCGAAGTGTGATGAACTTCGGACAAAGGCGAGTAAATTTTCTGTCAAGGTGTCTAAACCTAGGCAGTCTTCAGACACCGGATATGTGTTTTCTTAGCAAATCATTCTGAATCAACAAGGTAACCTTTAGACTGGAACAAGCAACTCCGGCATTTATCAGTCTGAACCGTGAATTTCTACACTTCCTTTTTCGTTTCCAGCTCCATCTATGGTACAATTTTGTCAGTCAAAAGGAATTCAATTAAAAAGGAAGATACACATAAATGAGCAGAACGTTACCAGTTCAAAAAAACGATTATATAGACGCAAGGTTTGAAGATTTAACCCATGATGGCGCAGGGGTGGCCAAAGTGGAGGGCTATCCGATATTTGTTCCGAACGGACTCCCTGGGGAAAAAGCTAAAATCAAGGTGTTAAAAGTAAACAAAGGCTACGGATTTGGCCGGCTTATCGAGCTATATGAAAAAAGTCCTTACAGGGTGGAACCGCAGTGTCCGATTTATAAAGAGTGCGGCGGCTGCCAGCTGCAGCATTTAAGCTACGAAGGCCAGCTGAAAGCAAAGGAAAAGCAAGTAAGAGATGTCTTGCAGCGGATCGGCCGACTGGAAAATATTGACGTCCACCCGGTACTTGGAATGAAAGAGCCATGGCGCTATCGGAATAAGGCCCAGGTACCTGTCGGCGAGCAGGAAGGCGGGTTAATCGGCGGATTTTACCAGCAGCGGAGTCATAAAATCATTGATATGAAGGAATGTATCATCCAACAGGAAAAAAATGATGAGGTTGTTCAGGCAGTCATTGAGATTTGCAGCCGCTATGGGGTTACTGCCTATGATGAAAATACCCATAAGGGTGATCTCCGCCACGTCATGGCTCGCTATGGATTAACTACGGGAGAAGTCATGGTTGTCCTTATTACAAGAACAAATGAATTGCCGCATCAAAATGAGATTATTAAAGAAATTACGGAGCAGATCAAAGGGATTAAATCAATTGTTCAAAATATTAATAAGCAGAAAACAAACGTGATTTTTGGCGATAAAACAAAGGTTCTCTGGGGAGAAGAGGTCATTTACGACTTTATCGGTGATATTAAATTTGCTATCTCCGCCCGTTCCTTTTATCAGGTTAACCCTGAGCAAACAAAAGTGCTGTATGAAAAAGCTCTTGAATACGCCGGTTTGAGCGGCAATGAAAGCGTCATTGATGCTTACTGCGGAATCGGCACTATTTCCTTATTTTTAGCACAGAAGGCTAAGAAAGTCTTCGGTGTGGAAATCGTTCCAGAAGCTATTGAGGATGCCAAGCGCAACGCAGAATTAAATGGAATTACCAATGCAGAATTTGCTGTCGGGGAGGCGGAAATGGTCATTCCAAAATGGAATGAAGATGGAAATACCGCTGATGTCCTTGTAGTTGACCCGCCGCGTAAAGGCTGCGATGAAGCCCTTTTAAAAACCATCATTGAAATGAAACCGCAGAAAGTCGTGTATGTTTCCTGCAACCCGGGAACCCTGGCAAGAGACCTGCGCATATTAGAAGATGGCGGATATCAGACAGTTGAGGTACAGCCTGTTGATATGTTTCCGCAGACGATGCATGTGGAGTGTGTCGCGCATTTGGAATTTAAAGAAGCAGGAGTCAAATAGGTTATAGCTTCTTTGGATTAAAAATACAAACATGGGCCTTAATCAAACGTTTGATTAAGCTCAGATAGATTGAATTATAGTGGCTCAAGATAATAGGCACTAGTTTATATAAAAAGGGGGTTTATTGATGGATAATAATGATATATTAATACGCCTGAGATATGCGCTGGAGATAAAGAATAAAGAAATGGCTGAGATATTTAAGCTTGGCGGCGTAGAAGTCACAGTACCAGAGGTAATCAGGATCCTTACAAAATCCGATGAGGATGAAGATGAGTACGATAATTATCAAATTAAATGCAATAACAGTATGTTAGATTCATTTTTAAATGGCCTGATTATTTTTAAAAGAGGCAAACAAGAGCCCAAACCAGGACAGCAAGAAACACCGGAACCAGTTCAGACGAAAAGTGCAAACATCAATAACCTGCTGTTAAAGAAGGTGAAAATAGCCTTAGCATTAACAGCTGAAGATATGCTCGAAATATTCGAAAATGCTGGAATAACGGTAACAAAAGGGGAGCTTGGGGCTTTATTAAGAAGAGAAGGGCATAAGAATTATAAAGAATGCGGAGATAAATTCGCAAGAAACTTCTTAAAAGGGCTAGCGATTCAATACAGGGGATAATGATTGGAAAAAAGCGAACAGTGCCTAACACTGTTCGCTTTCTTTATAGACTTTTTTACTTTGGCCAGTACAGATTCCTAGTGAAAGGTAGAGAATAAGTAATGCAGGGATGAGAAATCCGAGCTGTGTGGAATTTATGCTCTTTTCACAATATAATGATAAATAAAGGTGATGAAACAGTCAAAACACCTTTATAATAAGGATATGATAGTGTTTGGAGAAAGGAGAGAAGGAAAGTGAACCTTGTCCTTACATATACGGTGACAGTGTTTATAATTGCGGCATTTGTTTTTCTATCCCTTTATTTTAACCCTGAAAGAAAGCGGAAATATAAAGAGAAAAAGGCGATTGCCACTTTCCATCTATGTAATATGCTTTTTATCTTTATCCCCTCTTTTTTAGCTTATATGCTAATGACGATTTATATTATAGAGGATATGAGTAAAATTGCATATCAAGTTCCTGTTCTTCTATTCACTGCTTTATCCTTTTATACTTTGGGGAATATTGTAATTGAACATTATAAATATATGTTAAGAAAATACGAAAGCGCTGAAAACGGGAAAGTACTTATCCTTAATAAAGAGTATTTAAAAAGAAAATAGTCTAAATGGCTTCAGCTTTCAAAATGAATAATGAGCACAGAGTCTATAGATGAAGTGGTGCCATGCTTGATGCAATTGGAAAGACCGTAGAAATGATATGGCCTTTTCTGAATCCAATCATTTCTCGGGTTTTTCAATAAAATCCGGGAATTTTTTGTGTCCAGATTCCTTATTAGATAAAATACCTTAAAGGGTGATGATATGTCTGGAAAAAAAGATGAAATCATTTTAAGAGGGCTTAAAGAAAATAATTTAAAAAATGTAGATTTAAACATACCAAAAGAAGAAATCATTGTATTTACAGGTCTTTCAGGCTCGGGAAAAAGCTCAGTGGTTTTTGATACACTAGCGACTGAAAGCAGAAGACAAATGACTTTGAACTATCCCCTCTATGTTAGAAATCAAATGCCAAGGTACGAACGGCCCCATGCCGACCTTATGCAAAACTTAAGTCCGGTTGTAGTAGTAGAACAAAGACCTGCAGGAGGCAATTCCCGTTCAACAGTAGGAACTTATATGGATATTGAACCATTAATTAGACTTTTGTTCTCAAGAGTAGGAAATCCACCGATAGGTGCTGCCACTGATTTTTCAAGCCAAAGCTCTTTTGGCCGATGTCCTGAATGTGGCGGATATGGGAAAGTAATTGCACCAGATCTTGATAAGATGATTGATTACGATAAGTCACTTCGAGAATACGCAGTTAAATCTAAACCATTATCGCCTTCAGGCTGGCAAGGTCAATGGATGATGACCTGCGGATTATTCGATCCGGATAAACCGCTAAAGGACTACTCAGAAGAAGACCTCCGCCTGCTGTTATATGGTCCCCGAGACGGCGAAAGAGCCTATGCGCCATTTCATACAAAAAATGGACCCCATAATGCAGAGTGGGATGGGTTATTGCCTAGATTTACGCGTCTTTATATCAATAGAGACATCTCAAAACTAAAACAAGTATCCCAAGATGACGTCTTAGCCGTGTCAACACATTCTTTATGCCCAACATGTCAAGGTTCGGGCCTGAACCCCAAGGTATTAGAGTGTAAAATAAATGGCCTAAATATTGCAGAATACGACCAATTAGAGCTCCCAGAAATATTAGAAGAATTAAAGAAGATAAAAGACCCTATGGGAGAATCGATCGCTAAACAAGCAATTCCATATGTAAAACAATTAGTCGACATGGGGCTAGGATACTTGAGTCTGTCAAGAAAAATGGGCACCCTTTCCGGCGGTGAAGCTCAAAGGGTAAAAATTGCCCGTCACTTAGGGAGCAGTTTAAACAATATTACTTATATTTTCGACGAACCAAGTGCGGGGCTCCACCCAGAAGAAGTGAATATGTTAATTCAGATGCTTAGAAGGATAAAAGAACATCATAATTCCGTAATCGTAATCGAACACGACCTTTCAGTAATCAAAGCAGCGGATGAAATCATCGAGATGGGACCAGGAGCAGGTGTAAATGGAGGACAAGTTGTCTATCAAGGAAAATTAGAAGGACTAAACAACTCTCCTACAGGAACAGCCTTAAAGCACACGCTAAAAATAAATAAAAATCCAAGGGATATTAAAAGTTATTTTACAATAAAAAGAGCAAGTAACAATAACTTAAAAAATATAAGCACAGATATTCCTAAAAGTGCTTTAGTCTCTGTATGCGGAGTATCTGGTTCAGGTAAAAGCTCCTTAATATTGGAAGCTTTCACGAAAAAGTATCCAGAATCCATAACGGTGGGACATGGCGGGATAGGAATCTCCAATCGTTCGACCATGGCTACATATATGGGAATAATGGATGATATTCGCGCAATATTTTCAAAAGCAACAGGACAACCTGGAGGAATGTTTAGCTTTAACTCCTTAGGAGCATGTCCTGTCTGCAAAGGAAAAGGAGTCCTAACGCCAGAGGTTGCATTTGCAGATCCAGTGACGATTCCTTGTGAGGCATGTGGCGGTACGAGATATTCAGACGAAGCGCTTGTCTATAGATATCAAGATAAAAATATAGTGGAAATTTTAGATTTAACAATAGACGAGGCAATAAATTATTTTAAAGCGCCAAAAATCATAAAAAGAGTCCATACGCTAAAAGATGTAGGATTAGGATATTTGACCTTAGGACAAACGACAAGTTCCCTAAGCGGTGGAGAAATTCAACGTCTCAAACTCGCTAGCCACTTACAAAAAGAGGGCCAAATCTATCTTTTGGACGAGCCCTCCTTAGGACTGCACTCAGAAGATAATGAAAAACTCTTAGATGTATTTCAAAGTCTTGTAAACAGAGGAAATTCCGTCATAATAATCGAACACAAACTATATTTTATAGCAGCGAGTGATTGGGTCATTGAATTGGGTCCGGGAGGAGGAAAACAAGGAGGACAAATTATATTTGAAGGTACACCAGAAGAGATGTTAAATGCAGAGACGATGACAGCGAAGTGGTTAAAGGCAGGAGTCAGGCAGTTTTCGGCAAAGTCCATATGAAGATAGGATTGAATGTTTCTAAAGAGCCAAGTATCCGTAAAAAGATCGGCTCTTTTTTTGTGTTTAAACTCCTGTGGAATAAATAGGTTTGTGAAACAAGATTTTTTGGGCTGGGCACCATATTTAAAGGAATTCCCTTGCAATTTATAAAACTTTTATAATTGATTTATGGTTTGTTTATTTATTTTGGAGATAATTTAGTTTAGGCCAAACATATTTTTAAAGGAGATTTTCATGTCTATTAAGAAACGCCTTTTTTTTGCAAATGCTGCTATGATTGTGATGCCGATAATAGCTATCGTATTCATTATATTTTTACTCAATATTGTATTTTTTAATGGATTTGGCAGTGGCTTTAAGCAAAATTGGCAAAGAACAGATGGGGAATTAACAGGGGTATATAATGAACTGCAAAAAACAGCATCACTTGATCCAGATAAGTTTTATGATGAGCAATATGTAAAATCCTTAAAGGAACGGCTGAATGAAGAAAAAGCAGAAGTGATTATCCGAAAAGACAATGAACTATTATTTACATCTACTCAGCAGATGACTATTCTGAATAATCATCTCCCTGCTTTCGGGTACAAAGGAAATTATCCGGCTGCATCATGGGTTGGTGATGGAAATTATTCAATGATACAGTATGATTTCTATTTCAATGATTCATCAAAAGGTTCAATATTTCTTTTAGAACCATCTGCATCGTTTGTGAATTTTGCGAGATCATTTTTTCCAGTTCTATTTATTGGATTAATCCTTGTCTTTATACTTACAAATATTTTGCTATCCACTCTTGTTTCCAGAAGTATTTTACGGCCTGTTCGCCTTTTATCTGACGCAGCTGGACAAATTAGAAGTGGAAATCTAAATTTCCATATCAAGTCAAAAAGCCGTGATGAACTTGGGAAGCTTGTGAACTCATTCGATTCGATGAGAGAACAACTAAAAGAATCATTAGAGCTGCGAGATAAATATGAACATAATCGAAAAGAATTGATTGCTAACATTTCCCATGATTTAAAAACACCTATAACATCAATCCTTGGCTATGTAGAAGGGATTCAGGATGGAGTAGCAAGCACTGCTGAGAAGCAAAAGGAGTATTTGGCTACCGTCCACTCTAAGGCATTATATGTAAATCGATTAATAGAAGAGCTATCCTTATATTCGAAACTAGATGTAAAGAAACTCCCTTTCCATTTTGAATCTGTCGATATTTTTGCATTTATACAGGATTATTTGAATGATATTAATGACGAATTAAGTGAGAAGGATGTTCAAGTTGTCTTTGATAAAGATGAAAGGCATGTCACAGTTTGCATAGATCGAATTAAAATAGTTCGTGTAGTGGAAAATATCATTTTTAACAGTGTTAAATATATGAATAATGAATTTGGAAAGATAACGATTTCTATAAATTGAACAAGAAAAAAAGGTTAAAGTAAGCATAAGTGATAATGGACCTGGTGTTTCAGAAGATGAAATTTCAACGATTTTTAATCGATTTTATCGGACAGACCCATCGCGGAGTACAGCAGGAAGCGGACTAGGACTTGCTATTGCCTCACAAATAATTAAGGAACATGGGGGAGAAATTTGGGCGGAAAATCTATCAACAGGCGGACTTTGTGTTCACTTTACCCTTAAAAAAACAAAAGGATGAAAAGGATGAACAAAAAAGTATTGATTATTGAAGATGATCAAAGTATTGCTGCTTTAGAAAGAGATTATCTTGAGATTGAGGGCTTTCAGGTGGAAATTGCTGCGGATGGAAGCCTAGGTCTTGATGCTGCATTACATCGGCAGTTTGATCTGATTTTACTTGATTTGATGGTTCCAAATATAAATGGATTTGAAATTTGCAGACAGGTCAGAAAAGAGACGAATATTCCCATTCTGATGGTTACTGCTAAATATGAAGATATTGATAAAGTACGCGGATTTGGCTTAGGTGCAGATGATTATATTGTGAAACCTTTCAGCCCAAGTGAATTAGTAGCCAGAGTAAAAGCCCATATTGACAGGTATGAGCGATTAACCCAGGCGGATCCTTCGAAAGATGAAATTCATGTAAGAGGGCTTCAAATAAACATGGCATCAAGGCAGGTCTTTATTGATGGGAAGGAAGTTATCCTGACAACAAAAGAATTTGATTTACTATCATTTTTTGCGAAACATCCAAATCAAGTATTTTCAAAAGAGGAATTATTTGAAAGGATATGGGGGCTTGACTCTGTAGGTGATAATGCCACAGTTACTGTTCATGTGAAAAAGATTCGTAAAAAGATAGAAAAAGATACAGCCAACCCACAGTACATTCAAACAATTTGGGGGTCAGGATATCGTTTTAAGGGATAAAATGTCCATGGATTCTTATCTTCATTGATCAAAACACTCAGTCTAAAAAGATTGGGTGTTTTTTAATTGTGGCTGTTAATGGGAAGGTTATATTAGTTTATAGATTGTTTATACATCCTTTAGAAGGAGTTCATTTTCCTTGGTTATAGTAAAAGTAGTGGCAAGGGCAAAAGCCCATTCCCTATTCTGGGTTCCGATGTTATAGAGCTGTACCTGGTAAACGAGATTTTAAAATAATGAAGGAGATGATTTAATATGTACCATTGGGGATATTTCTTTCCATTTGGCTTAGTTTTCTTTTTAATAATAATAGGATTTTTTATTACAAACATGATTTTTTGGAGAAAAAGGGGAGGAATGTGTTATCACAATCAAAGTGATGCTCTTACTATCCTTGAAAGCCGACTAGCAAGAGGAGAAATTACAGGTGAAGAGTTTTACGAAATTAAAGAGACACTAAAAGGTAAAAAAAGATCCAGTGAAAAGTCCTAGACAGTATACATTGGAACACTAGTATTTAGGAACAGCCATCACTTTTTCGAAAAACATAGTGTGGGATAACAAGGAGATTAAAAATAAATGATCAAGCAGAAAAAGAGCTGGTGGATTTTGGCCATTGTTTCAATGGGGGTTATGGTTCCTTTTATGTATCCTTATTTCACTTTAGATCCAGTTAAAAGTCGTGTGGACATTACATCAACCGCTATTCAATATCCGGCACTTGTTGCGCATATTATATTTGCCTTTATTGCTTTAATAACTGGATTTTTTCAGTTTATAGACCATATTCGTCTTAGCCATCCAGGGGTTCATCGGAATATTGGAAGAATATACGTCATTAGCATTTTCATTAGCGGAATTCTTGGGCTGGTTTTGTTCTTTTATACTGAAAGTTTTACAAAGGCGATGGCTTTTTTCGTGTTAACAGTATTGTGGTTATTTACAACTTGGAAGGCTTATCACGCAGCTGTAAAAAGGCGTTTTAATGAACATCGAAAATGGATAATACGAAGCTTTGGCATCACTTTGGTTGCGGTGAGTGCTCGTTTACTAGTCCCAGTTCTTCTTCTGGGATATGCCGCTTTTAATAGATTCATATTGCCAGGTGGAAGAGATTTGATGATCGACGAGGTTCTAAATATAAACATATGGGCAGGTCTTGTACTGAATATGGCGATTGTTGAATGGGTCATTCTTTCAAAGCATGAGAATCTGCTTAAAAGTAAATAGTGATTCATCTTACTATTTTTATAAAATATAGCTGAAATAGGGGTTATCGTCTTATGAATAAAATGTTAGAACGCATTGTACATGCGAATGGCATTGATTTGCATATTGTAGAATATGGAAAGGGAAAGCCTGTACTGTTTTTACACGGTTTCCCAGAATTATGGTATTCATGGAGATATCAATTACCATATTTAGCTGAGTCTGGTTATCGGGCTATTGCTGTTGATTTAAGAGGATACGGACAATCAAGCGTCCCTGAAAATGTACGTTCTTATAGTATGAGAAACATGGTGGAGGATATTGTTCAATTATTGAATGAATTAAATTTAGATCGAGTTGCACTTGTTGGGCATGATTGGGGTGCTAATATTGCTTGGACTTGTGCACAAATGCACCCTGAAAGATTCAATGTATTAATAACATTGAGTGTGCCATTTTCTCCAAGACCCCCTATGCCATTAACAGAGCTGATTAAAAAGAACTCGTCTTCTTTTAACTGGCTTATGTATTTTCAAGAAGAGGGTATTGCAGAATCAGAATTAGAAAATGATATAGAAACTTCGTTGCGACGTATTTATTATGGACTTTCAGGTGATGCACCTGACGAATTGCCAGCCAAGTTAGTAGCGCAATTGCCGAAAGACTCGACATTATTAGATCCTATTCCCGACCCTCAATCCTTGCCGAAGTGGTTACAGAAAGAAGATTTAACCTATTTTGTTAATAATTTTAAACTAACCGGTTTTACTGGAGCTTTAAATCGGTATAGAAATGTAGATTATGATTGGGCAGATTTGGAGAAAGAGAGTCAAAGAAAAGTAATACAGCCTACTCTTTTTATTGGCGGAGAATTAGACACTGCTACAAGATTCAATAAACGAGGCCTAGAGGCGATGAACCAATATGTACCCAATATTAAGGATAAAATTATTATTCCAGGTTCAGGGCATTATGTACAACAAGAGGCCAATGAAGATGTTAATAGGTATATCGTCGAATTCTTAAACCAATTCTATATATAACGGCTGTGTTAAAGCTTAATGTTGAATTTAACCGCTTAGTTGATTGGCGCTGAAATCAACGGCCAAATTAAACAGCGCAAAAAATAAAAAAGGGGGCTGTCTAGAAAGTTAGTCGATACTTACTTTCTAGACAGCCCCGTTCTCTGTTCATTAATTAACTTTTTGAATTCTTCCTTCAGACTTATATTCAAAAGGAGAAGGTAATGATTTTACAAAATCAACGGTTGCATCTACATCAACTGGACCAACTTCTATATCAGCAGAAAGAGCTCCAATCCCATATTTAAGGTTTCCGGTCATATAGTTGTTGACAACCACCGTGTATTCCTTCGCTTTATCAATCTTGCTTCCATCTGGTAAGAAGATGTCTGCAACCTTGCCTGTTTTAGCTGTGCTGTCATAAGTATAAGTGTATTTAAAGCCAGCGATATGGAAGTCAAGACCTCTATCTGTAATCTGGTTATTTAACACTGTTTCTATATCTGCTCCGCTAAGTTTTACTTTATTTAACACATTACCAAACGGCTGAATGGCAAATAAATCACCAAATGTAACTTCACCAGCTTCTAATGGAGATCTTACACCGCCGCCGTTCATCATAGCGAAATCTGCGTTCATCGCAGCTTTCATACCATCTGCAATGAGATTTCCAAGAGCGAAATCCCCGATTTCATTAGCTGTTGTGGGATAACTTTTTTCAAGGGTAGAGGAAGATTGCCCAACAACGGTTGCTTTAATTGGCTCGGCCTTATCTGTATATTTTTTCATAATCGCTGCAACTTCTGGATCTGGCGTATAGTCCTTTTGGTAAACTGTTTTAATCTCTGCTGATTTATTAATAATATCCCCAGTAACGCGGTCAATTTCAACCTCTACATCAGAAAAAGCAGATCCATAAGAATAGGCTTGGACTATTAATTTGTTGTCCACCACTCGATTTACCTTTACATGATTGTGTGCAGAAAAGATAACATCTACTTCATCATCAATTTGTTCGGCAATTCTGCTTGCATCGAATGAATCAGTATAACCTGTTTGGATAGCTGGATTATGTGCCAGGACGATGATGGCTTCAATGCCTAGTCCCTTTAATTCTTCCGTATACCTGTTAATGGATTCCACTTCGTCTGTAATCTTTAATGTTTCGTTTCCTTTTCTAACAATCATATTAGGCGTTTCCTGAGTTACCACTCCGATCACACCAATTTTTTCACCTTCAATTGTGAATACGGTGTAAGGATCCGCAATTAAATTTCCGCTTCTTGTATCATAAGCATTTGCTGCCACAAGCGGGAAGTTCATTCCATCATAGCCAGCTGTTCCGTTTGGATGATCTCCACCGTTCATCATACGGAGCAGTTCATCAATCCCTTCATCAAATTCATGATTTCCGAATGTGCCTGCATCAAAACCGATATTCTCTAATACTTCAACGGTAGGCTCATCCTGGAAAAGAGCAGAAATTAATGGGCTTCCGCCAATCATATCGCCTGAATGTAAAAGAAGTGTATGAGGATTTGTGGCTTCTTCTTGTTTTAATGCCGCTGCTAAGTACTCAATATGCCCAGCCGATAAATCTCCAACCTTTGTAACCGTATCTAACTGTCCGTGTAAATCATTGACTCCTAAAAGCTGAACCTTTAATGGATCGTTGTCCGATTGGCTATTCAAGTTAAAATGAAAGATTCCAAAGCCTTTTGAATCAGTTTTTCCAGTGTAAGAGAATGAGCTTTCTTCCATAATATATTGCTCTGCCTTTGGTGAAGTCGTAAACGTAACATTCACATTTCCGGAGATTGGAGCAATAGACCAGTTTCCATCTGCTGTCGGGGTAATTTCTTTAAGCTCAGAAATATAGTTCATTAAAATTTGACGGTTTTCATCGGCTGAATCGACTACTAATTCACTGCCCTTTACTCCAGGGAAATTCCCTCCGCCGCCAGCACGATAATTATTAGTCACCACTATAAACTCTTGCTCAGGATCGATTGGTTCCCCATTATAGGTAAGATTCACAATTCTGCTTGAATCCGGGTTTAAAAGTGTCCCATTTGGTGCATATTTAGCAGGCTTTGTTACATCAATTTGATATTCTACACCATCAATGACATCAAAATTATATACTGGAAAGCTAGGGTTTATTAGCGGCTGTTCCGTTGTTTTTGAAGGATCAATGGTGTTGTATTGACCGGCAGACATTTCAAGCCATTCTTTAACATCCGAACCTTTAACTTTAATGGCTTTTAAAGTGTTGTCATAAAGATATAAGTCACCAGCACTGCGAATCGTCAAATCACCTTTTTTGATTTCTGTATATTCATCAACACCGTTACGGCCGGCTTTAAAAGGGGCACCAGCTGATAAAATTGGAAGATCCTTTAATTCTGGCTTATTTAACTCGATATATTTTTCGACATACCATTTTTGTGCGTTTGTAACTACTTGAATGGATGGATCATCTTGTACAAGCGCGAAATAGCTATAGATGTCATCCGTTGTCGTTCCAATTGGTGTATTAACATATTCTAATGTAGCTTCATGATCCTCTTTTACAGCATTAACAATTGCTTGGTCAGGTTGAACCGATTCTATTTGTCTTGTGGAGGATTGGGAATGAGAAACAGACCATTTTCCTTTTACTTTTTGTAAGGAAAGATCAATAATTCCTAATGATCCGCCGCCAAATCCAGCTTGTACAGCAGCAACACCGTTAATCGTTCCTTTTTCGTTATCTACTCCAGGGAGAGGCTGTCCGTCCGCACCTTTGAATAATGTATCTAGACTGTCTATATTATTTGCTGGAAAGATTTTGTGAGTGTGTGAAAATGTAATCGCATCAATACCCGGTACTTTACTTAAAGCATAGACTGTATCTTCGGTATTTGCTTCATTTCCGCTAAAACCTGAGTGGGCTAATGCAATAATGACGTCTGCTCCTGCTTCCTTCATCACAGGAATATAGTTTTTAGCTGTTTCCACGATGCCTTTAGTTATGACCTTTCCATCAAGATTAGATTTATCCCACTCATTAATTTGCGGAGGAACAAATCCGATATATCCAATTTTAATGACATTTGTTTTCCCAGATTCATCCTTAACTTTTTTATTCACAATTTTGTAAGGGGTATATTTATTAATATCATTAGTTGGGTCATTATCGTGATCATCTACATATACATTTGCATTTACAAAAGAGAAGTTGGCATCATCATATACTTCGTCTAGATACTCCAACCCGTAGTTGAACTCATGATTTCCAAGTGTCGCCATATCATAGCCCATTAAATTCATGGCACTGATAGCCGGATGTATCTCTCCTTCCTCTAAAGGATCAATTTTGGCTTTGTATGTACCAAGAGGATTCCCTTGTATAAGATCACCATTATCCACAAGTACAGAGTTTTTTGCTTCTGCTCTTGCTTCTTTAACTAGAGTTGCAGTTTTAGCCAATCCAAGTTTGGGAGCTGCACTATTTTTGTAGTAATCAAAGCTTAATAGATTTGTATGAACATCAGTTGTTTCCATGATGCGAAGCTCAACTTGTGATTGGACCTTGCCTTTAGATGGAGTTGCAGCCATGGCATTCCCAGACAAAAATGGCGTGGCTAACACAGTAATTGCAAGTGTACTGGACAATATTTTCTTGCCCCTGTTTCTGATTCTAAATTTCATTTAACACGCATCCTTCTATATTTTTTTGTAATAGCTTCTAAAAAAATATAGCAAAATAAATTTTAAGATAGTGTAAATTTTTTGAATACCAGGTAAATAGGAATAGAGATTTCGGTCCTTGGTTGTAAATTGATTAATTATACTTATCTTTAGAATTGGTAAATTTGTATGTATCAGGAATAAATACACGGGTAATTTGCAGGAGGGGTATGTTAATTAAACGATCATTTATAAGTGAAGCACAAATTGTAAATACAAGTTTATATTTTATTTGCTCGATCTAATTTCGAGCCTTTTCATTTGATATCACGATTCTAGGCATCCTCACTAAGATCTTCCAAAATTATTTGTTGCACAATCTTTAATTTTGTACTATCCTAAATACAAATAATTTTCAATAAAGTCGGATAATTATGAGGAAAATTTCTTTTTCATAAGGGATGTGGGATTGGCACGAAATAGTCTCAGCTATCGCCCGAAGGAGTTGGTGCCAAGAGACTGGCAGGTAATTTACATCATAGACAAGGGTATAAACATTAATTCATGCATTCTGAATGTGGAAGGAATGTTTTTATTTTTACATATAAACCCTATTTAAATGATGGGATTACTGTAAATAAAACGCTTTTTTTTTAGGGAATAAATCCAAGTAATTTGATTGGAAAATCTATATTTAGTGATACCTCTTGACGCTGAAAAAAGTGATCTTTTTTAAAACAAAATTTGAAGGATAGGTGACTGAGAAAAATGAAAAAAAATCGATTCAATGCCCTTAATTTATTTTTACTATTGACACTGTTTTTACTTGCTGCATGCGGGAATGACGACACAGCTGCAACTTCAAAAGATGGATCTAGTGATAAGTCTAGTGAAGAGAAGGTTTTAAGAGTAGGAACATCAGGTATTTATCCGCCATTTGTCTCTAAAGGCAAAGATGGAAATTTAGAAGGCTATGATGTTGAGGTGTTAGAAACAGTAGGGGAAAAATTAGGCTATAAAGTAGAATGGACCGTTGCTGAGTTTGCTGGTTTATTTGGAATGATGGATAATGGCAAAATTGATACAATTGCAAACTTAATTGCGATCACGGAGACACGCTCAGCTAAGTATGATTTTACTGATCCATATGCATATTCTGGGGTTACCTTAGTTGTGAAAGATGACCGAAATGATATCCAATCACTTGAAGACATGAAGGGAAAAAATGCAGGGGTCTTACTTGGAAATAATATGCACGAATTTGTACAGAAATGGAATGAAGAGAATGGCAATGAAATAAACATCAAACCATATCAGGATGTAAGCGGCACATATAGTGAAGTGGCATTAGGCAGATTGGATGCCTTTGTTGATAGCAAAATTACAGCAGTTTCTAGAATAGATAAGGAGGGTTTGCCTTTAAAGCTTGCTTCGGATGAACCTGTTTTTTCTACAGACCATGCCTTTCCATTTGTAAAAACTGAGGAGAACAAAGCATTTATTGAAGAGTTTAATAAAGCACTTCAGGAATTAAAAGATTCAGGGAAGTTAAAGGAAATTT
This sequence comes from Cytobacillus sp. MT66, assembly GCF_058792595.1. Taxonomy (NCBI): domain Bacteria; kingdom Bacillati; phylum Bacillota; class Bacilli; order Caryophanales; family Bacillaceae; genus Cytobacillus; species Cytobacillus sp. MT66. The sequence continues at coordinate 139,402 of NZ_JBXAFB010000004.1, forward strand.
CAGATAAGTGGAGTGAAATTGATTTTACAACTCCATAAGTTATGAAACTATCGGTTATTAATTTAAAAAAAGATCGGGAGAAATTGGTGGTGGTGTCAACATGAATTTTGATTTTAGTTATATGGTAGAACTGATTCCCAGTATACTTAAATATTTGCCAATCGTTCTATATATGACGGTTTTTTCCTTTATTCTTGCAATAGTAATAGGTGTGTTGTTTGCCATTATTATTAAAAATAAAGTCAAAGTGCTCTATCCAGTTTCCCTTATGCTTATTTCCTATTTTAGAGGGGTCCCTTCATTAATCCAAATCTTTATTTTTTATTTCGGACTCCCACAGCTTTTCCCTTCCATGAGTACGATGGATGCAGTAACGGCAGTGATATTAGCATTGAGTGTAAGAAATGCAGCCTATCTATCTGAAGTTTTCCGTTCGGCCTTTACTGCAGTGGATAAAGGGCAAACTGAAGCAGCGATTTCTGTGAGTATGACACGCTGGCAAACTTTTACTAGGGTTGTTCTTCCACAGGCAACCCGAATTGCCATACCGCCAACAGGCAACTATTTTATCATTCTATTTAAGGAAACATCACTTGCCTTCACGATAGGTGTAACGGATATGTTAGCACATGCAAAGCTTGAAGCAGCGGCTACCTATAAGTTTTTAGAAGCATTTTTAGCAGTCGGGCTCATATATTGGGCGGCAACCATTATTTTCACCTATATCCAATCCAAAGTAGAATGGCAAGTTGAAAAGCCTTATAGATAGGAGGATGGCAATGATTAGAATTGAAAATCTTTACAAAAGCTATGGGGAAAATGCCGTCTTAAAAGGGATTAATCTTGAGATCAATCAGGGAGAAGTGATTGCGATTCTCGGCCCCTCTGGGTCAGGGAAATCTACTTTCTTACGCTGTCTAAATTTTCTCGAACAGCCTCAAAAAGGTGTGATTCAAATTGATGGTACAAAAGTAGATGCTGAAAATCTCAACAATAAGGATGTTTTTTCGCTAAGAAAGAAAACAGCAATGGTTTTTCAGCACTATAATCTTTTTAAACATAGAACGGCATTAGAAAATGTGACGGAAGGACTCGTTGTTACAAGAAAAATGAAAAAAGACGAAGCCAAGGAAATTGGGAAAAACCTTCTTGCTGAGGTCGGGCTATCTAACAAAGAAAATAGCTATCCTGCTTCTCTTTCCGGTGGCCAGCAGCAGCGAGTAGGTATTGCTCGGGCACTTGCGTTAGACCCCTATGTTATTTTATTCGATGAACCAACTTCTTCATTAGATCCGGAATTAGTTGAAGAAGTGTTACATGTCATGAAGGAATTGGCTAAGAAAAATACGACAATGATCGTCGTAACACATGAAATGGCGTTTGCCAGGAATGTAGCAGATCGCATCATCTTCATGGCAGACGGCAAAATCATCGAAGAAGGAACCCCGGATGAATTTTTCACCAATACGAAAAACTTAAGAACAAAGATGTTTCTAAAGAATTATATAAGTCAGATAGGATAAAGGTTTTAAAAGTATTATAAAAATATGATGCCCGATTATTCCAAAACAAGAGATCTCCGCGTATTTGCAAAAATTTTTGGTTGAAGATTTATAAATAATCTGATATGATGAAATCAATTTAAAGGCTATGTGTAACTGGCGAAAACGGATAACCGTGGGGGAGCACATAGTATCGATTAGCCGTTCGCCTGGGCAGAGGTAAGGGATTTATCCCTTGCCTCTTTCTGTTTATTGGAGGGGATGGCTGCAAAATTAATGGTTGATAAAGTGATAAAATTGGATTATTGTATAAGTACAGATTTTCGTAATTATTTTATTATTAATATTCTTACATTATTTTAAACTAAATATGAAGAAGGCTTTGAATGTTATGGGTCACACTATGACAGGAGCGGCTTCTGGAGAGACTGCAGGTTAACTGCAGCGCCGAAGGGTTCAAAATCTCAGGCAAAAGGACAGAAGAATAACAAATTTATTATTTTATTTGTTATTTTATTTGTTTTTTGATGAGATTGGTGAACACCAGTCTCTTTTTATTTTTGTTAGATTCCTAATTTGAAAATATACGATAACGAGGAGAATGAAAATGAGCACAACAACGGTAAATAAAATAAAAACGATAAAGACTTTAAATAACATTGCAGAAAGCGGTTTAAAAGTTTTTAAAACAGACAACTTCGCCATCGATAATGACAGTGAGAACCCTGATGCCATTGTTGTACGCAGCTTTAATATGCATGCAATGGAATTTGGCAATCAACTAAAGGCCATTGCCCGGGCAGGAGCGGGCGTGAATAATATTCCAGTCGAAAAATGCACGGAGCAAGGAATTGTTGTATTTAATACCCCAGGTGCCAATGCCAACGCAGTAAAAGAATTGGTACTGACTTCATTAATGGCAGCCTCTCGCAACCTTTTTGCCGGAGTAAGCTGGGTTAAGACGTTAGAGGGCGAAGGTGATCAAGTTCCAAAGCTTGTTGAAGCTGGCAAAAAGCAATTTGTTGGAAAGGAAATTAAGGGTAAAACTCTAGGCGTTATTGGATTAGGAGCCATTGGAGCTCTTGTAGCGAATGATGCGATAGAGTTAGATATGGATGTCATTGGATTTGACCCATTTATCTCTGTTGATACTGCCTGGAAGCTATCTCGTAAAGTCCAGCGGGCGATGACCATCGAACAGCTATTTGCTGAATCTGATTATATAACTGTCCATGTTCCATTAACAGATGATACAAGAGGGATGTTTAATGAAGCGACTTTTAGCTTAATGAAGGATGATGTTTATATCTTGAACTTTTCTCGCGGTGAATTAGTGAATGAAAACGATATGGCTGCTGCACTTGAAAGTGGAAAAGTAGGCAAGTATATGACAGATTTCCCAAATGAAAATGTACTGAAGATGAAAAACGTCATCCCAACTCCGCACCTCGGAGCTTCTACAGTTGAATCTGAGGAAAATTGCGCGATCATGGCAGCTCACCAAGTAAAGGAATTCCTTGAGACAGGTAACATCAAAAACTCTGTGAACTTCCCGAATGCTGCCATTCCATATACAGGGAAAAAACGTGTTACGGCTTTCCATCAAAACATTCCACATATGGTTGGAAAAATTACATCTGCAATATCTAGTTATCACCTAAACATCGCAGACATGGTAAACAGAAGCCGCGGCGATTATGCCTACACAATTATTGATATTGATAATGCTGTATACCAGGAAGTAGCTTCTTCCCTAGAGCAAAATATCAATCAGATTGAAGGAATGGTGAAAGTAAGGTTAATTTAATCCACCTAACTTACTGAAAAGAAATGAGCCTATTATTTAGGGTTCATTTCTTTTTTTTTTTGCAAAAAACTTGCGGCCACTACCACCTAATTATTGGTTTCAGAACCGATTGAATTTAGACTATAATTAATCCTATCGGTATAGTATAATTAAATACGTTCAAAATTCAGAATAAAAAATTACAAAAGTTAGGAGCAATTTACGTGAGTAAAAATCAATACCGGTTAGGTATAGACATTGGAGGAACCTTTACTGATTTAACTTTGTTAAATGCGGAGACCGGCAAATTTTTTAATTATAAAACTCCGACTGTCCCACATGACCCTGCTCAAGGGATTTCAAATGGGCTGGCCCTATTGAATAAAGATGGGATAGAACCGGCACAGATATCCTATTTTGTTCATGGAATGACCATAGGATTAAATACTTTGCTTCAACGAAAAGGAGCAAAAATAGCTTTATTTGTAACAGAAGGGTTTAGAGATATTCTCTCACTGCAAAGACTGAGACTGCCAGTCCCATATGATTTTCGCTCGAGGCTGCCAGAGCCATTAATACCAAGAAAGTATACTTTTCCAATCAAAGAACGAATGCTTCATGATGGATCAGAGCGAATGCCTTTAGATTTAGAAGGAATTGATACAGCAGTGGATCAAGCGGTCTCGGAAGGAATTCAGGGGATTGTCATTTCGTTTCTGCACAGCTATAAAAACCCAATTCATGAAAAAATGGCTTTTGAAAGAGTAAAGGAAAGGGCCCCAGAGTTAGATGTTATTATGGCATCTGCACTATGGGCACAAATGCGTGAGTTTGAGCGCACGGTTATGGCATCAGCTAATCTTTATATTCAGCCAAATGTGAAAAAATACTTTGATACATTGAAAGAAAGGCTTTCCAAGGAAGGACTTAAAGCCATCCCGTTTATCACCCAATCTAACGGGGGACTGATGGATATTGAAACAGCGGGGGCTGCTCCTGTGCGAACATTATTTTCTGGACCAGCCGCAGGGGTAATTGGGTCTATTAGGGTTGCTGAATCTGCAGGTTTTGAGAACGTTATTACGTTTGATGTTGGTGGAACAAGTGCCGATATCTCGATTATTCAGCAAGGAAAGGCAACATTTACTCAAACAAATGAAATTGCTGGCATACCAATTATGATTCCATCCGTTGCCATCTATTCAATCGGTGCCGGTGGAGGTTCTATCGCATGGATTGATAATGGTGGAATGCTTAAGGTTGGCCCAGAGTCAGTGGGTTCAAGTCCTGGACCAGCATGCTATGGTGAAGGAAATCAAGCAGCTTTAACAGATGCATTTCTTGTTTGTCAATACTTGAATCCGGATCGTTTTGCTGCTGGAAATCTTCCACTGTACCCGGAAAAATCCGAAAAGGCACTTGGCCAAATTGCAGAGTATTTAAAAACCGGTGTTCAGGAAGCGGCAGATAGGATCATTCAAGTTGCTGTAGCGAATATGTATACAGAGCTTAGCAGTGTGATGGAACAGCAAGGCTTTGACCCGCGGGAATTTAGCTTGCTGGCATTCGGCGGAGCTGGACCTGTGATCGCTAACTTCCTAGCGGTAGAAATTCAAGCGAAGAATATTCTTGTCCCGCCAAGTCCGGGTACCTTATGTGCGCTAGGATCATTAACTTCGGATTTCATTTATGATGCTGTTTCATCCCGTCAGGATCTACTTGAAGAACTAACAGCGGACGAGTTAAAAGCAGATTTTACTCGCCTCTCAATAGATGCTGAACGATGGATAAAGCAGCAAGAACTTTCTATATTAGAAGGGACATCTATTTATTACTCATTGGATGCAAGATACAAAGGACAAGCTTACGAAATTGAGTTGCCAATTTCGATTTCGTGGCTTGACCAGCAAGGTTTTCAAGAAATAAAGGATGCATTCCATCAAATTCACCAGAAGCAGTATGGACACAGTGATCCAAAAACAAGTATAGAAATTATAAACTTACGTGTCCGGATTATTGGTCATACACCGAAACCAGAATTTAGGGAATCATTAAAGGAAGAGACTACAGTACCAGCTGTTACCTCAAATAGAAAAATTATGATTAAAGGAAAAGAATATGTTGCTGGAATTTATTTGCGAACAGATTTAGCATACGGACAGCGTGTGGCAGGTCCTGCTATCGTAGAACAGGATGATACAACAGTTGTCATTCTCCCTGATTGGTTTGGAGAAATAGATGCTGCAGGAAACTTAATCATCGCGCGAATGGAGAGTGAACAATAATGCGCACGGATCCCGCACAATTAGAAATAATAAGAAGTTATTTTAATGCAATTGCTTCTGGAATGGGGCATGTTATTGAACGGACCTCTTTTACGACTTTTGTTAAAGAGTCAGCAGACTTTGCCACTGCTTTAGCAACTCCAGATGGGGAATTTTATGTATATCCTAAAACGGTTGGAGTAACCATTTTTATGGGCCTAAGCTTAAAACGTGCAATTGAAGCATGCGGACCTTTTGAACCGGGTGATATTGTTATAACAAATGATCCTTATACAACGGATGGGTTAGCGACACATTTACCTGATGTTCATGTTTTTAAACCTATATTTAAAGGTGGCGAAATCATTAGCTACGCATGGGCGTTTGTTCACGTAAGTGATGTCGGTGGACTTGTCCCTGCCAGCATTTCACCTACTGCAACAGATGTTCACCAAGAAGGGCTAAGAATTCCTCCTGTAAAAATATATAAAGCAGGAAAGGAGAATAAAGAGGTTGTAGCCTTTTTAAATGCCAATAGCCGAGTACCCCACTTAAATTATGGGGATATCAATGCGATGATTGCTGCAGTGAACACTGCGGAAATTCGCTTGCTGGATATGGTGGAGAAATTTGGCGTTGGTGCAGTAAAGGATGGGATGGAGGACCTGCTTGAACAAGCGGAGATGAGAGCTGGGAATATTATTCGTGATATCCCTGATGGAACTTACTCTTTTGCTGATTATTTGGATGATGATATGGTTTCTGATGTTCCCATTCGTCTTGCGGTCACCGTCACTATTAAGGATCGAAAAATCACTTTAGATTTTTCTGATTGTGATCCCCAGGTTGAAACAGCCTTTAATCTTGTCACAAATGGAAGTAAACATTCCTTTCTATATCAAGGGTTAATTAACTATATCATTAGTACAGATCCATTTATTCCAGTAAATGGTGGGATAACAAGGCCGATAGAGGTAATTGCCCCAAAAGGAACATTAGTTAATCCGGAATATCCAGCTGCAGTCGGGATCCGTCATTCGATCACTATGAGAATGTATAATGTCATTTTAGGTGCATTAGCCAAAGCTTTACCGGATATGGTTCCTGCCGCTGGTGCCGGTCAGTCTGCGATAGTCGTCTTATCCACACCTGATGAATCAACTGGTTCAAGAAAAATAGCTGTGGTTGAACCAATGGGCGGCGGTGGCGGAGGCCAGTTTGATATGGATGGTGTTGATGGAATCGACCATGCTTCAGGCTTTTTAAAAAATACCCCAATTGAAAGTCTTGAACAGCATATAGACATCTTTGTAAAAAAATACGAAATTTTGAAGGACACTGCTGGAGCGGGATTACATCGGGGCGGTCATGCGATTCAGCTCGATTTTGAAATCGTTAAACCTGAATCCATCGTAACAGCTCGTGGAATGGAAAGAATTCGCTTCCAACCGTGGGGGCTGGCAGGAGGACAAGCAGGATCTCATGGATACGTAAGACTTAACCCAGATACAGAGAATGAAAGACAGTTGCCGAAAATTGAGATTTTGCGTCCTGAAAAAGGACAAGTTGTTAGCATTACTTCTCCAGGCGGGGGAGGATGGGGAAATCCTCTTGAACGGGTTCCTGAACTTGTCGTAGAAGAAGTAAAATCAGGATTGTTAAGTATTGATCTAGCTAAAAAACAATACGGTGTAGTCATCATGGTAACTTCGGCTGGGACATTTAAATTGAATAAAGATGAAACAGAAAATTTGCGTAAAACGATGGCAAAAGAAAAACAGTCTGGCTGGGATTTTGGTTCGGCAAGAGAAAGATATGAAGCTGTGTGGTCACCAGAAGCAAGCACGATTTTGGCTAAATTGCTCTTAAGGCTTCCGGCCAATCAGCGCTCTCATTATAAACACTTAATTCATCAGTATTTTGCTGATGCTGATCAGGAACTTAGCCGTGAAACAGTAGAGAAAATCTTTTTAAAATTAACAGACATTGATGGGGTGAGTGACAATGAAAAAGAATAAACTTTCATTAGCTTTGATTATTTCAATCGTAATGGCGCTTTTACTGACAGCTTGCGGAGGTGCTGGAAACGAGAATGAGTCTGCTAACAATAGCGAAGAACCAAAAGAAACAGATCAAGTAGTTGTCGGTGTATATGGGGGTGCTTGGGAAGAACAGATTCGTCCAAGCCTTGAAAAATTCAAAGAAGAAACTGGGGTAAGTGTGGAAGTTGTAGCTGGAGCAGATGCTGAGTGGTTTACAAAGTTACGAGCTTCAAACGGCAAAAATCCACAGTATGATTTATTGATTTTGCAGCCAGATACCATCCAACGTGCTGTTGCTGCCGATTTGCTCCTTCCGCTTGATGAGGAAAAGGTTCCAAACTTAGCGGATCTTTATCCTTCAGTGCAGGACCGTTTGACATATAATGATAAACAATATGCAGCTGGGTTTAGTATGGGACAGCTTGGGCTTGCTTACCGGAAAGACCTTGTTCCAGTTGAGCCTACAAAGTGGTTAGATTTATGGAACCCTGAATATAAGGGACATGTAGCTATTTCTTCACCAAGTTATTCTGCCGGGCTGCAATTTTTCTCAGGTCTTGTAAATGCCCTGGGAGGAGAAGAAAAAAATGCAGAAGATGTTGAAGCAGCTTTTACTAAGCTTAATGAGTTAAAGCCAAGCATTGTGGCATACCCCGATAATCCCGGAACTATACAAACATTGCTTGAAAGAGGAGAAGCTTGGGTCGTTCCTTTCTGGGATGGGCGTGTTTTCGCACTCCAAGAGTCTGGTCTGGATTTAGGTTTTGTTTACCCAGAGGAAGGGGCGGTTGCAGCTGCTGCTAGCTGGGCGATAACAAAAGGAAGCCCGAATGAAGCAAATGCATATAAATTGCTGAATTATCTTATCAGCCCTGAAGTACAAGGAGAGTTTTCGAAGCAGTCTTATTATGGAATGACTAACAAAAATGTTGAATACAGTGAAGTTCTAAAGGGAAAAGTTCAAACAGGAGAGCAAGCGTATAGTCAATTAAAATGGGTTGATTATGAAACGGCTACCCCACAATTAAATGATTGGACAAATCGCTGGACACAGGAACTTGGTGGCAAGTAATGAGCAAAATTAAAATTGATCAAGTAAGTCGTCATTTTGATGAGAATGTGGCGCTTGCAGAAGTTAATTTAGAAGTTCAGGAAGGGGAGTTCTTCTCCCTTCTTGGCCCTAGTGGCTGCGGAAAATCGACGCTCCTAAACATCATTGCTGGATTTTTGGAGCCTACATCTGGATCAGTTTATATTGGCGGAAATGATGTAACAGGCCTTCCTGCTTATCGAAGGAATCTCGGAATGGTTTTTCAGAATTATGCTCTTTTCCCGCATTTGACTGTTTTTGAGAATGTTGCATATGGATTAAAAATTAAAAAACTTTCCCGAAATGAAATCAAGGAAAGAGTTACCGAAGCTCTATCACTTGTCCAGCTTTCTTCATTTGCTGAAAGAAGGCCACATCAGTTGAGCGGGGGACAACAACAGCGTGTTGCGATCGCCCGTGCGATAGCCATTCAGCCATCTGTCCTTTTACTTGACGAGCCATTAAGTAATTTGGATGCAAAGCTGCGAAAGGAAATGCAATTTGAGCTAAGAAATATACAGCAACGTGTCGGGATTACAACCATTCTTGTTACTCATGACCAAGAGGAGGCATTAAGTCTTTCCGACAGGATTGGTATATTAGGAAAAGGCCATCTGCAGCAAGTAGGAAGTCCATTAGAAGTGTATCGTCGCCCGGCAAACCGATTTGTTGCCGAATTTATTGGGCAAGTCAATTTAATTAAAGCGAAGAAGAGTGTCAGTCAAAGCGAGGCTCCTGAAGGCAAAGTATTATATGAAGCGGAAGAGTTTGAGGCAGCTAAAAATAGACCTCTTCAATTGGAAGTTGAAGCTGAATCTGATAGTGAAACCTTGTTTATGCTTCGGCCAGAAAGAATTCATATTTCTTTTATCCCGTTAGAACGCACGGTCAATAATGCTAAAGTTCAATTAAAAGAAATTAGTTATATTGGGAATGCATTACGTCTAAATGTTGAACTAGGCAGCAGAGAGCTCACCATTCATACCCCGGACCCAGTGTTCAATGAACTGCCGAAACCTGGCGATGCTTTCTACATTTATTGGAATTCAGAAGACATTATTCCACTGGAAGCAGGAGAGTAGCATGAGGAAATCTTCCAAAAAGAAAAACCAACTTTTCCATTGGCTGTTGCTTCTTCCAACTCTATTATTTTTAGGTGTATTCCTTGTAGCGCCATTGATTTTTTTAATTGTACTTAGTTTTCGAGATGTCGATAGTATGTTAACCGTTCTCAATACTTATAGCTTCTCACATTATATAGAAGTTTTCTCTTCTAAAATCTATGTAAAAACAATTATATCTACCATTTGGATGGCATTAATTACAACTTTACTTTGTCTAGTACTTGCCTATCCTGCTGCTTATTTGCTAGTAAGAGCACCTAATAGAAAACTAAGGGCACTATTTTATATTATGCTAGTTTCACCCCTTCTAACTAGTGTGGTTATCCGTACATTTGCCTGGATTGTCCTGTTAGCACAAAATGGATTAATCAATGAAATATTAATTAAGTTAAATATTATAGGGGAACCACTATCTCTTTTATGGAATATGAGAGCTGTCATAATCGCCTATGTGCAAGTGATGCTTCCATTTGCCGTTCTCCCGATTGCAACTTCCTTAAGTGATTTAAACCCTAATTTGCGGAATGCGTCTATGAGTCTTGGAGCAGGACGTATTCAAAGCTTTTTTAAGGTAACTCTTCCATTGACGATTCCTGGGATGATCACTGGTGCAATCATTGTGTTCTCTTTAGCCGCAGGCAGCTATATTACTCCATTGTTGGTTGGTGGACGGATGCAGCCAATTTTGCCTTTATCGATTTACCAACAAGTCATGCAGGTATTTAATTTGCCTCTTGCTGCAGCTATGTCGATCAGTTTATTGGTCATAGTTTTTATTTTTGTAGGAATACTGGGACTTGTTTTAAAACGATGGGAGACGAGAATGCATGGCTAACAATCATCGTAAAAAACCATTGAAATGGCTTGATTTTTGTATTTGGACGGTAGGGATATTAGTATACCTATTTTTGATATTACCGGTTTTTGTTATTGGGCTTTCGGCTTTTAGTCCAAAGGCCTACCCGGAATTTCCGCCAAAAGAGTTTTCTTTAAATTGGTTTTATGCAGTTTTTGAAAATCCTCAATGGATGGACTCTTTAACTACAAGTGGGATTCTGCTTGTTATTGTTACCCCGCTTACCGTTATTCTGGGAACAATGGCTGCCTATGCATTGGCAAGACTGCAATTCAGAGGGAAGGAAGCTATTCAATCATTTGTGTTATCTCCATTAATGATTCCACAAATTGTCCTGGGAATTGCGCTGTTATATATATTTAATATGATGGGAATCAATGGAAGCATTACGGCTTTAGCAATTGGTCATATTATTATCTGTTTTCCGTATGTAGTAAGAACAGTGGCCGTAAGTGTGTCAAATTTGGATCCACGGTTAGAGCTGGCTTCTATGAATCTTGGGGCAAATCCGGTTCAAACGTTTTTTAACGTTACACTCCCATTAATTAAACCGGGGATTATTGCTGGTGCAGTCTTTTCAACTGTTACATCCTTCGGGGAAATTTCAATTAGTTTATTTATTTCCTCACCATCCACAGTTACGGTGCCCGTTCGTACATTCAGTTATATAGAGCAAACTTTTGATCCAAGTGTAAATGCCATATCTGTAATATTTATTGCTATTTCGATCATAGCTTTAATAATTATTGAAAAAACAATTGGGTTATCCAAGGTTATGTAAAATACTACCTAACTTACTGAAGAGAAATGAACCTATATTTAGGGTTCATTTCTTTTTTTGTAAAAAAACTTGAGGAAGGAAAATCAAGGAACAGGACTTGGACTTGCGATTGCAAAAAGGATTGTGGAGCAGCATGGTGGAGGTATCTGTGCAGACTATAAAGAAGGCTGGATGACATTTAAAGTTGAACATCCACTACACAGATAATGCTCAAATCCAGGTACTCCTCATGGCGTGGGGAACAGTAATAGAACTTATAGGATGCTTTATGTTAATTAGTAATGGATATTTTGTTTTTATGAATATCTTCTGTTCCAGCTTCCAGCGCAGTCTTATAATATAAGCATTTGTGCTCGATGATTTCAATTGTCTTTTTTAGTTCTTCCATTTGTGCTTCCACATTTGCTTTTCTTTCCATAAACATGTCTAATCTTTGCTGCAGTGTGGAATCGCCTTCTGAACACCAATCAATGAAATGTTTAATTTCCTTAATAGGCATCCCAGTAGATTTCAAACATTCAATGATTTTTAAAGAGCTGATATCTGATTCTTTAAAAACTCGTGTTCCGCCGGCTGTACGTTCTACAAAAGGCATAAGACCCTCTTTATCGTAGTAACGCAAGGTATAGACAGTAAGATTCAATTCTTTAGCAGCTTCGCTGATAGAATATGTCTTCACCATTTATCTCCTTTCTTAATGAAAGATATAGACCTAGAGTTAACTCTAATATTATGAGACGATTTTTTCAAGGTAATTGCTTAGTTTAAAATTAGATAAGTTAATCGCTTGACCTCGAGTTAACTATAAGGATTAACATTGTTTTACAAGAGAAATGAAGGGATAAAATTAAAACATTAGTATTTCTTTGTTTCCCTGCAGAAAGTAAATTCTCTTGAAAAGTTTAAATTAATGGAGGTTTTTTTATGGTGACTGCTAAAGCACGTGCTGTCGACGGTCCAGATAAACCGTTTCGTGCAGCTGAAATTAAAAGACGCGATCTTGATCTGCATGATGTTTTAATTGAGATTAAATTTGCTGGCATATGTCATTCAGATATCCATACAGCTCACGGTGAATGGGGTCCCGTGAACTATCCGCTCGTACCTGGGCACGAGATTGCTGGAATTGTTACAGCTGTTGGACCAAATGTAACAAAACATAAGGTCGGTGACCGGGTGGGGGTTGGATGTATGGTTGACTCCTGCGGTGAATGTGAGAATTGCCGTAAAGGAGAAGAACAATACTGTCTCAAAGGAAATATCCAAACCTATGCTGGTGTTGACAAATACGGAGAACCTACTCAAGGCGGCTATTCTACCCATATTGTTGTACAAGAAGATTTCGTACTTAGTATTCCTGATAACATTGAGCTTGACTATGCCGCACCATTACTTTGTGCAGGCATTACGACATACTCTCCATTAAATCATTGGGGAGCGGGTCAGGGTAAGAAAGTAGCGATTGTTGGTATGGGCGGTCTTGGGCATATGGCTGTCCAAATTGCACATGCCATGGGCGCAGAGGTTACCGTTTTATCACAAACATTGAAGAAAAAGGATGATGGTCTGAAATTAGGCGCTGATCATTACTATGCGACGAGTGACCCTGAAACATTCGAGAAGCTTGCCAGAAACTTTGATTTAATTATTAACACGGTAAGTGCAAAGATTAACCTAAATGCCTATTTAGGACTGCTCACTCTTGATGGCACTCTTGTCAACGTAGGTGCTCCTGCAGAACCGTTATCACTTAGAGTGGGAAATTTAATCGGCCATCGCCGCTCATTTGCAGGATCATTGATTGGAGGAATCCGCGAGACCCAGGAAATGTTGGATTTCTGTGCGAAACATAATATCGCTCCAATGATTGAAGTCATTTCAGCCGATCAAATTGATGAAGCCTATGAACGGGTATTAGCTTCAGATGTGAAATATCGATTCGTTATTGATATCAGCACCATGTGAGTGGCTGTCTCAATATGTAAAAAGGCACCTCCTAAGTATGATGGGTTCATCATATCGGGGGGTGCTTTTTGTTGATATACGGTGTTGGATTGGGGGATTAACAAAAAAATGTAAGGGTTGTGACTTAATAAGGCTCACTTCTGTCCACCAAAACAGATAAATCTCTAAGAAATTTTGTCAGTGCCATCCCAGGGTCTTCTTCTTTATGATAGATGATAGGAATAATACCTCTTTCGCGTAAAATCCTTTCTTTAATGGGATTAGGATCGACTAAAAAAATATAAGATTTTGGACGTATATTCTCCTTCTTAGAATACTTCCATTGATTATGCAGTTTATGCAGCATATATCTTATATTAATGTCTGACAGACTGTACCCGATAAAAAGGATGGACTTTTCTAATGAATCAGCACGCAATTTTATGTCAAGGGAGCTTTCAAAATCCAGTCTGTTAAAATAACTGGATTCAGTTAAAACAATGGATGAATCGTCATCAAAATCTCCATGAAATTTTACTATTTGAGGAACATTAGGTTTTGATCTGGCAATGTCACCGACATTTGTTATCTTTATGTAATTCTTTTGGTAATAGTCATACGCATATTCTAACCATCTATCAAAGTTTGTTGTATAAATTAAGGGGAAATCAAGGTCTACAATGAGCTTATAGATTTCCGATTGGCCGATATCAATATTTTGATCATGCCACATCCTGTCCATCCAACTTCTAAGTCCACCTAAAGAGCCTTTTTCAAGCATATAGTATTCCGCTAAAATTAAGAAATCATTATTTCCCCAAGCAGTAAATAACTCAGCGCTATATCCCAATTTTTTAGCCATTTCTTCAACTAACTCATTATAAGTGGGTAATCCTAGGTTTTTTGAGACTCCGGAACCAACAAATAGAATTACTTTTTTTTCTTTAATTGATTGAGCTAGTTTCTTCAATGATTTATGACCTCCATTGCTTTGTTTAAAGAAACAAAAATACCTTTATACCTCAGTTTATAACTGAATACCTAGAAGTTATTCCTATATATTGAAATTCCTTAATAATCTTGAATAACCTGAAATTCCCTTATCCAAGCTGATTTGGAATAACACCCTTATTTTAATTCAGTTATGTAAAGAGGAATTGGAGCATAATAAATTTGCTGCACCAAAACTCAACAGGAGGGGAATTTTATGAAAAACAGGGTAGTTATTTCAGTTCTTACTGCGGGCCTTTCACTTGGTCTTATGACTGCATGTGGTGTTGACAATAATCGTATGAATGAACCGCAAAATCAAAACACGAACTACTCTCCAGTCCGTTATGAGAATCAAAATAATAACAATGGACTAATGAATGGGAGACAAGATATGAACCAAAACGGCAATAACGTTAATCATGGCATAGATAATAACAGAAACAATCGTGGTTATTTTGAAAGTGACGATAACCCCCACGACAATATAAATGACAATATTGAGAACAATCATGATGGTATGCCTGGATCCGGCGGCGTAATGATGAAAGGGCAGCAATAGGAAGATCAGTAAAATATCCCTTTAAAAAATAACTAAGGGGATTTAAATTATTGCAATCAATAACGCCTATTTAAACAAAAAGTGATCATCTAAAGAAAATTGGATGATCACTTTTTGTTTTTATCGGAGTGCATTATTTAATTGTTTATACAAGTGGATATAGGCAAGTGTTTCTGTTTCTGGTGAATGATGTTCTGACATCCAATTCCTTGCTTGCTGAATAACTTTTTTCCGGAACTCAGCTTGATGGACTATAGTATGAACAGCATCTTGGAACTCGTCCATCGTTTCATATAGCCAGCCTGTCTGACCGTGGCGAATCAGTTGGAGATTTGCTTCATTTTTACGAGCAATCACAGGCCTTTCCGCTGCCATAGCTTCCATCAGTGCTAGTGATTGGCCTTCAGAAAGAGATGTGTTAATGACGATTTGTGCTTTTTCGTACCATACTTTCATCACTTCATAGGGAACAACGCCTGCATAGTCCATCCAATGGAATCGTTCGATCTTTTTTTGCACTTGCTGATAGACACTTTCATCTAGCTTGGCACCAAGAATCGTGAAACTCATATCAGGATAATAGGAAGCTAACCCATCAAGTGCGGGAAGTACATGCAAAACATCCTTAACAGGTCGTAACCCGGCAGGCAGCAGAATGTGTGGAGAGAGTTGGTCTACCATTGGCGATATTGTCCAGGGCATCCAAATTCCCTGAGGTATCACAATCGTCTTATTTGCCCATCCCGGGAACAGATGCTTTACCTTTTCTTTTGCGTCCTCTGTAAAGACTGTAATAAAAGAAGCATCATTTAAAAAGGAAAACATATCATCATCTAACCTTGTCTGCAGATCAATGTTAATATCTGTGCCACCCATCGTCACAAGGTAGGGGCGATTTATCCGGAAATTATTTTCTTTTGCCCATTGTAAAAATCGGGTAGCATGTAAGATATGAAAGATATCTGCTTCGGAAAGATGCCAGTTATCATCTTCAAGGTAGGGAATGACGGATGTACTAATATTTTTATGCTGCAAAAAGTGAACAAGCCTCTTTATGGTAGTTGAATTGCCTCGAGGCTGATTAAAATAGGGAGCGAAGAATAATATATGCATGGGACCACCTGTTTTTTATTTGATATAAATAGTGTGTACTAATAATAGACCATATGTATATTATAAAATTTTGTTAACCTAATAACCTAATAATTTTTGAAAGGGGCTGCAAGAAAGATGGGGTTAGTGAATATTGTGATGGTGTTTGACAAGTGAACAAGGCCGTTGTAGCCGGTGCTTCCGGTTTAGTAGGCAAGGAGCTTGTCCAGCTGCTGCTGGATGATCAATCATACAGTGAGGTCACTATCATTGTGCGTCGGTCAACGGGGATTAAGCATCCAAAACTTCAGGAAACTATCATTGACTTCGACCAGTTGGAGCAAACCGATGTGAATATGAACGGGGCAGTTGTGTATTGCACCCTTGGAACGACGATAAAAAAGGCGGGAAGCCAGGAAGTTTTTCGGAAAGTTGATTACCATTATCCATTAACACTGGGAAG
This sequence comes from Cytobacillus sp. MT66, assembly GCF_058792595.1. Lineage (NCBI taxonomy): Bacteria > Bacillati > Bacillota > Bacilli > Caryophanales > Bacillaceae > Cytobacillus > Cytobacillus sp. MT66. The sequence continues at coordinate 155,898 of NZ_JBXAFB010000004.1, forward strand.
AATGGCAAAGGAACAGGGGACCAGGGAGTTTTTAATTATAACATCGATGGGGGCAAATTCTAAATCGCGTACTTTCTATACAAAAGTAAAGGGAGAAATTGAGGAATCGCTTGTAGCACAAGGGCTTTCCGCGCTTAAAATCTTCCACCCTTCACTGCTGCTTGGAAACCGTCAAGAATTTCGGTTTGGTGAATGGTTAGCAGCATCCGTTTCTAAATTTCTGCCTATATTTATGGGACCGCTTCGGAGATACAAACCTATCCATGCCAAAACTGTAGCAAAGGCAATGGTCCGCGCAGCCTCAAACGGGCTCTCCGGAATCCACATTTATGAGTCAGACCAAATTGCCCAGATAGGCGAACACTCAAATTGATTTCTTCATTTTTTAAATATAACACTGTGACACAAGAAAAATTAGGCGATGTATAGGTATCGTGACTTATTTCACAGAATTCTGAAAATAAACCAAGTAAAGTAGAGGTTAATCACTCCAAGATGTTTGTAATGCAGATTTTCTAAATGGGGGAAGGGAGTCTTCACAGTGAAAAAGTCGGATTTACCTATCGTATACTCATGTTCAGGATGCTCTTCGGCAGCACAATCTGCCAATATGATTGCTATTAAAATGGACCGGGAAAAATTAGCTGAAATGTCTTGTATCGCAGGTGTTGGGGGAGATGTTAAACCGCTTGTGAGGACAGCAAAATCAGGACGGGATATCATTGCTATTGATGGATGTCCTCTATCATGCTGTAAGGCTTCGTTAGCTAGGCATGATGTTAAGCCTAAGTATCATTTCGATTTATCTAAGTTTAATATTCCGAAGAAACCAGGCGTAGATCCAGATCCGGAGTTATCAATGAAAGTGTATGAAGAATTAGTGGAGCATATTTATCAGCATGAAAAGGTCTAGATTGAACTAAATCATCGTGGTTTAGCAGTCAGTCCCCCAGTGCCTTCATGCACTGAGGACCTGACTTGTTTTAGCTAATTACCTATTTTTCTTAATCTTTTTTTGGAAGCCGGAGATTTGCTTCCATTTGGCTTTTTCAGCTAGTGCAGCCCGCTGGTTGCTTTTTCGTTCCAAAAAAGCAAGCTCCTTTTGTAGTTTCACATAGCTTGCATATCTGCTCTCATCCAGTATTCCTTCAGAAAGTGCCTTCTGAACAGCACATCCAGGTTCCTTTGTATGTGAGCAGTCTCGAAACCGGCAGTTTTCGAATAGTCCTTCAATATCGGAGAAGCTTTGATGCAAGCCCTCATTAGCATCCCAGAGCTGCAGCTCGCGCATTCCGGGTGTATCAATTAAAATTCCGCCGCTGTCTAAGACGATTAACTCGCGATGGGTTGTTGTATGCCGGCCGCGGTCGTCGCCCTCACGAATGGTTTTCACTTCTTGTTTATCTCGGCCTAAAAAAGCATTGGTAATTGTCGACTTTCCCACTCCTGAAGATCCCAGCAGCGCAATGGTCTTCCCGCCGTCTAAATAGGGGGTAAGCTGTTCCATTCCGATATTTTTTTCAGCACTTATGGCGTGTATGGGTACACCAAATGCGACTGACTCAACTTGCTGAATCATTTGTTGTACATCATCACACAAATCAGCTTTGCTTAAAATAATCACCGGATTCGCTCCGCTTTCCCAGGCAGTTAACACATATCTTTCAATGCGGCGAACGTTAAAGTCAGCATTTAATGCATTAACAAGAAAAATGGTATCAATATTTGCGGCTACGATTTGTTCCTCGGTTGTATCACCCGCCGCTTTTCTGGAAAACTTGCTTTTTCGCGGCAAAATGCCATGAATGGTTGCTTTTTGTTCATCTGGTCTTGCGCTAATCACAACCCAATCTCCGACAGCCGGAAAATCCTGCCGTTCTGATGCATGAAACCGCAGCTTGCCGGACACCTCCGCCAATAACTCTCCGTGTTCAGATAAAACTCTATATAGCCTTTTATGCTCTAAAGCAACTCTGGCAACCTCAAATCCCTGTTGTTTGTATTCTTTAAAGCCCTCTTCAAAAAATGAATTCCAGCCTAATATTTGTAAATCCAATTGCAGCGCCTCCAATTTTAATGTAAAAAAAATAAACCGCCTCGAATACGGTTTATTTTTTCAAAGAACACATTCATTCTAGAAATAAAAAACCATCGACTGATAAATGGCAGCCCATGGTTGTGAATGAACAAATAATAAAATGGATATATGCTACAATCTCACAAATATAAAAGACAAGACTCACATTTTTCCCATGGGCTGTACTATGAAATTTATGTTGTAAAGCTTTTGAAATCTTTTCATCATACATACCCCCTTGGAAAATATTGTTCATTACGAACTACAATATATTGTAAATGCTTTTAATTCCAAAGTAAAGAATTTTTGTAAAAATTTAACTCACTATTATATTAATGGACATTCCGCGAAACAAGGTCATCGGTACATACCCGATACCTGGCATTTTAGCTTTCTGTATAAACCGCAATCAGCACTTCTGCAGTCTCATCCCCGATATTTTTAACAAAGTGGGGGACGCTTGCACACCAGCTGAAGGTGTCCCCTTCTTCGAGGATATAGGAGTCTTCACCTTGTTCTGCAAGTATTTTCCCTTTTAGGACTAAGTGACATTCCTCGCCCTCATGTGCTTTTCGTTCACCTGTCGAGTAGCCAGGGGGAAATTCAACTAGTCTTAAGCTTAGACCGCCTCTCGTTGCTAAATGCTCAACCTTTAAATCTGGTTCTTTTGAGATAGTAAATTCCCTTTCTTCTTTTCGAATAACGGTCATATGTTCATCTTTTTCTAACAGTAAATACGGCAATGGAACTTTCAGGAAATTAGCAATGGTTTGTAATGTGCTGATAGACGGGGAAGTATTGTTATTTTCAACATTGCTGATAAACCCTTTTGACAGGCCAGTAGCCTCACACATTTGTGCAATCGTAATTTTTTTTCTATTTCTGATCGTTCGTATCTTAGATCCAATATCCATGTTTAGCACCTCTAAAGTTTCTTATTTAAAAACTTAATTTCATATTAACAAATAAATAATTGACATGCTAGAGTTAAGGTGGTATTCTCAAAAAGAACAAAGATTCATATTTAGAAACAACGGTTTATTTTTTTTGAGTTTTTGTTTCTTGGTATGAAACATTTGTTTATATAAATAAAATTCAATCTTTTAGATAAAATACGCAGTAAAAAAGGAGGGACACCATAATGGAAGCCTCAATGATCTATGAACTTCGATCCCCAAAGAATGCTATTCCTGGTAAGAAGTATCCAGCATTGTTTGTTATGCATGGGATGGGAAGCAATGAACAAGACATGCTTTCGCTGGTGAATGGTTTAGAGGAATCCTTTTATATTTTCAGTATAAGGGGCCATCTGACCCAAGGGCCTGGATACGCTTTTTTTACCATTCAGGGCTATGGGAAACCGCACCGGGACGTATTTGACGAGGGAATGTATAGATTAACCCAATTTATTGAGTATGCTTCACAAAATTATCCCATTGATGAAAGTCAATTTTATCTGATGGGATTTAGCCAAGGGGCCATTATGTCCATGTCGCTTGCATTAACGCTTCCTGCAATAAAGGGTGTAGTTGCGCTAAGCGGATATATCCCCTTGTTTGTAAAGGAAGAATATGAGATTCATCCAGGTGGAATGTTAGCTGTATTTATTTCACACGGAGAATACGATCAAGTTCTGCCATTTGACTGGGGGAAGGAAAACAGCGAATATTTTTCAAAATTAGGTTTTCCTGTTACCTTTAAAAATTATCCTGTTGGACATACTGTATCTGAAAATAATTATCTAGATTTTCGTAAATGGCTCATAGAGGATGTAAAAAGATAAACAAAAAGACAAGGAGGTATGCAAAATGATGCCATCATTATTTATTGCCCATGGTGCACCATTGCTTGCTATTGAAAATAATGAGTATACACAATTTTTAGCTCAATTAGGCAAAACAATGCCTAGGCCAAAGGCCATTGTGTTATTTAGTGCCCATTGGGAATCTGGAGCGCAAAAAGTAAGCCGGGTTGACCAATATAGCACCATTTATGATTTTGGCGGCTTTGATGAAGCCTTATACAAAATCCAATATCCTGCACAAGGGGATCAGGAAATTTCTAAAGAAATTGAGGGTTTATTTGCAGAGAGCAATATACCTTATGAAATTGAGACACAGCGAGGGTTAGACCATGGAGCATGGGTTGTTCTGCGTTTACTCTATCCGGACGCAGATATTCCAGTCATTTCAATGTCAGTGAATTCCAGGCTAACACCTGAAGAGCAATACAGCATTGGCAAAGCTTTAACCGTGTTACGGGAAAAGGATGTACTAATTATTGGCAGCGGAGGTACAGTGCATAACCTTAGAGCAATAAAATGGGTTGACCATGGCGAGGCTGATCCATGGGCACTTGAATTTGATAGCTGGCTAGCCTTTCATCTGCAAAAATGGGATCTGCCATCCTTATTTAAATACGATTCTTTGGCACCACATGCAGAAATCGCAGTTCCGCCATATGGTTCAGAGCACTTTATTCCTATTTTCTATGCTATGGGAGCTGCAGATGATAGCCGTAAAGCATCGTTGCTGCATCGAAGTTTTAGATATGGAAATTTAAGTCACAGTGTTTGGCAGTTTGGTTAATAAATTAATTAGTTAAAAATTTTTGGTTTATATCTTGAATTAAAAATATAGGAAATTGAGATTTATAAAAAGGAGAGAAATATAATGAACTTAAAAAGTGAAATTGGTGCAATTATATTACAAGTAGTTTTAGGAGTGACATTCTTTATACATGGACTGGCTAAATTTCAAGGAGGAATTGAAAATACAGCTGGATGGTTTGACAGCATCGGCATACCTGGATTTATGGCCTATGTTGTGGCAGTTATAGAATTAGTTGGCGGAATTGCATTAGTGCTTGGTCTAGGAACAAGAGTGGTAGCATCCTTGTTTGTACTGGTTATGGCTGGAGCAATTATTAAGGTGAAATTAGCAGCTGGCTTCTTAGGCAATGGACAAGGAGCGGGATATGAGTTAGACCTGGCATTCTTAGCAATGGCATTATTCTTAGCTGTTAATGGAAGCAAACAATTTTCCATTGCAAAGCTTTTTTCAAAAAGTGAGTCAGCACAAAGCTAATAATCTATTCATTTCGAATGACTGGCATCAGATTCGCCCATACTATAAATGGTGATGATGAATGCCATGTCAATCAAGTAATGAACTGAAAATATTAGTGAATGAAGCAAGGAACTGTGCAAAGGAAGGAAAGGTAGCCGACTATATTCCTGAATTGGGCAAAGCCAATTCCAGTGATTTATCGATAGCTATTTATTATCCTGATGGAAAATGTATATCTGCAGGGGATATTAATAAAAAGTTTACTTTACAGAGTATCTCCAAGGTTATCAGCTTAGCGCTTGTATTGAAGGATAGGGGCTTTCCCTATGTATTTAAACGGGTTGGCATGGAGCCTACAGGTGATCCATTTAACTCGATTGCCAAATTGGAAACAATGACTCCGGCCAAACCGCTCAACCCGATGATTAATGCAGGGGCCCTTGTGGTCACCCATATGATTGCAGGGAATTCGGTGGAGGAGCGATTCAATCGGTTATTAGGCTTTATCCGGGAATTGACGGGCAATACCCATACTGGATATAACGAAAAAGTAGCTTCATCAGAATTTGAAACCGCGGACTTAAACAGGGCTTTATGCTATTTTCTCAAGCAGCATAAAACCATTAATGAGGATGTTGAGTCATTACTGGACTTATATACAAAGCAATGTGCGGTGGAAATGAATTGTTTGGATTTGGCAAGGATCGGGATGATTTTTGCGATGGACGGGATTGACCCTGTGAATGGGAAGCAGATTATGCCAGAAAAGATTGCGCGAATTTGTAAAACATTTATGGTGACCTGCGGAATGTATAATGCATCTGGAGAATTTGCCATAAAAATTGGGATTCCCGCCAAAAGCGGCGTGTCAGGCGGAATCATGGGAGCGGTTCCCGGCAAGTTTGGCATAGGCATTTTTGGTCCAGCACTAGATGACAAAGGCAACAGTATTGCTGGGATTAGACTCCTGGAGTTATTATCGCGAAATTATGATCTTAGTATGTTTTAAATGAAAATTAAACCCCATCGCTTAGATGGGGTTTTTGCTGTATAACTAAATATGTGCAGAACCCTCTTTGGCCAAATCTCTTCCACTGCCGCTTTTGACGCCATTTAGGATAAGGTTAAGGGCCACTGCGGCGAAACCGCCTGTTACAATACCATTTTCTACGAGAATACGGATACTTTGCGGAACATTCGCAAATACATCTGGAGCAATCGAAACACCTAAACCTAGGCCAACAGAAAGTGCTACGATAAGCTGATTTTCTGTTTTGCGGAAATCTACATGTGATAGCTGGCGAATCCCTGATGCCATAACCATACCAAACATGGCAATCATGGCGCCGCCAAGAACAGGATTTGGAATAATCAATGTCAAGGCAGCAACCTTTGGCAACAGTCCAAGAGTTACTAAGATCACCCCGGAGGCAACAACGACTTTCCGCTGCTTGACGCCAGTTAAGGCGATAAGGCCGACGTTCTGTGAAAACGTTGTATAAGGAAATGCCTGGAAGATACCACCGATGATTTGTGCAAGACCTTCAGCACGAAGTCCCTTTTTAACGTCATTTCCATTAATTTTTTTATCAATAACCTCTGCTAGAGCGAAATACACTCCTGTAGCTTCCATCATGCTGACAATGCCGACAAGTGTCATGCTGAGAATAGCGCTTAAGTGAAATTCAGGCGGCCCAAAACGGAATGGCGTGACCATATGGAACCAGGAGGCTTCACCTACAGAAGAAAAATCAACCATCCCCATAAATGCGGCTACAACTGTTCCTATTACTAAGGACATGAGTATTGAAATCGCTTTCATAAAGCCGGTGAAAAAGCGATTTAAGATGACGATGATCAGAAGGGTTAATCCAGCCAGAAATAAATTGGTCAGACTGCCAAAGCCGGGATCATTCGGCTGCCCGGTTATATTTCCCATTGCGGCTCCAATTAAGGATGTACCTATGATGACAACAACTGAACCAGTAACAACCGGCGGGAAAAAGGGGATGATCTTATCCATAAATTGTGCCAGGAATATGACAATGGCACCAGCAGCTATGATCGCACCAAAAATCGAGGGCACCCCCTGCATCGTACCAATGGCAATCATTGGCCCAACTGCCTGAAAGGCTACCCCCATAATAATGGGCATTCGTATGCCAAAATACTTGTTGCCGACAACTTGCAAAAATGTTGCGATACCGCATGTGAAAAGGTCAATGGAGATTAAATAAGCAACTTCTGCTTCGGTTAGTCCGATAGCCGGACCGACGATGAGTGGAACAACGACGGCTCCGCCATACATTGCTAAGACGTGCTGCAGACCAAAGGTTCCAAGTTTCCAAAAACCCAGCTGTTTTTCCATACACATTCCTCCCCGCGTGCGCAGTTATAAGGTATTAAACCGGTGCACCACAGTAAATGAAGTTGAAGGGGCCGTATTTTTAATAATCACCTCCAATAGGTTTTGCTGTACTAGGAGAGATGTTGTTTCTTTTAATGAACAATGCTGTGTGTTTTGCTTAATTATATGAATATTTAGAAATATTAGGACAATATTCTTAAAAAATATGTGATTAAAAACGATACAGCTTCATATCTGGCCTTTTTCATCATATTGGCCAAGTGTCATGCCCCCCTATAGATGCATAAACTAAAGCATCAATCTGATTGGAGGTTTTGGAAATGGCATTAGGTCCTCATCATTATAGAACTGATCCCCGTTCTCCTTCATACTATCAATATACTTATCCATACCCTATGTCTTATTATACAAGTTATCCTCCTGGATATTGGAAGCTCGGCGGACAGCTAGGCGGTCTTTATGCAGGCGGAAACTTTGGGGCAGGCAGCGGGGCAGGGTTAAATCTTGGAGGTCACATGTTGGGTACGCACGGTCTTGGTGTATATACTGGCGGGCAGCTAGGAGGCGGTCAAGTATTAGGTATGCATGCGGGCGGATCGCTCGGAGGTAAATATGGCCTTGGTGTTCAAGCAGGTGGCCAGCTAGGCGGCAGCCATGGACTTGGTATGCATGCAGGCGGTTCATTTGGCGGCAAATATGGCCTTGGTGCTGAAGCAGGCGGCCATTTAGGAGGCGGACATGGTTTGGGTGCTTATGCAGGGGGGCATCTAGGCGGGAAAAAAGGGCTTGGAGTTCAGGCAGGCGGCCAATTAGGCGGCGGCAAAGGAGTCGGAGCCCAGTTAGGCGGCAATATTGGAAAATACGGCGGCCAATTCGGATTTCACTTCGGCGGAAAAAACAATGGAGAATCCTCAAGCTACTGAAAATAGGGATCATTTCTTTTGCACTTTAAAGCGGCGGGGGACAGTCCCCCGCCGCTTTAAAGCATTGGGGGACTGTCCCCCATCATTTTACTGCGCTAAAGCGGCTGTGATTTTTGGCAGGAGCTGGTTGAAGTCGTGTGCAAGCATGGTTTGTTCACCGTTGGTTTTTAGCCATTCGTCTGCACATAGGCCGTGTATGTAAACTGCATTGGCAACGGCATCCTTGATGTTTTTGCAGGTGCCGACGCTGGCTGTGAGCATGCCTGTTAGGGTGTCGCCTGTACCTCCCTTGGACAGGGCTCTATTACCGGTTGGATTTATCAAGCCAGATCCATCGGGAAAAGCGATCACAGTATATTTGCCTTTTAAAACGACTGTTACATGATTTTCTTTGGCATATTGGGAGGCATATAATATTCTATTTCGCTGGATATCCCTTGTGGACTTTCCAATCATCCGGCTAAATTCACCGGGATGTGGTGTAAGAATAGTAGCATCATCTCTTTTCATGTATGTTCTATTGCTTAATGCACCAGCATCCAGGACAACGGGAACCGAATAGTTGAGTATAGTAGAAATCTGCTTTTCAAGCTCTGTATTGGGAAGAAGACCTGGTCCGATTCCAATGCATGAGTATCCGGCCGTCATTTCGGAAGAATGAAAATTATAGAGAAAAGTAGCTTCAGGTACAAATGTGCCAATAATCGCAGCCGCATGTCTGCTTGTGGCAATCGCCAGCTTGCCAGTTCCAAAACGGAGTGCGCCAATGGCAGCCAGTGCCGCACTTCCTGGCATTTCATCGCTGCCCGCAAGTAATAAAGCTGTCCCAAATGTTCCTTTATGAGTATTCCCTGTCCTTTTTGGCCAAGCCCCCCGTACATCCTCCTCTTTCAAGACTCTCTAGCTGCTCGTTTGCGCAAGACCTATATCGACAGCTGATGTTACCCCATAGTAATCCGAAGAAGGGAAGAGAAAGGCAGAAGGCTTATAGCCATGAAGACAGAAGGTATAGTCTGCCACTACACAATGTTCATCTATATTTCCATCATCCGAGGAAACACCGGTTGGCACATCAATTGAGATCGTTTTTCCTTTTTGTTCATTCATCCATTTTGTTAATTGTGCTGCGCCAGGCCTTAACGGAAGGGTGCTCCCGACACCTAATAGGGCGTCAATTACCCAATCTGCCTGACAATCCTGCGAAAACTCGCTTATTTTGTAACCGCATGAAAGGTAGTAGTCCAGGTGTTCTTGTGCCGTCTTTGTCTGAGGCATACCTAAAGGAAAGGCTAACTCAGCCTGAAAGCCATAATTTTTTAAATACCGTGCAAGTACAATCCCATCCCCGCCGTTATTTCCTTTCCCTGAAAGAATCAATATCGTATTTGACTTTTGAAGCAGCGGATAGATTTCTCTAAACAAACCGCTTCCCGCATTTTCCATAAGCGAAAATAAAGACATCCCTTTCTCAGTCGCGCCTTGATCAATCTCCTTTATTTGCTGGCTTGAATAAATATGCAATTAAATCTTCCCCTTACGATTTCATATATCATTATTATAATCTTTTGGTTAAAAAATACAGATTAATTCATTTTTTATTCAAAAAGTTCGTCAAAAGTAAAAGTGATTTTTGATATAATATGCAGGTAATTATTACTATATAGAAGGTAAATAGATTAGAAAATCCAGGGGGAAAAGAAATTTGAGGAAAACTATTGCAGGGCAGCTGGGGATTATCATTGTAGCGGTCATTTTCGCTTCGATGATCATTACATCTGTTTCAAACTACCGCGTCAGCTATGACAAAACATATGAGGCAGCTGGCATAGAGGCTGTTGGATGTGCAAACATTACGACGGGATTAATTGATCCTAAAGAAATTGAGAAGATGATTAATGGGGAAAAGAATCCTATAGAACTTCAGGAAACGTTAAATTGGACAACCGAGCATAAGCAAATTTTTGAAGGACAATACATACTGCTTCTTGACGGAACGTTTTTGACTGGAGATAAGAATATGAAAGAACAGGGATTTAAGCCTGGAGACAAATTTCCAATTAATGATGACGTCATAAAAGCCATTAAAGAAACAAAGCACCCGCAGTATTCAGAGATTTATGAGTTCGGCGGGATGAAGAGAATTACAGGATATGCACCTATCTTTAAGGATCATGATCCGAATAAAGAAATCATTGCGCTAAATGCCATTGATTTTGATGCAAAAATTGTTAGTGAAAGAACTTTTGCATCAGTAAAGGATAGTTTCCTGCTTGGACTTTTGCCAATGCTGATTGCTTGTGCCATTACGATTTGGATTATTAGAAGAAAAACAAAGCCGTTAACAACTTTAATAAAGTTTGCCAAAAAGGTTGCTGATGGCGATTTATCTGTTGAGAACATAAAGGTTAAAAATAAGGATGAGATTGGCGACTTAGCCCATACGCTAAATTTTATGGCTGAAAATCTTAAAGCCATTATTCTTCAAGTTTCTTCAAATGCGAATAAGCTTGCATTTTCAGCCGGACAGCTGACTGAAAGCGCAGAGAAGACGAATTTTGTATCTAAGCAAATCGCCGTAACAATGAATCAGGTTGCCATGGGTGTGGACCATCAAGTTCAAAATATAGAGGAGACTTTCCAGACGATAGATGAAATGTCCATTGGCGTACAGCAAATTGCTGATCGTACAGGTAATGTTTCATCGCTGTCGATGGAAGCTTCAAACAAAGCGCTATCTGGTAATGACTCTGTACATACAGCTATAGAGCAGATGAATTTTATTAATGAAAAATTCACGCGTTTGTCAACGGAGGTACAGGAATTAGGCAACCGGTCAAGTGAGATTGGAAAAATTATTGAGGTGATTACAGGAATAGCTGAACAGACCAATTTACTAGCTTTAAATGCTGCAATAGAAGCGGCCAGGGCTGGGGAGCATGGAAAAGGCTTTGCGGTTGTTGCCGATGAGGTTCGTAAACTCGCCGAACAATCAGCCCATTCAGCGAAGGAAATATCGCATTTGGTGGGGTCCATGCAAAACGAAACCAGAAATGTTGTTCAGGCTATGGACGAAGTAACAGGTGAAGTAGCTGCGGGAATAGGTTTAGTTAATCAGGCAGGAGAGTCTTTTTCACAGATAGAAACTGCGATTAATGAAGTAACTTCGCAAATTCAAGAGGTGACAGTTGCTGTTGAGCAAATGGCCGCCGGCGCTGAGCAGGTCGTACAAACGATGAAGTTTATTTCTGAAGCTGCAGAAGAAACATCTTCAGGGACACAGGAAGTATCTGCATCCACAGAAGAACAGACTGCATCAATTGAAGAAATCTTTTCCTTTGCCGCATCCTTATCTGCGATGTCTGAAGAATTGCTGATAATGATAAACAAATTTAAAACTCAATAACTTAATTGCCAATGGAAGAAAAAAAAGGGTCAGTCCCTATGCCGCTTTAAAGCGGCGGGGGACTGACCCCCATTGCTTTAAAGCGGAAAAATGTTTAAGGTGTATTCTATTTATCTATAATGTATAAGGAGGGAGGAGATTGTATGGAAGGATTACAGGAGTTTGATTTGAATCCATCGCTGGATTTGTTAAGGAATTATGCGGATAACAAGGATATACAGAATGTATTGGAATCTTTTCAAGAGGAAAGGTATTCTGATGCCATTGGTTCAATTGAGCTGGCAAAAAAGACATTAAACCATGGGGAAATGATGAAAGAGCTTCTTTTTTTAGAGCTTGTGAGCTATCTTCAAATGGGAATGCGGGAAAATGCCCGCAGGTGCATACAGGAGCTTTATCCGCTCATCGCAGAAGATGATTACGAAAAACTGCTTTTTCTAGGCGAATTGACTATACAGATAGATTTGAAATTGGCGCGAAGAATCGTGTCCGAAACAGCAAATAAATTTGAGGGAAAAGATGATGTTTCAGATTTAATAATGAAAAAGACTTTCCTTTTGCTTGCTGAAGCGGAAGAAAAGCTGGAAAAACTGCCAAGGGCCATTAAATACTATCAGCGGGCCATTTCCTGTATGAATGAGGATCAGAAAGAAGATCTTAAGATGCTTCCAATTTTGTATTTTAAACTTGGAATGTTATCGGCCAATCTTGACAGGAATGAAGAGGCGATTGGTTATTTGGAGAAAGGCCTTGAGTTAGCCGGGGATCAGGAAGAAGCAAGCATACATATGCTGGCAGCACTTGGCGCCATTTATGGGAAGATTGAAAAAGGCAAAGAAGCTGCGGTTTATCTAACTAATGCTCTAATCCTTTTAGCAGACTCCGTTTTGAAAGATACGCTGATTCATGCCGAAGTCCTAACAGAATTAGGGTATATCAGTTTTGATTTAGGCAAGATTAATGAAGCCCTACCATTCTATGAACAGGCGATAGCGATCTACCATAAAGATAAAGATCACGGTATAACGAACAGGAAACTGGGAATGATCTATATGCAGTATGCGTATTGCTTAGAACATAAGGAAAAGCCAAATAAGGCGCAGGCGGGCATGCATTACGAAAATGGACTCCGCTATCTTGAACAGGCCGGGGATCAGGAGCTGTATGAAAATGCTATGCTCGATGTCATTGCCTTTTTCAATGCCAACCATAACAAAAAGAAAGCACGCTACTACGAAAACAAGATCTTAAAACTAGCAAATAAAAACGGGGTCAGTCCCTCATCGCGTTAAAGCGATGGGGGACTGACCCCCGATTGTTTAAAGTGCTAAAGTATCTTAGCGAGCTGTTCGAGTTTTTCAATTTCATTCTGGTCGAATAGATCGCTGCGCTTTTTTAAGGCTGCTAAGGTGCTTTCGATCAGGTAGGTTCTCGGTTCTTTGGAATGCAGAAGCTCTTCCTGGATAAAGTCCAGTAATTCAAAGTATCTGGACTGGTCGCTTTTGTGTGTAAGCCTTTTTTTTAGGATTAATATGGTCTTATTTATTTTCTTTTGTGCATCTATTTCGTCATTGCTGTATGCCGGCCGCCATTTCTCTAGAAGTTCTGGCGAGACTAGCTGGTCTCCTGATTCTGACACATCCTCTACCATCTTTACCAGCCGTTTTACACTATAACTGACAATTTCATGGATGTTTGCCTGAGATTTAAGCTCCATCTCTCTATATTTAATATTTTGGTGCAAAATACCCATGAACATAATGGCACAATCAAGCAAATAAGGCTTCTTGCTTTCTCCGAAGAGATCTAGAAATCGGACATAGAGCCAGTGGAGATATTGAAAATGACCGCGCCGAATAAATTTATTAAGATCTGCATCGTTTAACGAAATGACCTCTTCAAAAAGGGATAATAGCTTATTTCTTCTATTCACCTTAAATTGTAATTCAAGCTGTTTACTAAAAACTTCTATATTAGAAGGATCCTGACCAATAAGCAATTCATCCCGTTTTTTTTCAACCTCTTTTAGTAAGGTTTTAATAAGGGCGATTAGCAGCTCGTTTTTCGAAGCAAAATAATTATAAAATGTACCCTTTGAAATTCCGCTGTAATCTAAAATATCTTGAATAGACGTCGCCTGGAAGCCTTTTTCAATAAATAGCTGATGGGCCATAGTAATGACGTGCTGTTTTCTATCATTCATAAAATCACCTTTAATAGGAATTGAACCGTTAATACGTAATTGAACCGTTGGTACAAATTATATCTTATATTATTTTCAGGTTCAGCACAATCGTTTATAAATCATGTAATTTTTTGATTGCAAATTTTGAACTAATGGTATATGATATGAATCTGTGAAATAACAGTATAAAATAATGAACCGAAAGTATAGGGGGTATATACATGGGTGACGATATAAAAAATCAGGCACGTCCGCCGTATGGCATTATAGCTATTCTAATGATCGGAGCCTTTATTGCTTTTTTAAATAATACATTATTAAATATTGCTTTGCCTTCAATTATGTTGGACCTGAATATTAAAGAAACGACGGTTCAATGGCTTGCAACTGGATTCATGCTTGTGAACGGTATTTTAATCCCGGCAACAGCCTTTTTAATTGAAAAATATTCAGTCAGACGAATCTTTTTATCAGCAATGATTTTATTTTCTGCAGGAACCATACTTGCTGGTACTGCCCACATTTTCCCAACTTTATTAACAGGGCGTATGCTTCAGGCTTCAGGCTCAGCCATTCTTATGCCGCTCTTAATGAACGTGATGCTTGTCAGTTTCCCAGTGGAAAAAAGAGGGGCAGCCATGGGGGTTTTTGGATTAATCCTCATGTTTGCGCCAGCCATTGGTCCAACATTATCTGGCTGGATCATTGAGCACTATGACTGGAGAATGCTTTTCCACTTTATTACTCCTATTGCCATAGTAGTATTATTGATCGGGTTCTTCATGCTTAAAGATAAAAAGGAAAAAGTGAATATCCGCCTGGATGTTTTCTCGCTCACCTTATCAAGTATCGGGTTTGGCGGTATTCTATATGGATTTAGTTCAGCGGGGAATAAAGGATGGGATAGCCCTCTCGTTTACGGAACAATCATTTTAGGGGCTATTAGTTTAGTTATCTTCATTGTTCTCCAATCCAAGAAAGAACGGCCGATGTTAAACTTTGGTGTTTATAAGTATCCAATGTTTGCCTTATCATCAGCGATCACAATGATTGTAAACATGGCTCTCTTTTCAGGGATGATTTTACTCCCTATATATGTTCAGACCCTTAGAGGGATTTCTCCGATGGATGCAGGGCTTCTCTTGCTTCCTGGAGCATTAATAATGGCGTTTATGTCACCGGTGAACGGCAAATTATTTGACAAATTTGGCGGCCGTATTTTGGCGATAATGGGTCTAGCCATTATGGCTGTAACAACCTATCTTTTCAGCAAATTGACATTGGAAACAACCTATGCCAATTTAATGATTGTCTATTCTGTCCGTGCTTTTGGAATGTCAATGGTTATGATGCCTGTTTCGACTAATGGATTGAATCAATTGCCAAGACGCTTCTATCCGCATGGAACAGCTATGAACAACACGTTAAACCAGGTATCAGGTGCGATTGGTACAGCACTTCTAGTAACCTTAATGTCCACTAGGACTGAGTCTGCAGCAGCTGACCTTGCTAAAGATGCCATGAAAAACATGGCTGGACAGCCAACAGAGGCAGCAATCGCTGCAATGAAGCAAGAAATTATGATGAAGTCTATGTTAGAGGGAATTAACTTCTCCTTCTTTGTGGCAACTGGTATTATCTGTGTCGCACTCATTCTTTCCTTCTTTATGAAACGGGCGAAACCAGCATCAGATCCATTAGAGGAAAAAACGGAAAAAAAAATGACAGCGAAATTAGCTGAGAATTGATAACTTAAAAAACCTGATTCTAAATGAGTCAGGTTTTTTATTCCAAACTCACCAATTTATTATTCTATCAAAATTGGTTAATAGTCCGATTGACATATAGGACATGATATTGTAGACTACAAATAAATTAAATATGACCTCATCTTTTTGTAGGTGAGGTAGAGGTGCGATGTTTATTAGTCTCTAGCGGAGCTTGAGAAACAATGATGCTAGGGAGAAGGAAATATCGCCGAAGCTTGCAATATACTCAGTATTGCGGGCTGGGTCTGCAGTGAATAACTGCAGGACTGTCTCAATAGACAATCCCGGGTTTATTGAGTTGAGCTATCTCATTTGGGAAAGAAGATGAAATTTGGGTAATGATGACAAGACAAGACCTGAGTTCACCTCAGGTCTTTTTTGATTTTTCGAATTACCTAAATAGTTCGAATTGTATACTCGATATTGTGAAATAATAAAAAAAGGGGCGAGAAATGTTATGTTAAAAAAATTATCATTGCTTTTAGCACTATCATTATCATTGGCATTGTTACTAGCAGGCTGTGGTACTAGTGACAGCAAAAGCGGCTCAGACAATTCTGATGGGGCAGCGTCTGAGGAAAAAGGTACTTTTAAGGTAGGCCTTGAAGCGGGGTATGCGCCATTCAACTGGACACAAAACGACGATTCTAATGGCGGAGTGAAAATTGACGGAAGCGCCGAATATGCAGGCGGTTACGATGTTGAGATTGCAAAGAAAATTGCAGAAGGCTTAGGCAAGGAATTGGTCATCGTTAAAACGGAATGGGACGGACTTGTTCCAGCATTAGCTTCTGGGAAAATTGACGCTATTATTGCTGGGATGTCACCAACAGAAGAACGCAAAAAGTCCATTGATTTCTCAGATATCTATTATAAATCAGATTTAGTCATGGTTGTTAAAAAAGGCGGAAAATACGATGGAGCATCATCCATTAAAGATTTCAGCGGTGCAAAAGTAACAGCGCAGCTAAATACTTTCCACTATTCAGTGATCGACCAAATCGAAGGGGTTAGCAAACAGCCAGCAATGGATAACTTCCCGGCAATGAGGGTTGCACTGGAGTCTGGTGTTATTGATGGATATGTATCTGAACGTCCGGAAGGCGTAAGTGCTGAATCAGCTAACGAAAACTTTAAAATGGTAGAATTTACAGATGGATTTAAGACATCTGACGATGATACAGCCATCGCCGTTGGTGTGGCAAAAGACAGTGAATTAACAGAGAAAATCAATGAAATCTTGGCAGGTATCCCTGAAGAAGAACGCTCAAGCATTATGGATGCTGCTATTAAAAATCAGCCAGCTGCTAAATAATAAAATCGAAAGGGGGCTTTCCTTTGGGCAGTCCCCTTTTTTGTTAAAAGGAGGTACACTATGACTCTAGAATGGGTTATTGATATTGTTTCAAACAATTGGCCAATGTTCTTGCGCGGTGCTGGAATTACTTTATTCATATCCATCATTGGAACCATCATTGGCTTCCTTATAGGGCTAATTGTTTCAGTCGTTCGCACAATTCCCGTGCCTGAACGCGGGATAAAGAAAGTGATCCTCAAAATAATCAACGCACTTCTTTCTGCCTATATTGAAATATTCCGCGGTACACCGATGATTGTTCAAGCAATGGTTATTTTTTATGGGGCTGCTCTAGCCTTTGGTTTAGACATGGACCGTATTTTCGCAGCTATTCTTATTGTTTCCATTAACACAGGTGCCTATATGTCAGAAATTATCCGCGGCGGGATTATCTCTATTGATAAAGGGCAGTATGAGGCCGCTCAAGCAATAGGAATGAATCACTTCCAAACAATGTATAATGTGGTGCTGCCGCAGGCCATCCGAAACATACTGCCAGCAACAGGAAACGAATTTGTCATCAACATTAAAGATACGTCTGTACTTAGTGTTATCTCCGTTTCTGAACTGTTCTTCCAAACGAAATCAATCGCTGGAAATAATTTCAGATATTTTGAATCCTTCTTTGTTGCCTGTGTGTTATATTTTATCATGACTTTTACAGTAACCAGGATTTTACAATACATTGAAAAGAAACTAGATGGACCGGAAAATTACAGCATGTATGCTAACCAAATGCAGGTAGAGACACCAGACGATATATTGAAGAAAAAAGATCACTAATAGTCCAAAGGAGCGAGAGGATGGAAAAGGTAATAGAAGTTCAGCATCTAAGTAAATCCTTTGGTACGCATGAAGTGCTTAAGGATATTGATTTTTCAGTGAACAAGGGAGAGGTAGTCTGTATCATTGGCTCATCGGGTTCCGGCAAATCAACTCTTCTCCGCTGCATCAATTTATTGGAAAAGCCAAGCGGCGGTCAAATCATCTATAAAGGCGAGAATATCCTTGATGATAACCACGATATTGCAGCCTATCGCACAAAGCTTGGAATGGTTTTTCAGCAATTTAACCTTTTTAATAACCATGATGTCCTAAGCAATTGTGTGGTTGGCCAAGTAAAGGTGCTAAAACGCTCACGTAAAGAAGCAGAACAGGTAGCAATGAAATATTTAAAAGTAGTGGGAATGGACAAATTTGTTCATGCCAAACCAAAGCAGCTGTCTGGAGGACAAAAACAGCGTGTAGCCATTGCAAGAGCACTATCAATGGAACCTGATGTGCTTTTATTCGATGAGCCAACATCTGCACTTGACCCGGAAATGGTTGGAGAGGTTCTGAAGGTTATGAAGGAGCTTGCAGAGAGCGGGCTAACCATGTTAATCGTAACCCATGAAATGGGCTTTGCCAAAGAGGTCTCAGACCGCGTCGTATTCATGGACAAAGGTGTCATTGCTGAAGAGGGAAGCCCAGAGCAAATATTTAATCATCCAGTTCAAGAACGGACAAAAGAATTCTTGAGAAGAACATTATCTTAATCAAGCATAATTCAAATGTTAATTCTAACCACTTAGTTGATTGGAGCGGAAATCACCGGCCAATTATACATTTAAATAAATAGTATATCAATTGCTGGAGAGGTTTGCTGTGACAAATCTCTCTTTTTTTCGTTGAAAATATGGTTTCCCATAAAGTTCGCAATTTTGTAGACTTTGGATAGGAAATAATCATTGAAACTATGTTAATATAAGGGGTAGCAAAAAGATGCAGATTGAAAGAGCGTCTGAAATGAAAGCTCTATAATATTATTGGACCATTTCTTAGAGGAGGTAAATAGATGAATAAAGAGGGGGCACCTTCTCTGCAGAAGGTTGGGACTGATCATATATCTCTTTTAGAAGATCTAAAATCTCTATTTAAAGCATATGTTTTAGTAGCTAATGTCTTGCCTGTATTTACTGGATTTTGGCTGGCTATTTATTTTGCCAATGATTCTTTTATGGCTAATTGGGATGTTTTTGTGCTGACCATGATTGGCAGTACACTGGTGATGGCAGGGGCACTTGTTATAAATAATTGGTACGATGTTGATATTGATACAATTATGGAAAGAACGAAGAAACGACCAACGGTTACTGGCCATTTTTCTTTAAAGACTGTCCTATCATTGGGTATTGCTTTTTCAGTACTTGGAATGATCATTTTGCTATTTATCTCAGTTGAATCAGCTATTTACGCTTTTATTGGCTGGTTTACTTATGTAATTTTATATACGATGTGGTCAAAACGCAGATATACTCTTAATACTGTGATTGGCAGTATTTCCGGAGCGGTTACGCCATTGATTGGCTGGACAGCCATCTCCTCCGGCTTCCATATTGTTCCGATTGTGTTATTTCTTATTTTGTTTATTTGGCAAATGCCGCATACGTTCGCTATTGCCATTCGCAAATATGATGAGTATAAAGCAGCAGGAGTGGCCATGCTCCCTGTTGTTCATGGATTTGACATCACGAAGAGACAGTTCTTTGTGTATTCTGCCTGTTTAATTCCGCTGCCTTTTCTTATCCCGCAGCTTGGTCTAGTATTTTTAATCATTGCCACCTTGCTTAATATCGGATGGATCGTTGTTAGCATAAGCGGGTTTATGGCAAAAGATAACCAAAAATGGGCGCGAATGGCCTTTCTCTATTCTGTCAATTATGTAACTATTATTTTCTTATTAGCCGTCATTGTCACACTATCTCTATAAAAAAAAATCGCCGAATACGGCGATTTTTTTTGCATATTAAAAGAGGTTCAATTTTCCTATTCTGTTGACTGCTTCTCTTAGCTGATCTTCGTCTACTAGGAGGCCGACGCGGATATAGCCTTTTCCGAATTCTCCAAATCCGTTGCCAGCTGCAACAGCAACATCGGCTTTTTCCAGCAGATAGTCAGCGAATTCTTCACTTGTGAATCCGCTTGGCACAGGGAGCCAGGCAAAAAACGATCCGCTTGGAGCCGTAACACTCCAGCCGATTTCTTTGCAAGCGTTAATTAACGCATTTCTGCGGCTTTCATAACGAGCCACCAGTTCATCAACACAGGACTGATCACCAGTGAGTGCCTCTGCAGCTGCCAATTGGACCGCAGGAAAGAGACTGCAATATAAATGATCTTGAATTAAATTTATTGCTTCAATAATGACTGGATTACCAACAGCAAAGCCGACCCGCCATCCAGCCATATTATAGGTTTTGGATAGCGTATACATTTCAACCCCAAGTTCCTTAGCGCCTTCAGCTTGCAGAAAACTAACAGGTTTTTTTCCGTCGAATCCAATAGCTCCGTAAGCGAAATCATGCAAGACAGTGATGTTATTTTTCTTAGCAAAAGCAACGGTTTCTTCGAAAAAGTCGAGGTCTGCCATAGCACCAGTTGGATTGTTCGGATAGTTAAGGTACATTAATTTTGCTGAAGATTTATCCTCGTCTGAAATGGAATCATAATCAGGCAAGAAATTATTTTCCGCTAATAATGGGAATGTTTTATATTGCACATTTGCTAATGTAACGCCGGATAAATAGTCGGGATATCCAGGGTCTGGCAAAAGCATAAGCTCGCCTTCATTTAACAGGCATATCGGCAATTCTACAAGCCCTGCTTTTGTTCCAAATAACACAGCAACTTCAGTCTTTGGATCAATGTCAACATGATATTGCTTTTTATAAAATTCCGCTGCAGCGTCTTTAAGTTCTTGAATGCCTCTAAATGGAGAGTATCTATGTGTTCTGGGATCCTCTGCTGCAGTTTGCAATGCTTTAACGATATGCGGAGGTGTAGGCTGGTCTGGATTGCCTTGGCCTAAGTTAATGATATCTCTGCCCTCTGCGCTGGCTTTGCTCACTTTTTCAATAAGGCTTGCGAAAAATTGGACTGGTAAATTTTTTAAACGGTCTGAATATTCCATGTAATCCACCTTCAACAATTTTGTACGAGTTAATTTCAAATTTTATAGTTTTTTAAGGCAATTGTCTAGTAAAAAAATTTTTCCTAATGGCTATCTTGCAGGGTGTGTAAGCGTTTTATTTGAAATGGCCCAAAA
The DNA here is from genome assembly GCF_058792595.1 of Cytobacillus sp. MT66. Taxonomy (NCBI): domain Bacteria; kingdom Bacillati; phylum Bacillota; class Bacilli; order Caryophanales; family Bacillaceae; genus Cytobacillus; species Cytobacillus sp. MT66. Next base: position 177,135 of record NZ_JBXAFB010000004.1, read on the forward strand.
TTTACTATATTGACAAAATGTTAATCGATTTGTACTATGAATATTGTGCTATTTTATTAAATAAAATATTGCTTATCCAGAGAGACTGAGGGACTAGGCCCTATGATGTCCGGCAACCCCCTTTTTGGGAAGGTGCTAATTCCTGCAGAATGATTTCATTCTGAAAGATAAGTCGAGATAATGAACATTTCGATGCCCCTTTCAGATGAAAAGGGGTATTTTGTTTTACTTAAAGGGGTGAAAACCATGATTGAAATTAAGAACCTTTCAAAAATATATACTGCGAAAAACAGAGAAGTAAAAGGTGTCGACAATGTCTCTCTTACTGTTCAGGAAGGGGAAATCTACGGAATTGTCGGATATTCTGGCGCAGGGAAAAGCTCATTGCTTCGCTGCATTAATTTATTGGAAAGACCGACATCAGGGACCATTACAGTTGATGGAGTTGACTTAACTTCACTAAATGGCGAGGGCCTGCGTAAGGCCCGGTTGAAAATCGGCATGATTTTTCAGCACTTTTATTTAATCAGCCAAAAAACAGTATTTGAAAATATTGCGTTTGCCTTGAAAGCGGCAAAAATTCCCTCCGATCAAATTAAAAAAAGGGTAGAGAATCTTCTCGATATGGTCGGTTTAGCTGATAAAAGGGATGTCTACCCTTCACAGCTGAGCGGGGGCCAAAAGCAGCGAGTCGCGATTGCAAGAGCCCTGGCCAACAATCCGTCGGTTCTATTATGTGACGAAGCTACATCTGCGCTAGACCCGACAACAACCAAGTCCATTTTAAATCTTTTGAAGAAAATTAACAAAGAGCTGAGTATTACGATTGTGTTAATTACACATGAAATGGATGTCGTAAAAGAAATTTGCCACCGAATGGCCATCATGCAGGATGGGAAGGTTATCGAGGAAGGTCCTGTTTATGATATCTTTGCCAGCCCTAAGGCTGATTTAACAAAGGAATTTATTGCTAGTGTTGTTTCTTTTGATATCCCTGAAGCGATCTTAAATCGCTGTGAAGGCCCAATTGTGAAAGTAATGTTTAGAGGAAGAGTGGCAGGGGAAGGGATTATTTCTGACATGCTCCAGCAATACAATGTAAAAGGCAATTTTCTGCATGGTTCTATTGAATACATTCAGGATGTGCCCCTTGGCATCTTTATTATGGAACTAAGAGGCCAAAGGGAAGAAATTAATAAAGCACTTGATTATATCGAAAATCGGGAGGCGCATGTGGAGGTGTTAGGAAATGGGGATTGATTTCAATCATTTAATGGAACTGCTTCCTGATATCAATACTGCTTTCATTCAAACCATCTATATGATTACAATTTCTTTAATCATTGCCGTGGTTATCGGCCTTCCAATCGGCATTGCTTTATATGTTACCGATAAAGGGCTTTTTATGGAAAACCGTGCAGTCAAGAATATACTTGGTTTTGTTGTTAACCTGGTTCGTTCGATTCCGTTTATTATTTTACTTGTTGCTTTAATTCCTTTAACGAATTTCTTGGTTGGGACAACGATTGGACCGACTGCAGCAAGTGTATCTCTATCGGTAGCTGCTGTTCCATTTTTTGCCCGAATCGTTGAAACAGCCTTGCGCGAAATTGATAAAGGTGTCATTGAAGCGGCAATTGCTGCCGGTGCGACTCCGTGGATGATTATTAAGGATGTACTCCTTCTTGAGTCAAGATCCGGGATTATTTCAGGAATAACATTAACTCTTATTAGTTTAGTTGGCTTCTCCGCAATGGCGGGTACAGTCGGCGGCGGCGGAATTGGTGACTTGGCCATTCGCTTTGGGTACTATCGCTACGATAATACCATTATGTTTGCAACTGTTCTTATATTAATAATTTTAGTACAAGCTATTCAGATTATTGGTGACCTCGTTGCCAAAATAGTAGATAAACGATAAATAGGAAAGAGGGAGTTAACATGAAAAAATGGTTTTTAGCAATTATTTTATTATTGGCTGTGGGCGCATTAGCAGCTTGCGGCGGCTCTGACAGCAAGGATCAATCAAGTGAAGGTGCAACAGGTGAAGAATCAAAGGAAATTAAACTGGGTGCAACAGCCGGCCCATACAGTGACATGCTTAAAAAGGCAATCATTCCTGGACTTGAGGAAAAAGGCTATAAAGTGGAAGTCATTGAATTTAGTGATTATATCCAGCCAAACAAAGCACTGGATAATGGCGACATTCAGGCAAACCTGTTCCAGCACACCATTTACCTAGAAAACTTTGCAAAAGAAAATAAGATGGATTTAACAGGATTAATTTCGGTCCCAACTGCTCCAATGGGAATTTACTCTAACACTTATAAGTCTATAGATGAAATAGAAGATGGTGCGACAATTACTGTACCTAACGATCCAACAAACGCTGCACGTGCATTTAATACACTTGAAGATCAAGGATTAATTAAATTAGATGAAGGTGCAGATCCGCTAACTGTTTCTGAAAAGGACATTGCTGAAAATAAGAAAAACCTAGTATTTCAGCCAATTGAAGCAGGACAGCTGCCACGTTCCGTAGAAAGTGCAGACTTAGCTGCTGTTCCAGGAAACTTTGCACTAGCAGCGAAAATGGACCTGCTTAGCGCACTTGCCCTTGAGGATATGGATGATAAATACCGAAATGTTGTTGCTGTAAAAACAGCTAACAAGGATTCACAGCTATCCAAGGATATTAAAGAAGTTGTTGAATCAGAGGGATTTGAAAAGGTGATTGACGAAGAATTTAAAGGATTCGGCAAACCTGACTGGATGACAAAATAATAACTGATGAAGGCTTTCCTGGCATTGTCCGGGCGGGCCTTTTTTTCTTTGGCTTTATTTTTTTCCTTCATTTAAGTATTCTTAACATATTACTCAGTAAAAAAGAGGGAGTTTATTTTGAAACAGATTTACAGTGATATTATACAATTTCGCGGGACACATTATGACTTCGGCTATTTGCAAGGGGAGATATTACGGGATTCCCTTTCAGTGAGAAACCGTGAGGATCAATGGAAGGTAAGAAAACCTAGGTTTTCAATCGATATAAATGAAGCTAAGGAAGCCATTACCCGATTTGCCCCTGGGGTTTGGGATGAATTGATTGGACTTCAGGATGCGTTGGAATGGCCAATGGAAAGGGTATTAAAGGAGTTTGGCGGTTATCGTTTGAATTATGTCCGCTCAGGGTGCTCGATACTAACAGGGGAAAATTATTTAATTCGCAATTATGATTATCACCCGAAGACCTATGAGGGACGCTATGTTTTCTTTCAGCCTTCAGATCAAGGATATGCCATTATTGGACCAAGTCAAAGGGTGACTGGACGAATGGATGGAATGAATGAGAAGGGGCTTGTGATCGGATATAACTTCATGCATCGGAAAAACCCGGGAATTGGCTTTATTTGCTGCATGATTGGCCGGCTGATTCTTGAGTCATGTGCAAATATCGACGAAGCTTCAGAAATGCTAAAGGAAATTCCGCACAGGCATTCCTTTACATACGTCGTCTATGACAAAAGTGGAAAAGCCTATGCCGTTGAGGCTTCGCCAAGAGGGGTTGAAGTGCGGCAGACTATTGCGTGCACCAACCACTTTGAAATTATGAAGCACGAAAACCGAAATCATTTAGGTGATTCAGAACGCAGGCTAGGTATTTTACAAGATCATCAGGAAACCGTTAAGGAAGCTTACCAGGCATTTCGCTTGTTGAATGACACTGACAAAGGTGTCTTTTCCGACCTTTACGGCAGCTGGGCAGGAACCATTCACACAACTGCCTATTTGCCAAAAGAAATGAAGGCATGGATTTCCTTAGGCGGAGACAGGGAGCCAACTGAATTCGCCTTTGCCAGCTGGCTGCAAGGACAAAACCTGGAACAAAACCGGATAATAGGAGAAATCGACACCGATATTCCATTCCTGCATATGGACAAAAACGCCAATTGGTATAAAAAGTAAACGTGTCACTGCATTAACGCACTGGGGGCCTGACCCCCGACGCGGCACCGCATTAACGCGATGGGGGTCAGGCCCTCGATATGGTAACGCGTTAATGTGGTAAGGAGCATTTTTTTAGGTAAGGGGGGGTTTTTTTGGACAATGAGAGAGATCATTGGTCATCGAAGTTTGGTTTTATTATGTCTTCTGCGGGAGCAGCGATTGGCCTGGGGGCCATTTGGAAGTTTCCCTATGTGACAGGGATGAGCGGGGGAGGAGCGTTTTTTCTTCTTTTTGTTATTTTTACGATTTTAATTGGTTTTCCTATGCTGGTGTCTGAGTTTATTATCGGCCGCGGAGCACAGAAGGAGGCGGTTTCAGCTTATAAAAAGCTTGCTCCGAACAGTATTTGGGTCATTACTGGCCCGTTAGGGGTCATTGGCTGTTTTCTGCTTTTGTCCTTTTATGCTGTTGTCGGCGGCTGGGTATTGATATACAGCATCATGGCCGTTGGAGGAACGGTTATTCAGGCCAATACCAGCTATCCTGATTTATTTGGCAGCATTACAGCAACACCTTATATAACTTTAATTGGTCTAGCTGCGTTTCTCCTGATTAATGTCGTTGTCATTTCTTTTGGAATTCAGAATGGAATTGAAAAGGCTAATAAATATATGATGCCGCTTCTGTTTATTTTCTTTATCGTTCTTGTGATACGATCTGTTTCCCTTGACGGAGCCATGGAAGGGATTAAGTTTTTTCTAACCCCAGATTTGTCGAAAATGACAGGCGAGTCGGCTTTATATGCTTTGGGGCAATCCTTTTTTGCTCTGGCTGTAGGGTTTTCCTGTATGGTTACATACAGCTCCTATTTAGAGAAAAATGTCAGCATTCCATCTTCTGCGGGAACCGTGGTCGCCATGAATATTTTTGTATCGTTTCTTGCAGGGCTTGCTATTTTTCCAGTCGTATTTGCCTTCGGATTTGAACCGACGGAAGGACCTGGACTATTGTTTATCGTTCTGCCAGCCGTTTTTTCACAGATGCCGTTCGGCGAATTCTTTTTGGCTATCTTTTTAGTGTTATTCCTATTTGCTACTCTAACTTCATCTTTCAGTTTGCTGGAAATCATTGTTTCAGCATTTACAGAAAGCCGACGATATTCAAGAAAGCAGATTACATGGATGTCCGGCATTATTGTTTTTGTCGCCGGCATTCCGGCAGCTCTTTCGTTCAGCCTGCTGGAGAACTTTAAGCTCTTTGACAAAACAGTATTTGATGCAACAGATTTTCTTGTCAGCAACATCATGCTCCCATTAGGCTGCCTGCTGATAGCGTTATTTATCTCTTTAAGAATGAACAAACAGCTGGTAAAAGAGGAATTCACCTTAAGCAACTCTTTGCCTCTAGGTTTATTTCAGACATGGAGTTTTCTTATGAAGTGGATTGTCCCGATTACTATTATCGTGGTCTTTTTAGGGACCTTGGGCATTATCTAATAATAGCTTCTGGAGGGTAACGGAATTGATGGGGCAGAACGATCCCCCGCCAGCAGAAAAACAGCGGATGAGGGAATCGAAGTGTCAAAACGATGCCCCCGCCAGCAGAAAAACAGCGGATGAGGGAATCGAAGAGTCAGAACGATGCCCACACCATCGAAAAAACAGAGGATGAGGGAATCGAAGAGGCAGAACGATGCCCGACCAGTGAAAAAACAGATAAGAATAAAATGAAACAAAAACTGCCCGCTGAAAGCGGGCAGTTCTACATTAAATATAAAACGTATAATCCTCCGGCAGTACTCTTTTTAAAAACTTCTGTGTTCGCTCTTCCTTTGGAGTGACGAAAATTTCCTGCGGTGTTCCTTCCTCGACAACGACTCCTCCGTCCATAAAAATCACGCGATTGGCGACATCCTTGGCAAAGGACATTTCATGGGTAACAACCAGCATCGTTGTTCCTTCTTTGGCGATATTCTTCATAACCTCTAAAACTTCGCCGACAAGTTCCGGGTCCAAGGCAGAGGTAGGTTCATCAAAGAGAATGATATCCGGGTTTAAAGCAACCGCCCTGGCGATGCCAACCCGTTGCTGCTGTCCGCCGGAAAGCTCGCTTGGATAGGCATCGTATTTCTCTGAAAGCCCGACTTTATCCAATGCCTTCTTGCCGATTTCAATTGCATCGTTTTTTGGAACTTTTCTCCCGATGATTAATCCCTCGGTTACATTTTCCAAAGCAGTCTTGTTATTAAATAAATTATAGTTCTGGAACACAAAGGCGATTTTTTTTCTGATTTGATAGATTTGTTTTTTCGAAGCTGACCCGAGATTGACCTCCGTTTCACCAAAGAGGGCACTGCCGGAATCAGCCTTTTCAAGGAAGTTAATACACCGGAGCAAGGTGGTTTTTCCTGAGCCGCTCGGACCAAGGATAACAACCACATCTCCTTTATCAATCTTTAAATCTACCCCTTTTAAAATTTCATTCTTCCCGAAGGATTTTCGGATATCTTTAATTTCCAGCATGTTTTCAACTCCCTTCTTAGGCAGCCGCTGCTTTATATTTTGTCAGCCTTTTTTCATAAACTTTAAATAAGTACTCTACTAAACTGCAAATAATCAAATAGACGATAAATATATCCAAATAGGCTTCAACATAATTGTAGCTGGCATTTGCCGCTACTTGGGCACGCAGTGTAATTTCATGAAGCGATAGGGCATACCCTAATGATGTTGCTTTAATGAGGTTAACTGTAGCCGTACAAATATTTGGCAAGGCCACAACCAGTGTCTGCGGTATAATAATTCTTCTGAAGGCCTGCACATTTGTCAGACCGACTGACTGGGCTGCTTCCAATTGCCCTTTGCTGACCGTACTAATGGAGGAACGAAAGACCTCGATTAGAATAGCCGTTGTATTTAACGAAAAAACGATAAACGCGTACCAAATGGGATTAATTTCGTATACATTTATGTTGATGCCGTACTCTTTAAAAATAGAAGACAGCAATAGGGGAACACTGTTGTAAATAATGAAAATTTGCACGATGACAGGCGTTCCTCTGACAAAAGAAACATATACTTGGGCAAATCGGTTTAAAACAGGTATCTTGTTAATTCTCGTTAACGCAAGCAAAAAGCCGAGAGGGAGTGCAATCAGCAAGGAAACAACCGTAATCAATAAGGCGATAGGCACTCCCGATAGAGCTACGAAAAATGTATCAATTAAAAATTCAAAATCCAGACCATCCGACATGTTTTTTTACCACCTTATGTCGTTTTAATCACTTGCTTTCCTTTACTAAATAACTTTTCTAATCTAAAGAAGAATTGTTCAATGGCAATCGATAGAACCCAATAAATTAAGGAAAGCGCAATATAGATTTCCAGAGCATGGGCATTGATGTTGCCAGCAATAATGAGATTGGCTTTACCCATGACATCAATTAAACCAATCGTGTATGCCAAAGATCCTTCTTTCATTAATTCCAGCAGGCTGTTGCCGAAGTTTGGCAGGGCAACGACAAAAGCCTGTGGAAAAATAATTCTCCAGTAAGCTTGAACAGGGCTTAGTCCAACGCTTACAGCAGCTTCATATTGTCCTTTATCAATAGATTCATAGGCACTTCTGATCACTTCTGACATATAGGCCCCAAATTGCAGGGAGAAGGTGATGATAACAAATACAGATGTGTCTAAGGAATTCAGGTCAATGCCAAAGCTTCCGGCAAGGGCTGGAACGCCATAATAAACAAGAAATAAGAGAACGATAGATGGTGTACATCTCAGAATCGTTGTATAGCCATTAGCAATCTTTTGGCCAATCTTATTTTTTCCAAGTTTCATAATGGCGAGTATTAGCCCTATGATCGATCCGAAAAGTACGGATAAAACAGTAACGTAAAAGGTTACCTTTAGGAAGGGGATTAGCATCGGCAGTGCTTCAAAAATATAGGACGCATCGAAGTACTTCTCCATTTACATCTCCACCTATTTTATCTAGAGACTTTATCCAAAACTTCGAATAAATCTCTGCCATAAAACTCAACGCTTAATTCATTTGTCTTTTTCTCTTCTTTTAGCTTTTTGATCGCTTCATCATAAGCATCTGCAAATTCCTGTTCTTTTTTATTGAATAGAGGCCATGTTTTTATTACGTTAAACTCGTTATAGACAACTTCGCCAGCGAGGTTATGATAGGGGCCCTCTTCATCAAGTACCTGTTTCTTAAAAGGACCTTCAATCTGTACACCGCCATCTACACGTCCTTCATTAACCCATTGAACAACGTCTACAGAGAACTGATCTCCGGCTTGAAGTTTTACAGGGTTGTCAGGGTTTTTCTGATTGTATTCATCAATAACCGTATATTGGGCATTGTTTGCGGCAATTGGCGCTAATGTTAATCCAGCTGATGCAAAGTCCTCAAGAGTTTTAATGTTCTCATTTTCCTTTTTTAAGACAAGCCCAATGCTGCTAAGTCCTAGGAACTCTTTAGGGTAGATAAAGTTTTTCGTTCTTTCCTCTGTCCAGAAGGCATTTTTTACACCTGCTTGATATTTGCCCTGCTGAACACCGATGAGAAGATCATCGCTTGTTGTGCCGACATATTCGAATTCATATTCTGGAAGCATTTCATCAACAAGCTTCATCACTTCCACGTCATATCCCGTTGGATTGCCGCTTTCATCCAGCCAGGAAATTGGCTTTGAGGCCTGGTCGTAGGCAATTTTTACTTTTCTGACATCTGTGCCGTCATCACCAGTCGAGCTTGAGCTAGAAGTATCGCTTGACCCGCACCCTGCCAGCAGAGTTAAAACCGTTAAACCTGCTGCAGCAAATTTGAAAAATCTTGTTCTTTTCATGTATACCAATCTCCTTATCTAATAATTTTAATTCATAGTATTTCACTTGGTTAAATTGGTTATTAATTATAATAGTCTCGTGCCCTTAGGATGTCAACCAATTTTGAAAATTTATAAGATAAAAATAGTAAAATCATAAAAAAAAGAGCATCAGCCTTACAGCTGTATGCTCCGAAAAAAGTTATTATTTGTTTTTCGCTTGCTCGATTGCTGTCATGGCCAATTTGCTGATGGTCATATCATCCATCGGCGGATTATGAAGGCCTGCCCTTACATTTCTGTAATACATCTGCAGCGGGTTCGTCCGCTGCAGGCTCTTTGCACCTACAAGTCTCATAGCCTTATCAACAATATTGATGGCTGCATTGGTGACAGTATGCTTAACGGCACCGAGCTCATTTGTAATAAATGGCCTTCTTGCTGGGTCGTCATAGGCTTGCGCTACACTGTAAATAAAGTGCCTAGCGCGCATTAATTCTAAATCGATTTCACCTATGTGATGCTGGACATTCGGCAACTGGCTGATAGGGCCTTTTATGCTGTTGGGAGAATGTTCATTGGCAAACTTTATGGCATAATCTCTTGCAGCCTGAGCGATGCCTAAATAAGCTGCAGGTATATGCAATATCCAGCCATTTGGTTTGTTTCCCCTTGCACCATCGGGAATTTCTACAAGCATTTCATCCTCTACGGCCACATCTTCAAGTACAAGATCATGACTTCCAGTACCTCTCATGGAAATAACATCCCATGTTTCCTCAATGGAAAGTCCTTCTGAATCTTTATGAATGAGGAAAAATCCAATTGATTGCTTTTCTTCAATCCATGCAGAGGTTAAGAAATACGTTAGCGCAGGCGACATGGTGGTGAAATTTTTCCGGCCGGAGATGACCCAGGTCCCGTTCCTGCGGATGGCCTGTGTACCAGGGCGCCCGCCTCTTGTTGGGCTTCCAGTTTGTGCTTCGCTGACAGCCCGGTTGACAAGGGCTCCTTTAAGGACTTCATCAGCAAAAAAGCGTAAGCTCTCTTCCTTCCATAGCTTTTCTTCAAAAATATCTCCTGTACCGCCAAGGTGCCATCCAATGGATAGCGCTGTATTAGCATCAAAGCTTGCTAATGTTTCCTGAAAGAGAATCATATCGGTCACTCTCGCTCCATCACCGCCGTAAGATTGCGGAAGTGTAAGCTTTGTGTATCCCATATCGATAAGCTCCTGAATATTTTGTTTAGGAAAGACGGCATGTTCATCAATTTCAGGTGCTCTTTCTTTGAATGACGCCTCTTTTTCAAATAATTTTTCCAGCCAGGCTTTTTGAAAATCTGTATTTATAAATAATTGAAGCACGTAGATCCCTCCTGTGGATTCACCCTTCTAATTCCGATTGGTTTTATAGGAAATATTAAAGAACGAACCTTTTTTTGTCAAGAATTTTCCTGAATATATTTAACTTATAATACTTATAGGAATATTGTGCATTTTGAGTTAAAATAAGTTGTATTCTCCATAGCTAATAACACAAAGAAGGTGCTTATTTTGGAAAAAAGATTTGAAACAATGGTTTTACACAGCGGCTTAAAACATAAAAAGCCCATTAAGAGCAAAGTGACGCCAATTTATCAAACCTCTGCATTTACCTTTGAGGACCTTGATGATATGGAAGCCTATTATCATGGGGAAGGCAATTATTTATATTCACGTGTAGGGAATCCGAATACGGATGAACTCGGACAAGCTGTTGCTGCGATTGAAGGGGCGCCAGCCGGAGCTGCAGCCTCATCAGGACTTTCGGCAATTATGGCTGCGATTCTTTCCGTTGTAAAAAGCGGTGATCATATCGTTGCTGCAGATGATATTTATGGAGGCAGCTTCCATATGCTTCAGGAAGAACTTGAACAGTTCGGCATCTCCTCGTCATTTGTTTCATTTGCTGACCTTCAGCAAATCGAGCAGGCGATTCAAAAAAATACAAAACTCCTTTATACCGAATCCATTACCAATCCGCTTTTGCGGGTGGAAGACATAGAGTCTGTCGTTCAATTAGCTAAAAAGTATAGCCTTGCTACAATTGTTGATAATACATTTGCTACACCATTCCATTGTACTCCATATCTTACTGGCGTTGATTTAGTTGTTCACAGTGCAACGAAGTATATTGGGGGACACAGTGATATTACCGCAGGGGTCGTTGTTGGCAGCGAAAGCTTAGTAGCAAAGGCCAAAGCCAAAATTGTCAACCTTGGTGCAAATGTAAGCCCATTTGAAGCCTGGCTGACATGCCGCGGATTAAAGACACTTGCTTTAAGAATGAAAGTCCAGTCCTCAAATGCTAGGATATTAGCTGAAGCTTTAAACGATAATTCTCATATTGAAAAGGTTTACTATCCATTTAACGAAACAGAGTCAGGCTACGGTGCAATGGTAACCATCAGGCTTGCAAACACGGTTGATGTCAGCCAATTTTTTAAAAACCTTTCATGGGTAAAGATTGTTCCGACGCTTGCAGGGGTTGAAACTTCAGTTTCTCATCCATTGACCACTTCGCACCGGGCACTGCCAAAAGAGACAAGCGAAGCGCTTGGCATTACCATGGAGGTTGTTAGAATCTCAGTCGGTATTGAACATGAACAAGACATTATTTCTGCATTTGAGCAGGCAATTAACAGTTCATTAATATAAAGCTTTAAGAATGAATTCATCCATTTTCTAGGGTGGATTTATTTTTTTTGCCAAATTTAATTAATCCTTCTTGCAGATACGCAAGGTATCCCATTCAATTGGGCAGGTTAAATAGAAAAAAGAGAGGATGCAGGCAGTGGGTGAATTTTTTTTTCTAAAATTACATTGTATTAAGAAATATTTTTTCGTATAATTATTGGTGCTGAAAGTGCTTTCATTATATGGATGAAATAAAATACTAACAAGAAGGGCGGCATTTTCGTGGACGCATATTTATTATTGATTACGCTATTATCAATTGTCATCGTTATATTAGGTGTATCCTGGTTTAAGTGGCATGCGTTTATTAGTTTAACTGTTGCAAGTCTATTCTTAGCGATTCTCGCGGGAATGTCCTGGGATAAAATTGTCGGCGCGTATGAAACCGGTGTCGGCGGTGTTTTAGGACACCTGGTTGGAATTTTAGCGCTGGGGACTATTTTAGGAAAAATGCTCTCGGAATCTGGGGCAGGTTTACAAATTGCCAACTATTTTGTCAGGGTATTTGGTGAAAAACGCGTTCCTTGGGCTATGTTTTTCTCTGGATTTATTATCGGCATTCCGGTGTTTTTTGAAGTTGGAATTTTGATTCTGCTGCCATTGGTGATTTCCGTTCAAAAAGCAACCAAGAAAAATATTTTATTAATTGCTTTGCCTGCAATTGCAGGGCTTTCCATTGTACATGGGCTGGTGCCGCCTCATCCAGGTGCCATTGCAGCCATAGGCATATATGGGGCCAATCTTGGGCATGTACTGCTATATTCGTTAATTATTGCTCTTCCTGCAGGCATTATTGGCGGACCGCTTTTTGCCAATTGGATTCACAAACGGGTGATACCTGAAGGCGAGCCAGAGCTTGTTAAGGTAGAGGACACATCGGACAAGAATTCTATTCCTGGAACAGGTGTATCCTTTCTCTCTATCCTTATGCCGGTTATTTTGATGATACTTGGAACAGCTGCACCATATCTGCCGCTTCCAGCTGGGGGGCAATCGTTTTTAACTTTTATTGGAAGTCCTCTGATTGCTTTACTCATTTCCTGTTTCCTTGCGTTTTATTTCCTTGGCTTCCGTCAAGGCATGACAAAACAAAAGATCAAGGATTTTACAGAGGAATGTATTTTGCCGGTCGGATCCATTATTTTAATTATTGGTGCTGGCGGGGGCTTTAAGCAGGTTTTAATTGATAGCGGTGTTGGAGATACGATTGCCAATATGTCAGAAAATATAGCGCTATCTCCGCTTATTCTCGCGTTTTTAATTGCCGGATTAATCAGGATTGCGACAGGTTCGGCAACTGTAGCATTGACAACAGCCGCTGGGATTGTTTCGCCAATTATTGCAAATATGTCTGGGGTTAATCTTGAATTGCTTGTTATTGCCACAGGTGCTGGTTCATTGATGTTCTCGCATGTGAATGACGCGGGTTTCTGGATGGTGAAGGAATACTTGGGGCTATCCATTAACGAAACCTTTAAGACGTGGACTGTGCTGGAAACTGTCCTATCCTTCACCGCCTTTGCCGGTGCGCTCATTCTTGATATTTTTGTTTAACTCTAGCAGGCTCCAAAGTAGATTTGAATGTAAAAAGACTCCCAATAAAAAGAGAGTCTTTTTACATTCTCGTTTCTGAAATGGCGTCTCTGACACGCTCTAGGGAATGTTTGGCTTGTTCTTTTTTCATAATCATGACATTAACATACAGGGCATCTATAATGCTTAATTGGGCAATTCTTGAAGAAAGTGCTTCCGAGCGGTATTCTGTTTCTTCTGAACTGGTATATAAAGACACGTCTGCGTCCTGTCCCAGCGGCGATTTTGGGTAACCTGTAATGCCAATGGTTTTTGCCCCATTTCTTTTGGCTGTTTTTAAAATATTGATGGTATCTTTGTTAGTTCCAGAATGAGAAATGACAACAGCAACATCCTTTTCTGTCAGCTGGGAGGCAGACATTAACTGGAAATGCGAATCAATAAAGGCAAACACTCTGGTGCCGGTTCGGATGAACTTGTGGAAGGCATCCATTGCGCTAACCGATGATCCCCCGGTGCCATAGAATTCAATCTTATTAGCCTGGGTGAGCAGATTTACCGCATTTTTTATGGATGAGCCATCTAATAGATGTAATGTATTTTCCAGGGTTTGAATGTTTGATTGAAAAATTTTTTTAGTAATCGTCTTTTCATCATCTGTTTCGTTAATTTCTTCATGTATTTGCTGAATTGGCGTGATAACCTCTGAGGCAAGAGCAATTTTCATGGATTGGTAACCTTTGAAACCAATTCTTTTGCAGAAGCGAAAAACAGTAGCATCTGCAACATTTAAATCTTCAGCGACTCCATTGATGGTGCTGTGAATAATTCCTTCAGGGTTACTTAAAATATAATCAGCAATTTTTTTCTCTTTTTCACTTAAACGAGCATAGTAAGATCTGATTTTCCCAAGACAATTCTGCGACATTAGAGTCTCATCTCCAATAAGAATGATAGGTATAGTATATCAAATGAAAAAATATTTTTTCATTAACTTTTATTATCGAAATTTTTTTCGTATAATATGAGCTGGAAAGAAATTTTTTTTCGAAAAGGGGTTTTATTGTGAATATAGGATTGATTGGCTTAGGGAAGATGGGATTTAACCTGGCTTTAAATTTAATAGATCATCAGCATGAGGTTATTGCCTATGATGTTAATAAAGAAGCAGCAGATAAACTTAACGAAGCAGGAGGGAAGAGTGTCCACTCCATCAAAGAACTGGTATTAGAATTAGCCAGTCCAAGAATTATTTGGGTCATGGTGCCCGCTGGCGCTATTACTAATGATGTAATAGCTGAATTAAATGGAATTCTTGAACCAGGCGATATAGTCATTGAAGGGGGAAATTCCCATTATAAGGATTCAATCCAAAGAGCGGACCAATTGAGTGAACAGGGAATTCACTTTTTCGATGTAGGTACAAGCGGGGGAACATCTGGAGCAAGAAGTGGTGCTTGCATGATGATAGGCGGAGACAAAGAAGTTTTCCAGACGATTGAATCGATCTTTCAAGATATATGCGTGGAGAACGGATATTTATATACAGGAAAAACCGGAAGCGGGCATTATCTTAAAATGGTCCACAATGGAATTGAATATGGCATGATGCAATCCATTGCAGAAGGTTTTGAGGTATTGAATAAGAGCGATTTTGACTATGATTACGAGAAAGTTGCACGGAACTGGAATAATGGATCCGTCATTCGTTCATGGCTGATGGAGCTTACAGAGAATGCTTTCTCAAAGGACGCAAATCTGGAAGGTATTAAAGGTGTTATGCATTCATCTGGCGAAGGGAAATGGACAGTGGAGGAAGCGTTAGACCTGCAAGTACCGGTTCCTGTTATCAGCCTTGCTTTGATGATGAGATATCGTTCTTTGGAAGAGGATACCTTTACCGGTAAGGTGGTAGCAGCTTTAAGAAATGAATTCGGCGGTCATAGTGTAGAGAAAAACTGATGATAGAAGAAAAACCAAGCCAATCTTTTGAGTGGCTTGGTTTTTTGTATTCTTCTATTTAACCCACTTTTCCTGGAATTTTGTAATTTCCTCGTATTCATTCTCCAATAGTCTGGACACACGAATATAAATCGGAATTAACTCTTTGTAAATCTCTGTATTTTCTTCTTCAGGCTTGTGTGAATGTGTAGTTCCAACCCAATCAGAGATTATGGAAAAGTCATCAATTTTTCCAAGCGCATACATGCCTAGAACAATCGCACCTAGACAAGAGCTCTCAAAGCTTTCTGGCACGACAACCTCTTGATTGAAAATATCAGCCATCATTTGCCGCCACAGTTCAGACCTTGCAAAGCCGCCTGTTGCCTGGATTTTCTTCGGTACGCCAATCACTTCCTGAAGTGCAAGCAGGACGGTGTATAAGTTTAATATAACACCTTCCAATACAGCTCTGATCATATGTTCCTTTTTATGATGCAGTCCGAGACCGAAAAATGAACCTTTGGCATGTGAATTCCAAAGCGGTGCCCGTTCTCCTGCTAAATAGGGATGGAAGATAAGCCCGTCGGAGCCAGGACTAACACGTGAAGCGATATCTGTTAATATCTCATAAGGATCGACACCAAGCCGTTTAGCTGTTTCAACTTCTGAAGAAGCAAGCTCGTCACGAACCCATCTGAATGTCATACCCCCGTTATTAACCGGTCCGCCAACAACCCAGTGATTCTCAGTAAGTGCATAGCAAAAGATTCTGCCTTTTGGGTCCGTTACTGGCCGGTCTGTTACAGTGCGAATGGCTCCGCTTGTACCGATTGTCACTGCGATGACACCTGGGTCAATGGCGTTGACTCCTAAATTGGAAAGTACCCCGTCACTGGCGCCAATAATAAATGGAATGTCTGATGTAAGGCCGAGTTCATGACTGTATTCAGGTTTCAAGCCTTTTAAATAAAAGGTGGTAGGAACAGGCTTAGATAACTGGTTATCTGTAATCCCCGCCACCTGAAGCGCTTCTTTATCCCAAACAAGCTGTTCCAAATGAAACATGCCTGTGGCTGATGCAATTGAATAATCGACGACATATTCACCGAAAAGTTTAAAGAAAACATACTCTTTAATTCCAATAAATTTGCTTGTCTTTTGAAAGAGTTCCGGAAAGTCCGATCTCAGCCAGGCAATCTTTGCAAGAGGGGACATTGGATGAATGGGGGTACCCGTTCTTCTGTATATTTCAAGCCCGTTTAATTCATTTTTAATTTTATCAGCCCAATCGGAAGCCCTGCTGTCTGCCCATGTAATACACTTGGCTAAGGGCATGCCGTGCTCATCTACTGGGATAAGGCTATGCATAGCGGAACTAAATGAAACGAGCTCCAGCTTGGCTGGATCTGCTGCGCCTTTTACCATAGCCCCTTTAATAGCTTTAATCACAGCTTGAAAGATTTCGTCTGGGTCCTGCTCAGCAATCGAGGGAGCGGGGCTATATAAAGGATATTCAACATGATGCATGCTGATAACAGTTCCCTTTTCCCCAAATAGAACGGCTTTTGTACTGGTTGTCCCAATGTCAACGCCTAAATAATAGGATGTATGAACCATTGAATGTTAATCTCCTTTAGAATACCGTAATTTCTTATTTTATTAATTTGTCCATTCATGAGAGAAAAAATATTCCTCTATTATTATATAATCGTGAAAAAATATTTCTACCAATTTATTTTACCGTAGAAAACATGGTTATCCAAATAAATTTTATAAGGCTGGGAATATGGAACTGGGAAGAATTTCATTTGACAGAAAGGGGTGGAGTAATTAATATTAATCCTATAATATTACTTGGTTATTGAAAGGAGCAAAAATATGTTACAAATGATCCTAACGGGGATACTTTGTGGTGGTTTGCTTGGATTTGTTATGCAACGAGGACGTTTCTGCCTGACTGGCGGATTTAGAGATATGTATATAGCAAAAGACAACCGCATGTTTTATGCATTATTAATTGCAATTATTATTCAGAGTATTGGCGTGTATGCCTTAATACAGGCAGGAGTCATTGAATACTCGGCAGGAGCCTTCTCATGGCTTGGAACGATTGCCGGTTCATTTGTTTTTGGTATTGGCATTGTTCTTGCCGGAGGCTGTGCAACCGGAACATGGTATCGTGCCGGGGAAGGGCTAATTGGAAGCTGGATAGCCCTGTTTGGCTACATGGTCATGAGTGCGATCATGAAATCAGGTCCATTAGCAGGTCTGAATCAATCGATACAATCCGTGCAGGCTGGGAAAAATTCCATTGCTGAATCAACTGGCCTATCTGTATGGGTGTTTATTGTACTTTTAGCGGTGATTGTTCTCTGGGTTGTTGTTCGTGAGCAAAGAAAGCCAAAGGTTGCGATTCCAGCAATGAAGCCAAAACGCAAAGGTCTAGCTCATTTATTATTTGAAAAACGCTGGCACCCATTTTTCACTGCTGTGCTTGTAGGATTAATTGCACTTCTTGCTTGGCCATTGAGTGCTGCTACTGGAAGAGTGTTTGGCCTTGGTATTACAACACCTTCAGCAAACATTCTTCAATTTTTGGTTAATGGAGATCTGAGCATTCTGAATTGGGGCGTTTTCCTTGTACTGGGTATTTTCCTAGGCTCCTTTATTGCAGCCAAAGCAAGCCGTGAGTTCCGTTTTCGGATGCCAGATACTAAAACTGGAATCAGAAGCTTCATTGGAGGAAACCTAATGGGGTTTGGCGCAAGCATTGCTGGGGGATGTTCCATTGGCAATGGTTTAGTCATGACAGCTATGATGACATGGCAGGGCTGGATTGGTCTATTATTTATTATTTTAGGAACATGGACAGCATCTTACTTTATTTTTGTTCGTCCGACCGTGAGAAAAAAATCTGCAGCTGTAAACGTTACTACTGCATAGGAGGAATAAATAATGCAAAAAACATTAGAAGTTATGGGTATGGTATGCCCGTTCCCATTAGTTGAAGCAAAGAAAGAAATGGAAGACTTACATTCAGGAGACGAATTAGTCATCCAATTTGACTGTACACAGGCAACAGAAAGCATCCCGCGCTGGGCTGCAGAAGAAGGCCACGCTGTAACAAATTTTGAACAGCTAAGCGAAGCTGCCTGGACCATTACGGTGAAAAAGAAATAGATCTTTACAAGCCTCAGATGTTTCTGAGGCTTTTTTTAGTTCTATAAAATATATCCGATGATTGCAGCGAGAGGGCTTCGCTTTCAGGGGACGTTTTACGATGTTTAACAAAGTTCAAAAACCTGTCATATAGTTCACCATTTTTACAAAATTCAGCCACTTAAACTGTGCTAATATTTGGTAAAGGGGAGGGCTTGAGATGGGGTTAGTTTATAAAAATATCATTGCTGCAATCGATGGGTCAGAAGAGGCAAAATGGGCATTTAACAAGGCTGTTGAAATGGCAAAACGAAATAATGCTGTATTGCATCTGGTCCATATTCTTGATACTCATATTAGAACATATCCTGGTGCAGAAACTTCTTCCATTAAAAAGACGGCTGAACACTTTGGATTAGAGCTTATGGAGAAATATAAGAAATTGGCTCTGGAACAGGGTCTCGAAAACGTTGACACTATTCTGGAATTTGGCTCTCCAAAGGTGGAGATTACTAAAAATATTGCAAAAAGGGTCAAAGCTGATTTAATTGTTTGCGGTGCCGAAGGACTGCATGCATTGGAACGTTTAATTATTGGAAGCGTGGCTGAAAGCATTACCAGAACTGCCAAATGTGACGTACTTGTTGTTAGAATGAAAAAGTAATATGCAAAAAACGAACCAATTCAAAGCAATTGGTTCGTTTTTTTATGTCTTCCTATTAATCAAACGTTTGATTAATAGGATTCATCTACGTCTCAGGTCCTAATTAGATTTACGGTTATAGTCTATGGAAGGGACCGTGTCCTTTATGATATTGTTATTTTAGATAAAAAATGTTTTTTTAAAGATGAAACCAGCTTTAAGTTCATACGTATATATATTAAAGATTTCATTCAGGAGTCGATGGGATGATGAATCAATTTTTAGCTTTTCTTGTTAGGATCTTAATATCGGTACCCGCAGCTTCGATTGTTTGGTTAACAAGCTATATCGCTTTTGAACAAACATTTTTTCTTTCAGGCGGAATTGCTTTAGCCGGCGGTGCATTGACTTATTATATAACCGAAGCCGTGCAAAATCGCCGCTTTTTGAAAAGCCAGCAGCTATCAAGAAAAGAGTACCAATACATTAAGAAGAATATTGATGAAGCCAATCATAAAATCAGACGTTTGCATAAGGCGCTGTTTTCTATTCGTCATTTCCCTTCCATCAAGCAAAGGATGGAAATGGCAAAAACGGCGAGAAAAATCTATCAGTTGACAAAGAAAGAGCCGAAACGATTTTATAAGGCGGAGCAGTTCTACTTCTCCCACCTTGATTCTGCTCTTGAGCTTTCCGAAAAATATGTGTTTCTTTCCAATCAGCCAAAGAAAACACTCGAACTTGACCGTTCATTGTTTGATACTCGAAAAACGCTGGAGGAGATGAAAGGCCTGATTGAAGAGGATCTGTATAAAGTCATTTCTGACGACATTGATCAGCTGAACTTTGAAATTGATGTTGCCAAGCATCGCATAAAAATGATTAAGGATTCTCGAATTGAAGATGAAAGCAGGCGATTAAAATGAACGAAAACAACCCATCCCTGTTAGACAAAGCGAGTCAGGCAAACTTAATGGATGATCTCCTTGCTAACCCGTTCGGCGAAGATCAAGCCATGCCATCGGTTTCCGTTAATGAGGAGAAAAAGGTTCGGCTTATTGATGTCATTCCCGAAGAAAACAGGCAAAAAGCCTACCAGCTTGCCGGCCAAATTGATCCTAAAAATCATCAAGCTATGATTTCGTATGGAACGCCAGCACAATCAAAATTGCTGTCCTTTTCCAATACCATGCTTGAGCATGTTCAAAAGCAGGACCTTGGTGAGGTAGGGGAGATCATTAGCGATCTCATGGCGCGGTTTAGTGAGGTCAATCCAGATGATTTAAAGCCAGAAAAATCATCGTTTTTTGCCCGTATGTTTGGCAGAATTTCTAATTCCATACAGGAAACTCTGTCTAAGTATCAAAAAACTGGAGCGCAAATCGACCGGATCAGTGTCAAGCTGGAACGCAGCAAAAATGCGCTATTATCAGACATTGGCATGCTTGAAAAATTGTATGAAAATAATAAAGAATATTTTCATGCACTGAATGTTTATATTGCAGCAGGTGAGCTAAAGCTTGAAGAGCTGCATGAGAAAACCATTCCAGTGCTGAAAAAGGCAGCAGAGGAATCAAATGATCAAATGAAGTTCCAGGAAGTTAATGATATGATTCAATTTGCCGACCGGCTGGATAAGCGCCTATATGATTTGAAATTAAGCAGGGAAATTACGATTCAAAGCGCGCCGCAAATCCGCTTAATACAAAATACAAACCAAGCATTAGTTGAAAAAATTCAATCGTCAATCATGACGGCGATACCGCTGTGGAAAAACCAGGTAGCCATCGCCTTGACGCTAATCAGGCAGCGTCATGCAGTTGAAGCCCAAAAGCAGGTATCAAAAACAACCAATGAACTATTATTAAAAAATGCCGAAATGCTGAAAACAAACACGATCGAAACAGCCCGGGAAAATGAACGCGGAATCGTGGATATTGAAACATTGAAAAGGACACAGGAAAATCTGATCTCCACTCTTGAAGAAACGTTAAGAATTCAGGAAGAAGGACGGCAAAAACGCCAAAATGCAGAAAATGAGTTAACAGCAATGGAAAATGACCTAAGGAAAAAACTTATTGAAATGAAGGGGTAAAAGTAAAAAAACTCTCTTAATCAAACGTTTGATTAAGAGAGTTTTTTTGTTTGAAGATATTCTGATCAGGCAATACTGTAAGTGTTTGTCTTTTAATAAAAATCAAAATATTTTACACTAATACTTAAATGATATAAACTCTAATTTAGATTGAAAATAAAGGAGGAAATGGGAATGTATGATATTTTAATTATTGGAAGCGGACCTGCTGGAGGAAGTGCAGCTATTTTTGCAGCTAAGGCAGGTAAAAAGGTATTAGTTGTCGATAATGATAAAAGTGTAACAAAACGTGCATGGCTTGAAAACCATTATGGAGTATCGGAAATTTCTGGTCCTGACCTTGTTGAAACAGGAAAGAAGCAGGCTGAAAAGTTTGGTGCAGAGTTTGTTACTGCAACTGTTGAAAATATTGAAAAGTCTGATTCAGGCTTAACGGTGCAAACTTCAGAGCAAAGCTATGAAGCTAAGCATGTTATTGTTGCTACTGGCATGTCAACGGATCTTGCAGAAAAGGCTGGCCTGAATACAAAGCCAGGCACAGAACCGCGCATTAAAACAATTCTTGATGTGGATGCTGCTGGAAAAACCAATGTTGAAGGCGTGTGGGCAGCTGGAACTGTTGCTGGAGTCAGCATGCATACCATTATTACTGCCGGAGACGGCGCAAAGGTCGCTATCAATATTATCAGTGAGCTAAATGGCGAGCGTTACGTTGATCACGATGTTTTAAAATAAACCGCATTAAGGGGGGCCGCTCAGCGTTGAGCGCCCCTTTTTTAATATTCTAAATAATTTGGTAGATACATACATTCTTAAAGGTGTTACAATAGGTTTTAATTAATTTGTACTTTGGGAAAGAAGGATTTGTGTTGAAAAATATTCAAACCTATTTGCTTCTAATAGGTGTTATGCTTTCCTGGGGGTTTAACGTTCCAATCATCAAGGTCCTTGTTCAGCATTTTCCCCCCATTACTATTACCTATTTGCGTATTTTTACAGCCGGAATAACTGTTTTTATTATTTTGGCGGCGATGAAGAAAATTAGAAAGCCTAGTATAAAAGAATGGAAGTATATTTTATTAGGCAGCATTACGAGTGTTGCTGGCCATCACTATTTTTTATCTGTCGGCCTAACATCTACATCTGGAACAAATGGAGGATTAATTTTAGGGACGGGACCCATATTAACAGCTATTCTGTCTAGTATTATTCTTAGAAAAATGCCGACAATCATCCAAGTGCTGGGATTCTTGCTAGGAAGCGCAGGCGTAATGTTTATTGTTCTTTCCAATGACGGAGGGGTTTCGGGCTTATCGTTCGGGGACTTATATATCTTTATATCCATCCTGTCACAGGCGATCAGCTTCATCGTGATCAGCAAGGCTTCAAAAACATTGGATCCACGTCTATTGACAGGATACATGCTTGTGATCGGAAGCCTTCTATTGTTTGTCATTGGCATATGGGAAGAGCCTGCCGGTCTTAACGGAATTTTTCATGCACCAATGTCCATCTGGGCAGCTTTTCTTTGCTCGGCAATTATCTCTACAGCTCTAGGTCATATGGTCTATAATTCTGCTATTAAAAAAATCGGTCCTGCTGAGTCATCAATCTTTTTAAATTTAAATCCTTTTTTCGCCTTGGTCGGCTCTGCTCTTTTACTTAGTGAGGTGATTAAGATTTATCATCTTGCTGGATTAATACTAATTATCTCGGGGGTTCTGCTTGGATCAGGAGCCATTGAAGAATTGATTCATAGAAGACGCCGGGAAAGAAAGTATGGGCATACACATCATTTTTAACTTCAGACAAAGATGTAAGAAATCAGCTGGAGCATTCTGAAAAAGGTGCAACTTCGGACAGAGAAGCAAGAAAACTAGCCTGGGTATTCTGAAGAAGGTGCAACTTCGGACAGAGAAGCGAGAAAACTAGCTGGAGCATTCCAAAGAAGGTGCAACTTCGGACAGAGAAGTAATCGAAAACTAGCCTGGGTATTCCGAAGAAGGTGCAACTTCAGACAGAGAAGCAAGAAAACTAGCTGGAGCAGTCCGAAGAAGGTGTAACTTCGGACAGAGAGGCAAGAAAACTAGCTGGAGCAGTCCGAAGCAAGGGTAACTTCGGACAGTAAGCAAGCAATTTCCCCCTTACCAGTTCATATCAGTGCGTGAAGCCTCGTTCACAGTAGCCATCCCTCCATTACAATAAGAAAAGAGGCTCGAATCCGAGCCTCGTTCCATTTAATTAATAACCCTTATCATAATCTACCAGATTAATAGGCAATGTTTCTCCCTTCAAGTAGCTCCGCAGATTTGGGATAAAGATATCCTCAATGACACGTTTGTCATAGTATTCGGTGGAGCCTGAGGTGTGAGGAGTAATGATGACATTATCAAGGTCCCATAATGGGCTGTTCTCGCTAAGCGGCTCCTGTTCAAAGACGTCCAAACCTGCACCGGCAATGGTTTTGCTTTGAAGTGCTTCAACCAATTCACTTTCAACAGCAATGTCACCGCGGCCAATATTAATAAAGAAGGCAGAGGGCTTCATTAGCGTAAATTGTTTGGCTCCAAAAAGCTGATGGGTTTCCGGTGTCAGCGGCAATGTGACAACGACATAATCACATTCAGGCAATACTTCGTTCATTTCCTGTAGTGTATACATTTGATCGACATA
Organism: Cytobacillus sp. MT66; assembly: GCF_058792595.1. NCBI lineage: Bacteria > Bacillati > Bacillota > Bacilli > Caryophanales > Bacillaceae > Cytobacillus > Cytobacillus sp. MT66. The sequence continues at coordinate 200,707 of NZ_JBXAFB010000004.1, forward strand.
TTCTTCTGGTTTCCCTGATCGGCGAAAACCTAAAACCTTCATGCCAAAGGCCTTGGAAAGTTTGGCTGTTTCTTTTCCAATAGAGCCAACCCCGAAAATGCCAATAGTTTTTCCATGTATCTCATGTTTTAATCCCGAATGATTCCATGTTTTAGATTGCTGATTTCTTATATATGCCGGGATTTTCCGTGTCAGCCCAAGCATGAATGCAAAGATTGTTTCTGAAATAGGGAAGGAGTGCACGCCATTTGCTGTTGTTAAAAGAATACCGCTTTCTTTTAACTCTTTTAAAGGCAGGCTGTTAATCCCTGCCGTCCATGACTGAACCCAGCGAAGCTTGGTATCAGAGGGAAATCCATTTCCTGAAAGCAGGTCTTTCGCGATTTTCCCCTTCCAGCCCGCAATAATCTCAGCATCTTTCACATGATCTCCCCATATTTCCCTATTCTTGCCGATGATCAATTCGCACCCGGGTGCATTTTCATTTACTAAATCAATTAAGACTTGGTCCAGGTCTTGGGTAATAATAATCTTTCTGCTGCTCATTTTGTCTCCCTCTCATGCCTTCAATCGTTATGATAAAAATTCATTTGGATTTAAGCCTAGCTCAAAGCAAATTTCTGAAATGGTTTGCTTTTCAGATGGATCAAAATGTCCATCAGCATAGCCGATAGCAATACAGTACCGGGCAATCAGCCGGGCAACTTCAGGCTTAGTTCTAACACGGCCTAACGCTTTGAAGGCTTCCGCACGTCCAAGAATGGAATCACGTTCAATTTTGCTTACAAAAAGATTAAATTGCTGAATAACCTTGTTCGTATCAAATACTCTTAATTCGTCGCTCTGATTCACAAATTCCATCATTTTTTGACGCTCGGACGGGTCAAGTCTTCCGTCAGCCAAAGAGACAAGGGCACAGCCTGCAACAATTGCATCCAGCACATCCTGGCTTTTGTAGCGCGTAAATAATTCTTGAGCTTTTCTTTTTTGGTCATTCGCCCATTGGGCATAATCGGTCTGATTAGGTGACCAGGAATTTCCGCAGCTATTACATGTGAATTTCAGCTGGTTTTTCCCGATGAATCCGCCTAGTAAGCCAACGGGGCCTAAAATTAGTCCGCCGATGGCTGCCTTGCCAAGCCCAAACCCCTTTTCGCCTGTGCGTACATTTGGTGATCCGCAGCGTGTACAAGAAATTTCTCCATTTCCATAGGATGGGGAAGCAGACTGTGGCTGTCCAAAGGACGGCTGATTAAAGCTTGTTTGCTGTACCGGCTGCCCAAAAGATGGCTGCTGGTAGGAAGTATAGGATCCGTTTTGGCCAAATCCGCCTTGGCTAGGGGCTGGACTTTGCGGCTGTGTTTGGCTATAGCTTGGCTGCTGGTAAGCAGAGGCTCCAGGCTGCTGGGCATGTCCATAAGAAGGCTGACTGCCAAATGCTGCCTGAGATCCGCCGTAGGGCTGGCTTGGCTGATGAGAAATCTGCGGCTGCGGTTCGTCGTCAATATTGACACCAAAGTTACGGCAAAGTGCAGCAAGGCCACCTTGGAATCCGCTTGCTATGGCATTAAATTTCCACTCGCCATTATGGCGGTAAAGCTCAGCAGCAACAATGGCTGTTTCCACTGTAAAGTCACGGCCAAGATCGAATCGAATCAATTCTTCATTTGTCATCGCATTAAAAATTCGTACATAGGCATTTGAAATATGTCCAAAGTTTTGGCCTTTTCTATCTGCATCATGGATGGTAATGCTGAAAGCAATCCGGTGAATGGAAGACGGCACCTTAGTTAGTTCAATTTTGATTTGCTCATCATCTGCATCTCCTGAGCCTGTACGGTTATCTCCGCTGTAAATGACAGAGCCGTTTGCTCCTGAAGGATTATTATAAAAAATAAAATCAAGGTCACTTTGTACTTTTCCGGAAGGGCCAGTTAAAAAGGCTGAAGCATCTAGGTCATAATTTGATTGGCCCTGGCTGACATCCCAGCCTAATCCAACAACAACGGTCTGAAGACCTGGATGGGATTTTGTTAAATCAACCTTTTGGCCTTTTCGTAAAGTTACACCCACAATATACACTCCAATCGTTTTTGAAAATTCTAAAAAACATTCTTTAATTACTATTATAAAGCACATGGGAAAATAATTCACTTGAAAGGAATAACGAACTCTTATCTTAAAAAATGAAAACAAGCCAGCTCTTTCATTGGAGCTGGCTTGTTAGAAGGTGAGTCCCTGCCATAGCGGGGGCTTAGCAACCATAAACCAAAGCATTAGTAATAGAAGTATAAGATAAAGCCAGGTTGCTGCAGAAAGTTTTTTGATCAGCTCTGTCTGGTTTTGCCCTGGAAGGTGGAACTTTTTTATTGTAGGTGTAAAGGCACGTGCCAGAAAAAAGACAGAACCGAACATGACAGCTAATGTAGCGATAATAAAGGGTGTATTCCATCTCCAGTGTCCCATCAAAATCAGCAGGGCACCGCTCGCAACAAGAACGTGTCCGGCATGTTTCACAAGCCGGACTGAAAAATGAATAATCTCCAGGTAGGCATTCTGCACATCATACTTAGCGGAATGCAGCTTTTTAACGATAAGAATTAAAATGACAAATGGCCCGATCGATAAAACAGCACTGCCTACATGAAGATAAAGGATAAATCGGTACAATAAGTCCATAAAGAACGGGTCTTATTCCGTAACAGGGCGGAACTCATGTACCCATACTCTCATTTTAGGCACCCATGGCATGCCAGGATGAAGGGACAAAATGGAGTTTTTGTATTCCTCAAGGGATGCATATCCTTCTCGCTTGGCATCTTCATCTGTTAATTCTCCAAGAGATTGGGAATAGACCTTTTCAACGACAAATTTATGGCCATTGAGATCCATGATTTCGCCGACATCCGCATAGCGTCCGTTTCGGCGTGTAGCTGTTTTCTTTCCTGCGATTACCTTTTCTACGTCCTCTGGGAGGGTAACAAGGCGTTCGATCGAGCAAGTCTTTTCTGGCAATTCTTGATTATTATGTTGAGTATCCATTCTTAAGTCTCCTTTTTACCAATTATAATTTAAACGAGCTCTTCAGCGATACGATTCTGTTGAAGACTGGTTTTTCTGCTGTCGAATACTTTGGATCGACATTGAAGTAGCCATGACGGAAAAATTGGAACTTATCCTGCGGTTTGACATCCTTCATATTTGATTCAATGAAACCTTGAACAATTTCAAGTGAATGGGCATTGACATAGTCAAGGAAGGTTTTTTCCTCTGAACCTTCTTCTTTAGCATTTGCTTCTAATTCTTCATCAAGAATTAGTGGTTCGTATAAGCGGAAATCAGCAGGAATAGCGCTTTTTGCCTCTACCCAGTGAATGGTTCCTTTTACCTTTCTTCCTGTAAAGCCAGTTCCGCTCTTTGTTTCAGGGTCATAGGTGCAATGAATCTCAACGACATTCCCCTGTTCATCTTTAATGACTTCATTGCATTTAATAAAGTAAGCATGCTTTAAGCGAACCTCATTACCGGGGAACAGACGGAAATACTTTTTCGGCGGGTCTTCCATAAAGTCTTCTTGTTCAATATAGATTTCTCTTGAAAAAGGAATTTGTCTTGTACCCATTTCCGGATTCTCAGGGTTAATTTCCGCATCAAGCATTTCCACCTGATCTTCCGGATAGTTTGTAATAACTACCTTAAGCGGATTTAGCACGCCCATTGTCCGAGGGGCAGTAAGCTTCAAGTCTTCTCTGACAAAATGCTCAAGCATGGCTTCATCGACTGCTCCAGATCCCTTGGAGACACCAGTAGCCTTAACAAATTCCCTGATGGCTCCAGGTGTAAATCCTTTTCTTCTTAATCCAGAAATTGTCGGCATGCGCGGATCATCCCAGCCATCAACGAAGCCTTCTTCTACCAGCTGCTTTAATTTGCGCTTGCTCATGACCGTATTGGTGATATTTAATCGGCCAAACTCGATTTGCTGCGGTTTGCTTTCCATTTCACATTCTTCTACAACCCAATTGTATAATGGACGCTGGTCCTCAAATTCAGTTGTACAAAGGGAATGTGTTACATGTTCGATCGCATCTTCAAGCGGGTGAGCAAAGGCATACATTGGGTAAATGCACCATTTGTCACCTGTGTTATGATGCGACGCATGAGCAATTCGGTAAATAACAGGATCCCTCAGGTTAAGGTTTGGAGAAGCCATATCGATTTTTGCGCGCAGCACCTTGCTGCCGTTTTCAAATTCTCCGCTCCGCATCCGTTCAAACAGGTCGAGGTTCTCTTCAATGGAACGATTTCTGTAAGGACTTTCCTTCCCTGGCTCTGTTAGTGTGCCGCGATATTCGCGGATTTGTTCTTGTGACAAGTCATCGACATAGGCTTTACCATTTTTAATAAGCAGAACGGCACGGTTATACATTTCTTCAAAATAATCTGAAGCATATCTAAGTTCATCCCATTCATAGCCAAGCCACTTCACATCTTCTTTAATGGAATCAACGTACTCCTGGTCTTCCTTTAATGGATTTGTGTCGTCAAAGCGTAAATGTGTCTTTCCATTAAATTCGTCTGCTAATCCAAAGTTGATAACAATGGATTTGGCATGTCCGATATGAAGATACCCGTTCGGCTCTGGAGGAAAGCGTGTAATAATTTTTTTATGCTTTCCTGACTCCAAATCGTCAATCATGATACTTTTAATAAAATTTGATGAATTTTGTTCCAAAACGGAATCAGCCTTTCTTAATATGTAGTTATTTCTTATTTTACTTGTAATACCCATGTAAATCAATTAACTCAATTAACAGCGAAAAAGGGTTTATGGCAATCCTTTTTTTACCTTTTAGGAGCATAAAAATTATTTATCCTCCGAATGGTTTATTTGGGTACATTTATTGGTATTTATAGAATAAAAGTCTTAATGCAATTTTACCATAATGAAACAGACGGAATAGGAATACAAATAATGTATTAAAAATGAAACACTTGTTATAGAGAATATTTTGATAGAATACAAGGATAGGAGTATATATTAGAATTTAAGAATAAGTAATGGTCATTTAAGGTAGTTCTTTTATTGCCATTTCGGTGAAAAAATATTCAGCGGAGGAAGCATGATGAAAAAAGAAAATGAATTAATAAATAAAACGTATCATGAATTGCTTATTGAAGGGGATCGGAGTACCCACCCGATCAATATTCTTGGGGATCTGTACATGGCTGAACAGCAAAAGGAGATTCCGGACTTATCCTATATCCGTTTTGCTCAGGGAGAGGTTTATTTCCATGCACGTGACTTTGAAACAGCCATCTTTAAATGGGAGAATTTAACCAATGAGCTTGCCCCGTGGGCAAAGAAAAATACGGCAGACGCCTATTATGAGCTAGGGATTTTGACAACAGCAGAGGAGATCTATCAATCTATTCAAACAGATTCAGCTGTGCTGAAAATAGAAGTCCTTCTTAAATTGTTTTCATTGTATGTTTCCCTTGGCAAGCTGGATTCTGCCGTTGATGTAATTAAGGAGGCGATCTCGCTTAACCCGGATTATGAGGATGTTACGGAAAAAGCTAAGGTGTTTTTCGAAGAGTATCAGGATTGGAAGAACGCCGTTGAGCTTGCAGTTGCCGAAGGTGTCCGCACAAAGGATTTGCTGTGGTTTGATGCTCTTCAGTCCTATGTTGAACAAGGGAAGGTAAAGAAATTTGAACCCAATTATTTTAATGAAGCATTGGCTGCCCTATTTAAACGGGACATGGCCAAGTTTGAAAGTCTAACGGTCTCTCTATGGGGCAGTTATAAATCAAGTGATTTATATTTTGCCTGGATAAAAGAAATTAACCATATCCTTTTGCAAATGGAAGGCGGCAGTGCGCATGAATGGAAGAAGCTGTCTGCCGTATATCAGGATGCTTATTTAGAATTAATCAGCGGCAAATATTTAATCCGGGATATTTCACATTTAATACCTAATCATTTAGTGAACTGGATGAAAATTGCTGATTCGAAGTTAAAATTGGCCGCATCCTCTTCGATTTTAGCCTGGTGTGAGGTTTTCCCGGCAAGCATTGAAGAATCGGCTATCCATCATGCGGAGCAGCAATTGAAGCAGCCAGTTTTCCCATTTGATGGGCTAGACGAAGGATATAAGCTTTTTGAGTCGATTATTGCGTGGACAAAAAAGAACGGGATCGAGATCGGACAAAGATTTGAATGGATGGTCAAAGAGCTTCTTGAGGTACATACACCCTATTTATTAGTTGCCGGTGCGGCAGGAACAAGGAAATCTGAATTTATTAACGCCCTGCTTGGTGAAAAGGTGCTTGAGGATTCGATTGCAGCATCCGTAATGTTTAAGGATCAAGATGAGACAGAGCTTACAGAAATTACGGAGGAAGCTATCAGACAGATTCCTGAAATGGCTGATATCCAAAGTAATAAACAAACACTGGTTTTATATAAGAGAAATGCGCCGTTATTGCGAAAAAACAGCTTTGTTCTCATTGAAACACCAGGAATGGTCGATTTAAACAAATTTAGAAATGATGTATTTCAATACTTGCAGCTTGCTGACAGCATGTTATTTGTTCTTCACCCAGAAAAGTCCTTTTCTGAAGAGGAATTAGAGATGGCCAAAAAAATTAGCGAGCAGGCTCCAGAGCTTCCAATTAGCTTTCTTATCCAAAGCAGCGGAACCAATCAGGAAATGATGGACCAAATCAAATTAAAGATTCATAGGCATTTTCCAAACACAGGGCTGTTTAGTTTTTCCGGGGAAGAAACAGAGCTTACTGAACTGCTTGGTAAGGTTATTCATAAACGGAATCTCAATGAAACACGCATGACAAAGGTACATCATTACATTAGAAAGACAATTAAGTATCTGCTGGAGAGACGTGTTGAACTAGAGAATGGCTATATAGATACGATTAAATGGAATGAGGAAATCTCCACTAAATTAAATGGTGCTGTTAATCAGATGCGCGATATGGATGAGACGAAATCAAGAATGATTAAAAAGGCGTTTAACCAGGTGAAGGAAGATATTAAGGAACAGCTTATTGAAGAGATTCCTGCTGTCCTTAAGGGCTGTTCTGATTTGATTACAGAGAACAGCGACTTTAGCAGCCTTGATGCCAAACTCAATGAAGAAATGAACAGACGGATTCAAAATCACCTGCAAGAATCTGTGTCCCCAAGAATTCAAAACGGTATTCATCACTGGATGATGGAGGCAGAGAAGGAATTTGATGAAAGTCAGCGCTTCTTAGATGAACTGGGTGCAGGATTCAACGAACTATATAAAAGGGAGAGATTAGTCCTTGCCTGTGATTTTAGGGTGCTTGATGATTGGCGGAGGGATGTCGATCGGATGACAAGAGGAGGAATAGAAATTGATAAGATAAATATTCTTCTTCATTTTTCTCCAGCACAATTTTTATTAAAAAGTGCAGGGAAACTCTTAGGGGGAATGAGGCAAAATCAAACGATGCTTTATAAAAAATATAAACAGTTTATAGAAAATGAGGATTATAGCGGGGTAGCTGAAGTGGTGGCTGAACAAGTCTTTAGACCATTCGAATTATTCGAAAGAGCCATAGACAGAGATATAAGCATGTTCTTTAGCCAGCCGCTGGAGGCCCTGGTAGAAGCTGTAAAGGAATCAGAAAAAGAAATTGAGCAAAACGAGAATGCATTGAAGGAAATTAGAACCAATCCAGAAAATTACCGTGACCCGCTTACCCTTTTCCAAATCAGGCTCCGTCAGCAGGAATGGATGACGAATCAAAAGACAGATATTCAATATGTCTGATGCTGCAAAGCTAAAATCTGCGAGAAAAAGAAGAAGGGGGGCGATTGGGTGACTTTTAAGAGGAAGCAATTCCTTGGACTTGGGCTGACTGTGTTCTTTATGCTTCTGCTCATGAGCGTTATTTTATATATGTCTGGGATTATGAAAGCTAATATGATTGAATTCGTAAAGGACCGTTACTATAAAGTAAATCAGGCTTCTGAAATAAGACGGATTTTTGATGTAACAGACCGCCAGCTGCTTAGAATATTAATTATAAATGAGGAAGTTCAGCCTGAATATATTACACAATCGCTTAAGGGAAACGAAGAACAGATACAGCTAAGTTTTCTTGAACTGGAAAAAACGGTCACTACAGACAAAGGGAGACAGCTATTAAGACAGGTGGAGAATTCTTACGCCTCCTATAATAAAATGGAGCGGGAATTTCTCAGCAAACTTTCCACTAGCGATAAAGAAGAATTAAGGCCTCTGTACGATGCGGAAAGGCCGAATCGTGATCAATTATTAATTTATTTAGAAGAATTCATCAAACATCAGGAATCATTGATGGATGAATCTCTGCAAAGGGCAACGGATACACATGCCAATTTGGTGATCCTGCTCATTGCGGCGGTCTGCATTGCGCTATTATTAATTGTGAGTGTGACACTGTGGCTGATCCGTGATACAAGCAGAAGCATCTACTCCATTACAAACGGATTAAAGAAAATTGATTACGGAAACAATCTTTTAGATCTGCCAAGGCTGGATGTGAAGACGGAGGATGAGTTTGGCAATATTGCCAAAGCCTTTAATTCCATGGCTGCGTCCATTGAAACTTATGTTGAAAAAGAGACAGAATATATGGCTGAGATTTCAGAGCAGAATTGGATTCAGTCACATTCAGCAGATATTGTTCATTTATACAGCCAGCATGTAGAAATTGATGGGCTTGCTAAAGACTTTATTTATAAGCTTGCCTATGTGACGAAGGCAAGCTTGGGTGTCTTTTATTTGAAAGAACAATTTGAAGGAAGAACTATTTTTAAAAAGACTGCCTCTTATGCTAATGAGACAGGAGAGGCGGGAAGAGATATCTTCGAACTTGGCGAGGGACTTGTCGGCCAATGTGCCAAAGATAAGAAGATTTTTATTCTGAATGATGTTCCAGAAGAATATCATGTGATCTCAACAGGACTTGGCCATATCAAACCAAAGAGCATACTGATGGCGCCTGTGTTGATGAAAGACGATGTAAGTGCAGTAATAGAATTAGCCAGTCTGGAACCATTTACCCCTGTACAGACTAAGCTTTTGGAAGAGGTCTTAGATACACTGGGCATTGCTGTTACAAATATATTAGGAAGAATGGAAATCGCCCATTTATTAGAGGAATCACAAGCTAAAACTGAGGAACTCCAGATGCAGTCAGAAGAGCTGCAGACTCAATCAGAAGAATTGCAATCCCAATCAGAAGAATTGCAGACACAAGCTGAAGAGCTCCGCATGATTAATGAACAGCTGGAAGAAAGAACAAATGATGCTGAGCTAAAGTCAGAAGAGCTTAAAGCAGCGAAGGAGGCTCTCGAGGAAAAGGCCAAAGAGCTGATCCAAAGCTCAAAATATAAGACAGAATTTCTTGCAAATATGTCTCATGAGCTTCGGACACCACTGAATAGTATCTTGTTGCTTTCGGAGATGCTGTCAGATGATCCGAATCATGGTCTAAGCGAGGAACAAATCGAATTTACAAAGATGATTCACTCTTCAGGGCAAGATTTGCTCAATTTGATCAATGATATTCTAGATCTATCAAAGGTCGAAGTTGGTAAGCTTGAAATTATTTTTGAGAAGGTTGTTATTTCTGAGTTTGCAAGTCTCATTGATCGAAACTTTATTCCTATCGCCAAACAGAAAGAGCTTAATTTCACAGTTACAGCTGATGAAAATACGCCTGAAGTCATTTTTACAGATGAACAGCGGTTGAAGCAAATGATCAAAAATCTGCTGTCAAATGCTTTTAAATTTACAGAAAAGGGTTCTGTATCACTCAGGTTCAATAGGGCGGGAGAAGAGGATCTTGCCCAACTGCCTCAAGCGGGGATCTCTGATGCATGGCTAAAAGTGGTTGTCTCCGATACAGGCATTGGCATTCCGCCCGATAAATACGAGGAAATCTTCCAGGCGTTTCAGCAGGTAGATGGTGCGACAATGCGGAAATATGGAGGAACAGGACTCGGACTTTCCATAACAAAAGAGTTTGCCGCTCTTCTCGGAGGGGTATGTAAAGTAGAAAGCAAGGAAGGATTGGGAAGCTCCTTTACCTTATTGATACCAAGCCTCCCTGAAGGGGTGCCGGAAAAGGCCAAAGAAAAGCTGAACAATGAAGCAGCTTCTGCAGTTGAATTAGATCTAAGGCCCCTTAAGGAGGAGTCCGCATCAGGTGATAAAGGTGATGAACAAGAGCAGAAGAATCCGTTTTCAGTTCTTTATAATAAAAAAGTTCTTGTAGTAGATGATGATCACCGGAATATTTATGCTACAAAAAATGCCTTAGAAAAAGAAGGCATGAAGGTGCTGACTGCAGAAAATGGCATGGACTGTCTTGAAGTGATGGGGAAGGACGAAGAAATTGACATCGTATTAATGGATATCATGATGCCTGTCATGGACGGGTATGAAACGATGGAACGAATCCGTGCAACTGAACAATACAAGGAAATACCTATAATAGCTTTAACCGCAAAAGCGATGAATTATGATCGGAAGAAATGTTTAGTTTCTGGAGCTTCCGATTATATCAGTAAGCCATTGAAGCTAGATCAGTTATTGTCTGTTATGCGTGTATGGCTTTCATAACTTTTTATTGGGATTGATGAAGGGTGTTAAAAATAAATAAGGAAGATATCGAGCTCGAACTTTTATTGTTAGCTATTTTTCGTGTTTCTGGCTATGATTTCCGGCAGTATATGAAATCCTCCATTATGAGGCGGGTACAAAACCGTTTGAACCAGGAGCGTCTTCCAAGCATCACAGCCTTGACGGAAAAAGTCATTCATGATGAGGAATATCTAAAAAAGATGCTTAGTGACTTTTCTATCAATGTAACGGAAATGTTTCGTGACCCAACTTTTTTTAAAACGATAAGGGAGGATATTATTCCTTTATTAAGGGAACTGCCGGAAATCAGAATTTGGCATGCAGGCTGCTCCACTGGGGAAGAGGTATATTCCATGGCTATTCTGATGAATGAGGAGGGGCTTGGCAACCGGATAAAAATTTATGCGACAGATATGAATGAACTAGTCCTAAAAAAGGCGGAAAAGGGGCAGCTTCCCTTGCAAAAAATGCAGCTGTACACAAAGAATTACCTGCTGGCAGGCGGGAAAAGCTCCTTTTCTGAATATTATACCGCTGACTGTGAAGCGGCCTATTTAAATGAGGACTTGCTTGATAATGTTATTTTTGCTCAGCATAATTTAGTCACAGATCGCTCCTTTAATGAATTTCATATGATTGTTTGCCGGAATGTGCTTATTTATTTTAATGTCGACCTCCAAAAACGGGTTATTCAATTATTCAATGAAAGCCTCACGCCTGGGGGATTCCTCGGGCTTGGAAGCAAGGAAACCATTAGAACGGAACAAGGTATTTTTAACGACTTCAACCTTATAGAAAAATGGTACAGAAAAAGGAAGCATAACGTCTAGATAGGCGCTTTGCTTCCTTTTTTTTATTTGGCCTGAATGAGGACAATGCACATGTCATCATCAGCATTAATCTGCTGCTGTTTGGTTAGAAGGTAATCAATGGGCTGTTTATTCCTGGCGTCCTCCCAAAATAGTGCTGCTTTTTCCTTAAGGAATTGGGAGACATTTTGGTCAGTTTTTTCGACTGCCTCAGCAACCCCGTCTGTGCAAAGGAGCAGCTGGATGGAGTCGTCATACGGAATGATAGTTTTTTCCATGCGAATGTCTTCAAAAAAACCGATAGCACATGTATTGCTTGGCATTTCTATCAGCTCTTTGCCATTTAGCAGGGCATAGCCGCTGGGGTGGCCGGCATTAATATATTCCAAAGTTTTATTCTTTGTATCAAGGACTAAATAAATTGCTGTAAAGTAATAAGGAATTTTCTTATTTCTTGAATTCAGTGAATCCATCCATCGGTTCAATTCTTTAATGACATATTCCGGATCAGGGCAATGACTGATTGTATCTCTTAAAATGGATGAAATAAACATACAGACTAATGAAGCTGATATGCCATGGCCCATCATGTCAAGCTGGATAGCCGCAAAGCGGTGGTTATCAATTTTATGCCAATAATACATATCGCCGGCAAGCTTATAAGCGGGCAAATAGGAAGCTTTTAATATGACATTGTTTTGATAGACCGGCTCGCTTAATAGACTTGTTTGGACCTGCATGGAGAGTTCTAGTTCAGTCCGGATCTTCTCATCCTGCTCTATATGCCAATCCTTTTCATATTTTAGCCTTAGGGCTACCCGAATACGAGCTAAAAGCTCCGTTTTGTTAATTGGCTTTGTTACATAATCCATTCCTCCGGCATCGAGTGCTTCAACCACTTTATTTGTATCCTCTAATGCCGTCACAAATATAACAGGAATGTCCCTTAAATGGGGGAATTCCTGAAGCTGCCTGCAGGCTTCGATGCCATCCATCCCCGGCATCATGATATCCATAAGTATAATATCTGTTTGCCTGCCGATTTGCATCGGAGGCTTGTTATCAAAATATGTAAATAAATCTATTGCGGAGGTGAAGGAAATAAATTCCTTATAACCGGCGCGTTTAAGTATATTTTCAATGACAAAGATGTTTGTCGGGTTGTCGTCTACAATGATAATTCCCATGATTAGCCCCCTTTCCTAAACTAGCTGCTAAATCTAATATGCAATGGCTAATTTAATCCGAATTTTTTAATCTGCAGATGTTAAATCAAGGCATACATACTTTTATTATATTTTAAAATTAGGCAAAGTTGTTAGGAATAAGCATATTCTAAATAGGTAAGGAAATCTGGTTCATATGAAGGGTGCTTATAACGGGCCTTTTGGTCTATTTTGTCTTTTATGGGTGAACAACTGTCTATACCTGAGGGAAAAACTCTTGATTATTTTCAGAATAGGAGTAAAATGAGGATATATTTAGGCAAAGTTAAATAATTTTAAAAATTTTGGAGTTAGGGGAAGCCGAGTATTTAGCATGAGTACAGCTAGCTAATAGGCTGGTTATCTAACAGTTAGGAGTGTCAGGATGAAAGTCGTTAAGTTTGGCGGATCTTCTTTAGCATCTGGTAAGCAACTCGAAAAGGTCTTCCAGATTGTTGTATCTGATCCTGGGAGAAGGGTTGTTGTCGTATCCGCGCCAGGAAAAAGATTTTCAAATGATGAAAAAGTAACAGACTTATTAATTGAAGGTGCTGAGCTTGCTTTAAAGAATAAAAATCCTCAAGATAAGATAAATGCAGTACTGGAACGGTATGCATTAATTGCTGAAGAATTAGATATTCCAAATGAGATTATTGATGAAATCAAGCAGGATTTGCAAGAAAGATTTGCATCAGATAAAAGTAATCCTGACAGATTTATGGATTTAATTAAGGCTAGCGGGGAAGACAATAATGCAAAATTAGTAGCGGCCTTCTTTAGGAAGATGGGGGTGGAAGCCCAGTATGTAAATCCTAAGGATGCCGGTCTTATTGTTACTCCTGAACCAGGCAATGCACAGGTGCTGCCTGAATCGTATGAACAGCTATTTTCTTTGCGTGAAAAATCAGGAATCATTGTTTTCCCGGGATTCTTTGGCTATAGCCGGGATGGTGAAGTATACACTTTCTCTCGAAGCGGGTCAGATGTTACAGGTTCCATTCTAGCTAATGGAGTGAAAGCCGATTTATATGAAAATTTTACTGATGTAGATGCAGTTTATACAGTTAATCCATTTATTGTTGAAAAGCCTAAGGAAATTAAGGAATTAACGTATCGGGAAATGCGTGAGCTTTCCTACGCCGGGTTTACAGTTTTGCATGATGAAGCACTTGTGCCAGCGTTTCGTGCGGGGATTCCGGTACATATTAAGAATACGAACAACCCCTCTGCCCAGGGTACTAGAATTGTTAATCAGCGTGATAATACAAATGGGCCGGTTGTTGGAATTGCCAGCGACGAAGGTTTTTGCAGTATTTATGTAAGCAAATACTTGATGAACAGGGAAATTGGTTATGGCAGAAAGCTTCTAGCCATCTTGGAAGACTATGGACTTTCGTACGAGCATATTCCTTCAGGTATTGACGACCTTTCTATTATTTTAAAAGAAGATCAGTTTGGTCAAGGTGTGGAAGAGGAGATTATTGCCCGCATACAAAACGAGCTGGATCCAGATCATGTGGTGATCGAGCATAGTCTTGCATTAATCATGGTGGTTGGAGAAGGCATGCGCCATAACATTGGTACAACCGCCAGAGCTTCGAAGGCATTAGCCGATTCCCACGTTAATATTGAAATGATTAACCAGGGATCATCCGAAGTCAGCATGATGTTTGGCGTGAAAGAAGTAGATGAGAAAAAGGCTGTTCAAGCGCTCTATAATGAGTTTTTTGCAAAAGTAACCGTTCAATAAAATAGTAATTATGCGATAACCAAAAAATCTGATGCATACTTTTGATGCATCAGATTTTTTTTATATTAATTTTTCAAACTTCACTCGTTTATTTAATGCATACATAACAGGCATTCCAACAGCCATGACAACAAATTCGCCAATGGCGGTAGTAAGCCATGAAAACATAAATGGTAAACCAAAGGCCAGCTTGAGCTCAAAGGCGATCAAAAACATCGTAAAAGTAAACACAAGTGTGTTCACAGCCATTCGCAGCCAAAGGTTTTTAATAAATCTGCAGCACAGAATGGTAATTAACAGCGAAAGAAGTGATTGCCCGACGCCGAAGATAAGATCATAGGCGACCATCGGTGAAAAAAATAAATTCGTTAAGAATACGCCTAATATCATACCAAAAATATATTTTTTGTTAAAAACAACAAGATGATTAAACATTTCCGATACACGAAACTGGATCTGTGTAAACCCAAACGGCTGAATGAGCATGGAAACAGCGATATATAGCGCAGCAAGTATGCCGTTCCCCGCTAAAGTCCTTATATTCATAAACCTCTCTCCTTAGTTTTTTATCGTGGGATGTTTTCGAACCACGGCTTGAATTAAAAGCTTATCTATTATACCAGAAATAGCAGCAGTTGGGTTTGGGAAAATAATACAAGGACAGTAATGGTTCTTTTACCTCTTTAAAAATGTCCATCCCAGTTATGAAATCACTTTTTTAAGATGAATTATTCAAAAATGTGAACGGTTACAAAATTATTGATATCAAAAATAGATTGGTTTTATGAAAAATCGATATTGTTCAGATTGGATACGAACGAATACAATAAAATCCATAAGAACTTTCAAATTTCGCCCTAAAAATTTTGACTATTGGGATTGATTAAAAAATTATTCCGCAGGAGCGGAGAGAAAGGGTGTAAGAATGCAGCGAAATAAAATACCGAATAAACAGGGACTCTACGATCCAGCATTTGAACATGATGCCTGTGGAATTGGATTTATTGCTGATTTAAATCAAGGTGCTTCAAACCAAACAGTAAAGCAGGGGATTTCGATGCTTTGCCGATTAGATCACCGGGGAGCACAGTCTGGTGATTCGGATACGGGTGACGGAGCGGGAATTCTGACGCAGCTTCCGCACATATTTTTTCAAAAAGCTTGTAAGGAGATGAAAGCTAAGGAACAGGGGAGCTACGGGGTTGGAATGCTATTCTTGCCGCAAAACTGTAAGGCAAGACAGGAATGTGAAGAGGCGGTAAATCACATTATTCATGAAGAAGGCCAAGAGGTTTTAACATGGCGGAACGTTCCTGTAAATAATAATTGTATTGGGAAAAATGCAAAGGAAAGCCAGCCCTTTATCCGGCAAGTATTTATAGGCAGAAGCAAGGAAATAAGAGATGAGGAGTCCTTTGAAAGGAAGCTGTATTTGATTCGGAAATTAGCCGAGAAGAGAATTAAAGAAAAAAAGCTTGCTAGGGATGAGAACTTTTATGTTTCAAGTCTATCTGCAAGAACAATCGTATATAAGGGAATGCTTACTCCGCAGCAATTACAGGAATTTTACCTAGATCTGCAGGATGAGGCTTTTCAATCATCATTTGCGCTTGTTCATTCCCGTTACAGTACTAATACATTTCCAAGCTGGGAAAGGGCCCACCCAAACCGCATGCTGATTCATAATGGTGAGATTAATACAGTGAACGGCAATATAAATTGGCTGCGCGCTCGGGAACATAGGATGGAATCATCTGTTTTTGGTAAAAAACTAAAAAGCCTTATGCCAATTATCGATGCAAATGGGAGTGATTCATCTGCATTTGATAATTGCCTGGAGTTCCTAACCCGTTCAGGGCGGTCGCTTGCACAGGCAGCGCTGATGATGGTCCCGGAGGCATGGGAAAAAGATGACTCCATGGATGATTCATTAAAAGCCTTTTATGAATTTAACAGTCAATTAATGGAGCCGTGGGATGGACCTGCAGCTTTTGTCTTTACAGATGGTCTGCAGATTGGTGCGATGCAGGACCGCAATGGTCTTCGCCCAGCACGCTATTATGTCACTGTTGATGGAACGATTATATTTGCTTCTGAAGCAGGTGTCATTGATATTGAACCGGATCGGATTTTAGAAAAGGGAAGATTAAGCCCAGGAAAAATGCTCCTTGTTGATCTGAAAGAAGGGCGAATGATACCAGATGAAGAAGTGAAAAGCAAATTATCGCATGAACATCCATATCGCGAATGGCTAGATGAAAACACTGTTCATATTAACCAATTACAGAGTCATCAGCCTGCACAAGGGAATGATGGTCTGCCTATATCCCAATATCAGCAAGCATTTGGCTATACGGTAGAAGAATTAAAGAAAGTAATTGGAGCCATGGCTGCTGATGGAAAGGAGCCCATTCATTCAATGGGATATGATTCGCCATTAGCTGTCCTTTCTAACCATTCACAGCTTTTATATAGCTATTTTAAACAGTTATTTGCACAAGTAACAAATCCGCCTATTGATGCTATCCGTGAACAGTTTGTCACCTCATCCTTAACTTTTCTTGGGAATGAGGAAAACCTTCTTGAAGCAAAGGCACAAAGCTGCAGAAGGTTAAAATTGGATACCCCGATTATCTCCAATCAGGAATTGGCAAAGATTCGCGAATATAATACCGAACCATTTAAAGCAAAGACATTTCCAATACTTTTTCCAGCAGATAATAGGGAAAATGCTTTAGAAAGGGCATTAGAGCAGCTATTTAAAAATGTGGAAAAAGCTATTGCCAGCGGCGTACCTTTAATCATCTTATCTGATAAGGGCATAAACAAGGATTTGGCTGCCATTCCAGCAATGCTTGCGCTCAGCGGTCTCCATCATTATTTAATTAGTAAAGGGATACGGACAAAAGCAAGTATTATTGTTGAAACCGGTGAGGCTCGTGATGTTCATCAGTTATCCATGCTTGTAGGATATGGAGCTGATGCAATTAATCCTTATCTTGCATTAGCAAGCATTGAAGAGATGGCTGAAAATGGGGAACTTGGAGTAGAGCTGGACTCAATGGCTGCCGTTAAAAACTATGTGAAGGCAGCTTCAGATGGAATTGTCAAGATTCTCTCTAAAATGGGGATTTCCACAATTCAAAGCTATAAGGGAGCACAAATTTTTGAAGCCATAGGCATTGATCAAACAGTCATTGACAAATATTTTTCGGGAACTGTGTCTGCTATTGGCGGTATCAAGCTTGATACCATTGCAGAAGAAACACTAATGCGACACCGGGTAGCTTTTGCTGCAAAAGAGGTGCCGCTTACACCAGGAAGTGAATTCCAATATCGGAAAAGCGGCGAAGCCCATGCCTTTAATCCAGAAATAAACCGGTTGCTGAAAATCGCCTGCCAAACAAATGATTATGAGCTATTTAAAAAATACACAGAAAAAGCAAATGAGAATCAGCCTATATTTATCCGTGACTTATTTGCCTTTAAAAAGACATCTGATAATCCGAGTATTCCTATCGATAAAGTTGAATCTGTTGATTCCATTGTTCGGCGATTTAAAACAGGGGCGATGTCCTATGGTTCTTTAAGCCAGGAAGCCCATGAGACATTAGCGATAGCTATGAATCGTCTCGGAGGGAAGAGCAACAGCGGAGAAGGCGGAGAACACCCGGATCGTTTTGTCCCAGATGCCAATGGCGATTCAAAGCGCAGCAAAATCAAGCAGGTCGCTTCAGGAAGATTTGGAGTAACCAGTCATTATTTAGTGAGTGCGGATGAAATTCAAATCAAAATGGCTCAAGGAGCGAAGCCGGGTGAAGGCGGTCAGCTTCCGGGGCATAAGGTTTACCCATGGATTGCGGAAGTTCGCGGGTCAACGCCAGGCGTTGGTTTAATTTCCCCGCCGCCACACCATGATATTTATTCCATTGAGGATCTGGCCCAGCTGATTTACGATCTGAAAAATGCCAATTCGAAAGCACGAATTAGCGTAAAGCTTGTTTCAAAAGCAGGTGTGGGAACAATCGCGGCAGGTGTTGCCAAAGGGTTAGCTGACGTTATTTTAATCAGCGGTTATGACGGTGGAACCGGGGCAGCGCCAAGGTCAAGCATCAAGCATGCCGGGATTCCATGGGAGATTGGCTTAGCGGAAACCCAGCAGACACTCGTATTGAATGGATTGCGTGACCGGGTCGTACTCGAAGCCGATGGAAAGATGATGACCGGCAGGGATATTGTTATGGCGACATTATTGGGGGCAGAAGAATATGGTTTTGCAACAGCTGCCTTAGTTGTATTGGGATGTGTTCTCGTTCGGCAATGTCACCTCAACACATGTCCGGTTGGCATAGCCACACAGGATCCTGAGCTTCGGAAAAAGTTCATGGGAAAGCCCGAGCATGTTGAGACGTTCATGCGGTTCATTGCCCAGGATGTACGTGAAATCATGGCCCAGTTAGGTTTTAGAACAATTAATGAGATGGTAGGACGGGCGGATTTGCTCACAGTCAGCGAAAAAGCGGAGTCACACTGGAAAGCAAAATACCTCGATTTATCAAAGATACTTTATAAGCCTACTATTTCCGAAAATACAGGCTTGTACAATCGGAAGGTGCAGGAACATAGGCTTGAGAACTCTTTTGATAGAAAAGAATTATTAGAGGTTTGCATGCCGGCACTTGACAGCGGACAAAAGGTAACCGCAAGCTTTTCCATTCAAAATACTCATCGGACAGTGGGGACCATCTTAGGCAGTGAAATTTCAAAAAGATATGGCGGTCAGGGGCTCCCCAAGGATACCATTCATCTTCAATTTAATGGTTCAGCGGGGCAAAGTTTTGGTTCTTTCTTGCCAAAAGGGGTAACACTCACCCTTGAGGGCGACGCAAATGATTATGTTGGGAAAGGTCTATCTGGAGGCAAGGTAATTGTTTCTCCATCGAAAAAGTCAATATTTATTCCTGAAGAAAATACGATTATAGGCAAT
The DNA here is from genome assembly GCF_058792595.1 of Cytobacillus sp. MT66. Classification (NCBI taxonomy): domain Bacteria; kingdom Bacillati; phylum Bacillota; class Bacilli; order Caryophanales; family Bacillaceae; genus Cytobacillus; species Cytobacillus sp. MT66. Next base: position 220,143 of record NZ_JBXAFB010000004.1, read on the forward strand.
GTGGCATTTTATGGTGCAACCTCGGGTGAAGCTTATATTCGCGGTCTTGCCGGTGAACGCTTCTGTGTAAGAAACAGCGGAATCCAAGCTGTTGTTGAAGGAGTAGGGGACCATGGATGCGAGTATATGACTGGAGGATGTGTGGTTGTACTTGGTTCGGTCGGCAGAAATTTTGCTGCAGGAATGTCAGGCGGCGTTGCTTATGTATTTGCAGATGACCTAAAGCAATTTTATAAGCATTGCAATCATGAGCTGATTGAAATCGAACCAATCATTGAAGAGGGGGATATTTCAAAGATTAGTGAGCTCATTCAAAATCACTATGATTATACAGAAAGTACCCGTGCAGCCTATATCCTTAATCATTGGAATGAGAACTTGTCTAAATGGGTCAAAGTGATACCGAAAGAATATCAGCGAATTTTGCAGCAAAGTCTAGGAAACTCTTTAACGAAAGGATCTAGTTAATATGGCAGAAAATGATTATATCCAACAGCTGTTTGCAGATCGGATTGGCGGGGCTGAGTTTGGATTAAAAGAAGCAATTTATAAATTCGAAAAGATTAAAAGGGCAAAGAGGGCGGCAGTAAAAAAGAACCCGAATGTAAGATTAATTGACCTTGGAGTAGGGGAACCGGATGAAATGGCGGCAAGGAGCGTTGTAGAAAAGCTGGCAGAAGAAGCTAGAAAAAAGGAAAATCGCTTTTATGCTGACAATGGGATAGCTGAATTTAACCATGCTGCGGCGTCATATATGAAAGAGGTATTCGGGGTAAGCGGTCTTAATCCGGAAACAGAAATCAATCATGTGATTGGGTCGAAAACAGCTTTGGCTATGCTGCCGGCCGCTTTTATTAACCCTGGAGATGTCACCTTGATGCCAGCTCCTTGTTATCCAGTTTTGGCTACACATACGAAGTATTTTGGCGGAGAAATTATTGATTTGCCACTTTTAGAGGAAAATGGCTTTCTGCCAGACCTTGATTCATTGAGTGCTGAAGTTCTTGGAAAAGCCAAACTGCTCTATTTAAATTATCCAAATAACCCCACTGGGGCTGTTGCAAACAGAGAGTTCTTCGAGAAGACAGTCAGGTTTGCGAAGAAAAATAGATTATTAGTCGTTCATGATGCTGCTTATGCTGCTTTAGTTTTTGATGGCGAAAAGCCTCTTAGCTTTCTATCAATTCCGGGAGCAAAGGAGGTTGGCATAGAGCTTCATTCTCTGTCAAAATCCTTCAATATGACTGGATGGAGGATTGGATTTATTGCAGGGAATGAAAAGCTGGTCAAGGCGTTTGCAACAGTTAAAGACAACAATGATTCAGGGCAGTTTATGGCTATTCAAAAGGCCGCGGCATTTGCCCTGTCTCACCCAGAAATAACTCAACAGACAGCAGAAAAGTATGCAAGACGGCATGAAATGCTGGCACAGACATTATCGGAATGCGGCTTTGATGCAGTAAAACCGAAAGGATCTTTCTTCTTATATACAAAGGCCCCAATTGGTGTCAAAGACGGCCCAGGCTTTACCTCAGCAGAGGAATTCAGCCAATTCTTAATCCTGGAACATTTGATATCTACTGTGCCATGGGATGAGACAGGACGCTATGTCCGATTTTCCGTTACCTTTGAGGCTGATGGGATCGAAGAGGAAAAGCAGATTATGGAGGAGGTGAAAGCTAGACTCAGCAGAACAGACTTTATTTTTTAAATGGAGATGAATAAGATGCAATTCACAAAAATGCAAGGTCTAGGCAATAACTATATTTTCTTCAACTTATTAGAAGAACCGATGGAGGACATTGACTTCTCGGAGCTTTCTAAGCAAATCTCAGATAAAAATTTCGGGATTGGTTCGGATGGGATTATTCTCATTTGTCCCTCTAAGTCAGCTGATTTTAAAATGAGAATCTTTAATGCGGATGGGTCAGAAGGAAAAACTTGCGGCAATGGTTTACGCTGTGTCGCTAAATATTTATCTGATCATATGTACACTGATTTATCTGCCTTTGACATTGAAACACTGGCAGGTAACGCAACCGTTATGGTTGAGGGAAATGGGACGCGTGAGGTCCGGTTTGTGACCGTTGATATGGGAGAGCCAAAGCTTTTAAAGGGGGAAATCCCGATGCTGGGTGATCCTAGTTCCACATCCATCAATGAGGCCTTAACGATAGGAGGTGAAAGCTATCATCTGACTTGTGTTTCAATGGGCAACCCGCACGCCATCCTGTTCACAGATGACATTAAAGGGGTGCCTTTAGAGAAAATTGGCCCAGTAATTGAACACGCTGATTTATTTCCGGATAGGGTTAATGTCGGAATCGTTCATGTGAAAAACCGCCGGGAAATTGAATACCGTGTGTGGGAAAGAGGCTCAGGAATTACCATGGCTTGCGGGTCGGGAGCATGTGCTGCCGTGGTGGCTTCAACGTTAAATAACCTGATTGACAAACATGCTCCTATCACTGTTCATCTTCCAGGGGGAGATTTGACGGTAACATGGGATAAAAACAACCGTGTTTGGAAAAGAGGCGAAGCAGCTTATATATGTAATGGGGATTTTATCTTAAACAAAAAATGATTAGGGGGAGTTATTATGAAAAAGTCTTATACGAGAGAGAGTATCTTTGAATTAGTAAAGGAGCATAATGTACGGTTTATCCGCCTGCAATTTACTGACCTTTTTGGAGCTATTAAAAATGTTGAAATCCCAGTGAGCCAGCTGGAAAAGGCACTGAATAATAAAATGATGTTCGATGGCTCCTCCATCGAGGGATTTGTCCGTATCGATGAATCGGATATGTATTTGTTTCCTGACTTAGATACATTTGTCATTTTCCCCTGGACGGCTGAAAAGGGGAAGGTTGCCCGTCTTATTTGCGATATCCATCATCCTGATGGGTCACCGTTTGAAGGAGATCCGCGCAATAACCTAAAAAGGGTGCTAAAAGAAATGAATGATCTGGGATTTACTGACTTTAATGTTGGGCCAGAACCAGAGTTTTTCCTTTTTAAGCTGAATGAAAGCGGCCAGCCGACTCTGGAATTAAATGATAATGGCGGGTATTTTGATTTAGCCCCCACTGATCTTGGCGAAAATTGCCGCCGGGATATTGTACTAGAACTTGAAGAAATGGGCTTTGATATTGAAGCGTCACATCACGAGGTTGCTCCAGGACAGCACGAAATTGACTTTAAATATCAAAATGTTTTGAAAGCGTGTGATGATATTCAAACATTTAAGCTTGTTGTAAAAACCATTGCCCGCAAGCATGGACTGCACGCAACCTTTATGGCTAAGCCGTTATTTGGCGTAAACGGCTCAGGCATGCATTGTAACTTGTCCTTGTTCAAAGGCGGAGAAAATGCCTTTTTTGATCAAAACAGTGATTTGCAGCTCAGCGATACAGCAAGATATTTTATGGCGGGAATCCTAGCACATGTCCCTAATTTTACCGCAATAACAAATCCAACAGTAAATTCCTACAAACGTTTAGTTCCGGGCTATGAGGCACCCTGTTATATTGCATGGTCTGCCAGCAATAGAAGTCCGCTTATCCGAATCCCCGCATCTAGAGGCTTAAGCACCAGGATTGAAGTGCGAAGTGTCGATCCGTCAGCGAATCCCTATTTAGCAATGGCTGTTCAGCTTGCTGCAGGTTTAGACGGAATCAAAAATAAGTTAACCCCTCCAGAGCCAATTGATCGAAATATTTACGAAATGGCAAAAAAAGAACGGCTTGAAAATGGTATTTACGACCTGCCGTCCACATTAGCTCATGCCATAGAAAACTTAAAGACCGATGAGGTCATCACAAAAGCATTAGGAGGACACATCCTAAATCGCTTTGTTGAGGCGAAAGAAATTGAGTGGGATGTCTTCAGAACCCAAGTACATCCATGGGAAAGGGAACAGTATATGACCCTTTATTAAAATATTAGACTCTTAAAGCCAGAGGAAAATTCCCAATGAAAGAGTGATGTTACGTGTGCGGTATTACAGGCTGGATTGACTGGCATCAAGATTTACATCAGCAAGTACCTGTGGTTAAAAGGATGGCGCAAACGCTGGCAAAGCGGGGTCCAGATGCAGCAAATGTATTTAGTGCCCGGCATGCTCTGCTGGGGCATACGAGACTAATTGTTGTCGACCCCGCTGGAGGTGCCCAGCCAATGACAAGGTCGACGGATGGGCAAGTCTATACCATTGTATATAATGGCGAGTTATATAATACAGAAGAAATACGCCTGGAATTAGCAAGCAAAGGACATTCATTTCAATCTCATTCAGATACAGAGGTTTTATTAAAATCCTTTATCGAATGGGATGAGAAGTGTGTGGAACACTTAAATGGGATTTTTGCCTTTGCCATATGGAATCATCAGCATGAAAGTCTTTTTATGGCTAGAGACCGCCTTGGTGTCAAACCATTATTTTTCAAGGAGCATGGGTCATCGCTCTTGTTTGGTTCGGAAATTAAGGCGATCTTGGAACATCCAGATGTATTGGCCGAAATTGATCGGGAAGGGCTGCAGGAAGTCTTTGGGCTGGGACCTTCCCGGACACCAGGCCACGGTGTTTTTAGAGGGCTTAAGGAGCTGCGTCCGGCACATATATTGAGGTATGACCGAAATGGATTGAAAATCAGAAGGTACTGGAATGTTGAAAGTAAAACACACCTGTATACACTTGAAGAGACCATTGAACAGGTAAAATACCTCGTAAAAGATGCTGTCATTAGACAGACAGCGGCAGATGTTCCTGTGTGCACGTTTCTTTCAGGGGGCATAGACTCAAGCGCCATTAGTGCCATTGCTGCCAATGACTTCAAGGAAAAAGGAAAAGAGATCCTGCATACGTATTCCATTGATTACAAGCAAAATGATGTATTTTTTAAAACTAGCTTATTCCAGCCTGATGCAGATGGGCCGTGGATTAAAAAGGTTGCTGAATTTTTACAGGTGCAGCATCACTTTGAGTATATGGATAATGCTCTTCTCGCGGTACGCTTGGAGGATGCCGTTAAGGCGCGGGATTTACCGGGGATGGCTGATGTTGATTCGTCATTATTATGGTTTTCTGAGCAAATTAAACAAAACTATACAGTAGCTTTATCTGGGGAATGTGCAGATGAAATTTTCGGCGGATACCCCTGGTTTTACCGGAAAGAACTCCTGCAAGCAAATTCTTTCCCTTGGATGAAGTCTGAAGAAGAAAGAAATCAGCTGCTTTTGCCGCATTGGCAGAAAAAGCTTGATTTAAAAGGATATGTCAGCGGGCGGTACATGGATACATTAGCTGAGGTACCGCATTTAATAGGGGAAGGGACTTTAGAAAAACGCCGTCGGGAAATGTTTTATTTAAATATGATCTGGTTCATGTCCACATTGCTGGAGCGAAAGGACCGAATGAGTATGGGAGCAAGCTTAGAAGTTCGTGTTCCATTTGCAGATCATCGACTGGTTGAATATGTGTGGAATATTCCATGGGAGATGAAAATGCTCAATGGACGCGAAAAAGGAGTACTGCGCAAAGCCATGGAAGGCATATTACCGCATGATGTTTTATACCGCAAGAAAAGTCCATATCCAAAAACACATAACCCCGAATATTTAATTGCCGTAAAGAAGATGCTAAAAAATGTTCTAAACGATAAAAGCAACCCCATTCTTGAACTGGTTTCAAAACAAAAGGCAGAAGAGATACTGGATTCTGACGGGTCATCCTTCAAAGTGCCATGGTTTGGCCAGCTCATGACAGGTCCTCAGTTAATTGCCCATCTGGTGCAAATAAATATATGGCTTAAACACTACAACATTAATATAATCGATTAGAAAGCCCCCTGAATAATGAACAATTTGTGAATTTTAACACAAACTTTGGTTTTTAGGTTGACATTTTGCCGATTAACTAGTATTCTAAATTTAATGAAAATTCAATATGGGCGGTTGACGGTTGTGGGAGAGTGCAAAACAGTAGCCACCGAAGGAGCAAGTTCCTGAAAAGACCCATGGAACAAATCTCTCAGGTAGAGGAACCACAACAGGACGCGTCTCTGGAGAGATCGTATCTGATACGACACCAACGGGGACCCATTTAGGTGGGTTTAAACTCTCAGGTAAAAGGACAGAGAAAGGGTAATAATTATTATCCTTTTCTGTCCTTTTTTTTATTGGAGAAACGTTGCCGTATCTGCTGCTTTTCAATTTATTATTTCCAAAGGCCGCATGCAGATGACAGCAGAAGGCATTCTTGCGGCTGCTGATGGGAACGCTATTCATGAATATTTCGAAGAATGGTGGTATGTGTATGGTATTAAATGATAAAAAAAATAGAGCTGTATTACTAATTTCCTGTCCTGAAAAGGCTGGATTGATATCCATTATTTCAAACTTTTTAGTAGAACATAAAGCAAACATTGTTCATTTTGATCAGCATACAACCGATCCGTTTGCAGGCAGATTCTTTTTGAGAATTGAATTTTTCCTTGAGGATTTCGATCAATCATATGACCAGCTTGAACAGGATCTGCATGAAATTGCAGAGATTTATTCGATGGATTGGAAATTAAGCAGTACGAAAAAGAGAAAAAGAATGGCCATTCTTGTTTCAAAAATGGATCATTGCCTTCTTGAGCTGATATGGAGATGGAAATCCAAGGAGCTTCCGGTCGATATTCCAATGGTAATCAGTAATCATCCCAATCTTTCGGATGAGGTTGAAAGCTACGGACTCCCGTATTATCATATTCCATTAACCCATGATACGAAGGAAGAGGCTGAACAGAGGGCAATAGAGTTAATGGATGGGAAGGTCGACTTTATTGTTTTGGCAAGGTATATGCAAATACTGTCGCCTAGTTTTATTGCCCAATATGAGAATCGGATTATCAATATTCACCATTCCTTTTTACCTGCCTTTGTTGGCGCCAACCCATATGTAAGAGCATTTAACCGGGGGGTAAAGCTAATTGGAGCGACCGCTCACTATGTAACAAATGACCTTGATGAAGGCCCAATTATTCAGCAGGATGTTTTGCGCGTCAACCACCGCTATACGGCTGAAGATTTAAAAGTTGCCGGCAGACATGTGGAAAGAAGTGTTCTTGCAGAAGCAGTGTCCTGGCATGTGGATGACCGTGTTCTTGTCCATGGAAATAAGACAATTGTGTTTGAATAAAACTTATCAGAATTGACAACAAGGGAGAGCTAACAATGAAAAGAAAAAGATTAACATTAACTGACTTAATTAAACAGAATAAAGAAGAGCTTCTGAGAGATCGTGATCAGCTGGAAATGATTGAGAAACGGCTTGATGAAAAACATGACATAACCAAAAAAAAGAGGACTCCTCGCTTTGGAAATGCCAGAGCTATAAATGGATAACAGATGTCCCCTTGCCGTTTGGTAAGGGGTTTTTTCTTGTCCAAAAAAATATGGTTAAGTTGAAAGTTTCTTAATATTCCAGAATAGTGTATTGACACCTTTGGAGAAATGGAAAAGGGGCAATACATCAGTAATGCTAATCCCAAAAGGGGATAAAAGTGTGCTGCTGCTTATTTCTGCCTCCGCATGCTGGAGCGGCCAGGCTTGATGATGTATTTCCCCGCTATAGAGATTCCCTTGCAGATCTGTGCTGTAAAGACAGTAGCGCTCAGTAAGAAAGTGATCAATGGTTCCTTGCTTCGGAATAAATATATCTGAATTAGGTGCATATTTCACTTTAAACTCAGCTGGAATGGACTGTTCCCTTCTTCGCTTGCTTTGGCAATAATGCAATGGACTTTCCGTTCGGAAGATGACGTCTGAAGCCTGATAGGGCAGGTGATACCATCTTTTGGCGATATGTAATGATGCCCAGTCTCCTACATCAAGCGATAAAAAGAAAATCCCTGGCTTTCCATTATATTGAACATATGTCCGCACATTAATTTCGGCAAACCCAGGAACAACAGATATGATTGGCATTCCCCGCAAATAGATTCCTTCCATTTTAAACACAATGATTCCGATCCAAGCCCATTGATTAAAAGTGTCAAGCTGCAATGACGAAGGAATAAACGGTCTAAGTATGTCTGGAGAAATTGGCCAATGGCAAAATAATAGATTTCTCCATTTTTGCTGCATGTTCCAGAGGCTTGATGGCAGGGGCCAAGGGCGATGAGCGATATCCTGCAAGATCTTCAATAGCAGCACCTTCCGAATTATTTTTCATAATTAGTTTGCAGGCGTAGAACAATTTTATTCCCTTTTTGGTATTAAAGTAAATTTTTGGCAACAATGAGGATATGATCCCTATATTGGAGCAGAGGAAAATATGGAAATCTTCTTTTATTATATGACTTTTATATTGGTAACAATTATGTTTGTTCTGTTCTTTGCTATCCTTTTGGGCTGGCGTCTAATTGCAAAGCTAATGGTAAGGAAATATGGAAAAATAGCGATGTCAGATTCCTATGATGAAAATATTTCTGAGCTGCTCCCGGGGATACGGCATATTGGGGTAGCAGATTTGTTGGAAAACAGCCTGCGCTCGGAAACAGGTGACGTACTGCATCGGCCGCTTGGCTCCGGACGAAAATGGCCGCATTTGGATCCCATTACTTTTATCCCTGCGCAGACAAGTCCATTTCCAGTAGATAGCGAGGAAGAAGTGGATATTTCCGTAACGATAGGGCCAAAAGCCAAAAAGCCTATGGAGATCGAAATCCCCATCATGATTAGCGGGATGGCCTATGGAATCGCACTCAGTGAAGAAGCGAGGCTGGCCCTGGCCCAGGCTGCTAGCCTTGCGGGGACGGCTATTAACTCGGGAGAGGGCGGCGTGATGCAGGAAGAGCTGAATATAGCAGGTAAATATATTTTACAATTTTCCAAGACGGAATGGTCAAAGGAAGAGGAATTGTTTAGGCGGGCAAATATGATTGAGGTTAAGCTGGGGCAAGGAGCTTTGTTTGGAATTGGAGGAAGAATTTCTCCTGAAAATCTCACCGGCCGCGCTCGTGAAGTTATGGGTCTGAAAGAAAATGAAACAGCTGTGATTTATGATAATTTTTTCGAAAACCAGACTCTTAAGGAATTGCGTGAACTGGTTGTTCAGCTCCGAGATTTAACGGGCGGTGTACCGATCGGTGTAAAAATCGGGGCAGGCGGAAAAATTGAAGAAGATATTGACCATGTCCTTGAAATGGGAATTGATTATATCGCTATCGATGGGGGGCAGGCAGCTACTCATGGTACCCCGCCAATTCTTTCCGATGATATGGGCATCCCAACCTTACATGCCATTCCCCGAGCAGTTGAACACCTTGATAAACGAGGTATGAAAGATCAAGTCAGCTTAATCGCTTCAGGGGGGCTGTTAATTCCCGGACATTTTTTGAAAATGCTGGCGCTTGGTGCTGATGCTGTTTATGTCGGTTCAGCCATACTTTTTGCCGTTTCAAATTCGCAATCACTGAAAGCCCTTCCCTTTGAACCTCCTACTCAGGTGGTTTGGAATGAGGGGAAGTTCAAAAGTCAATTTAAAATAGAAGAAGGTGCAAAAGCTGCGGAGCAATTTTTAAAATCAAGCTCGGAGGAAATGAAATTAGCCTTAAGAGCCATGGGGAAACGCTCTTTAAAGGAATTATCCAAAAAGGATATCGTGTCTTATGATGAGATAACTGCGCAAATTCTTGGAATCCCTTATACATTTGATTCATGGGTAAATGAGAAATAAATTTTTAGCGGAGAAGTGACATATGCACTTTTTATTATTCTATCTGACCATAGCGATGTTATTGCTTATGCTTTTAGTTGTGCTAATCATTGTCATTGGCTGGCGCTGGATTGTGAAAAAAATCGTACAAATGACAGGGAAAATCATCTTAACGGACAGCTACCAGGAAAATATTATGGAATTAATGCCTGGACTTCGACATATAGGCATTCAGAATGTCATTGAAAATAGCTTGCGGGCTTCAAGCGGTAAAGTAATTTATCGTCCGCTTGTCAGCTCTTATATTAAATGGCCCCATTTAGATCCCATTACTTTTATTCCTGCGCAAACGACGCCTTTTCCAATTGATGGCGAGCAAGAAGTGGATATGAAGGTAACCATTGGCCCAAAAGCAAAAAAACCCTTAGAACTTAAGATTCCTCTTCTTATCAGCGGAATGGGATATGGAGTAGGAGTCAGTGAGCAGGCAAGAATCGCCTTGGCTAAAGCGGCAAGCAAATCTGGAACGGCTATTAATTCCGGAGAAGGCGGCATCCTGCCGGAGGAATTAGATGCCGCCGGAAAGTATATCTTACAGTTTGCCAAAGCCAATTGGGCAAAGGATGAGTCCGAAATCATGAGAGCTGACATGATTGAAATCAAATTGGGACAAGGTGCCGTGCTTGGCATGGGCAAAAAAATACCGCCTCAGGAATTGACAGGCCGTGCCCGGGATATTATGAATCTCAAGGAAAATGAAGACGCTGTTATATACGAACATTTTTTTGAAAATCAAACATTATATGAATTAAAAGAACTGGTGAAAGAGCTGAGGGACATGACTGGCGGAATTCCCATCGGTGCCAAAATTGGGGCCGGAGGGAAACTTGAAGAAGACATTGACCATTTAATAGAGATGGGGGTTGATTTTATTGCCCTTGATGGCGGCCAAGCCGCTATGAAGGATGCTCCTCCCATTTTATGCGATGACTTCGGTATTCCAACACTTCATGCACTTGTCAGGGCTGTTAATCATTTAGAAAAAAGAGAAATGCGAGATAAGATAAGCTTGATTATATCAGGCGGGCTCCTTAATCCAGGTCATTTTCTAAAAGTGCTGGCATTAGGAGCGGATGCTGTATACCTTGGTTCGGCGATCTTGTTTGCTTTGGCACATACCCAGTCTTTGAAGGCTATGCCTTTTGAACCGCCTACCCAGATGCTCTGGTATAATGGCAAATTTAAAGATAAATTTAGTGCCGATCGCGGGGCACAATCTGCTGAGTATTTCCTTACTGCCAGCATAGAAGAAATGAAAATCGCTCTGCGGGCAATGGGGAAAAGCAGTTTAAAAGAGTTAACGAAAAAAGATTTAGTTTCTTATGATCAATTAACTGCTAAAAAAGCAGGGATTCCTTTTTCCTCCAAACCGTGGCAAATGAGTAATTAATAAGTAAGAAGGAATTTTATTCTTTCAGAATTGTTGTAAAATATAGATAACCAAAAAGGAGAGGAGATCTATATGAAGGCAGTTATTTTAGATGATTGGGAAAGGAACTTTCTTCACAGTCCGAGTTTAGCAAAGCTAAAACAATATTTTGATGTTGAAATTTATCATGATATGCCTGACGAGGAAGAATTGATTAAGCGAATATCTCAAGCAGATGTTATTATGGCAGTCAGGGAAAGAACCAAGTTTACGAAAGAAATTCTGCAACAGATGAAAAGTATAAAACTGATTGCGCAGACAGGTGCTGGTCTTGCTCATATTGATATGAAAGAAGCAACTAGACTAAACATTCCTGTAGCAACAACACCAGGGGGAACACAAGGAGTTGTTGAGCTCATTTTTGGGTTTATGATTGCTTATTCAAGGAACATGCTAGTGTTAAATGAAGCTATAAAGGGTGGCCATTGGCCGCAAAGCGTCGGTTTTAACCTCGAGGGAAAAACCATTGGAATAATTGGTTTGGGGAAAATTGGGTTAGGGACGGCGAAAGTCGCTAAGGCCTTCAATATGAATGTCTTAGCGTGGGGTCCAACCTTGACGCCGGAGCGGGCAGAGGAGCATGGCGTAACCTATACGTCATTGGAATCTCTTCTGAAGGAATCGAGCTTCGTTTCTGTCTCAGTCAGACTTGTTCCAGAGACAAGGCATTTATTAAATGAATCTCATTTTAAGATGATGAGAAAAGATGCCTTTTTCATAAATACTGCAAGGGGAGAAGTGGCTGATGAACAGGCGCTTGTTAAAGCTCTAAAAGAAAATCAAATTGGCGGTGCAGGACTTGATGTTTTTGCTCATGAGCCGTTGGACCCTGATCATCCATTATTAACTCATAGCAATGTTATTTTGACTCCGCATATCGGATGGAAAACGGATCGAGTGTTTGAAAACTTCCTTGATGTATCAATAGATAATATTATTTCTTTTTTTATGAGTAATTCACCAAAAAGGATTGCAAACCCGGAAGTACTGGGACAAAGTCATGGCCGTAACTAAACGGCATAATAAAGGAATAACTTGAATAAGTATGCTACAATAATTAAGGTTTCTTAATCAAACGTTTGATTAATATAGGTACCCTCTATTAAAAACGTATTTTTCCCAAGTTCGGGGTTAAGCTAGGAAAAATACTATTTTTGACAGGGGGTATTTACTATGAAAAACGATGAAAAGAAAAATTTAAACAATGAAATTCATGAAGAAATGGAGATTATTAAAGATTTTGCTAATCCTGAACATAAACAGCCAGTTCCGCAGCCAAAGGATTTTGAGGAGATTGAATATTGAGCCTTTCACAGAGGACACCATAGGGGGTCCTTTCAATGAATAAACGTGTATATTTACTGGCCATTATCTCATTTGTTGTTGGGATGGTGGAACTAATCATCGGAGGACTGCTCGATTTAGTTGCAGCTGATTTACATATCACACTGGGTAAGGCAGGTTTTTTAATGACCGTCTTTTCATTATCGTTTGCCATTGCCGGACCAGTGATATTGACAATGACGCAAAAAATTGAGAGAAAGAAGCTCACACAGATTTGTCTGTTTGTCTTTTTAATTGGTAACTTGGTTGCCGTAGTAAGCCCAGTTTACTCGATTTTAATTCTTAGCCGAATTATTACAGCAGCGTGCGCGGCATTGCTTATCGCCTTATGCTTAACCATTGTGCCAACGATTGTAGAGAAGAAGTATCGAGCAAGAGCCATCTCCATTGTGTTTATGGGAGTTAGTGCCTCCTTGGTCCTTGGGGTGCCTTTTGGGCTAATGCTTGGGAATGTGTTTGGCTGGCGGGCACCTTTTGTTATGATTTCTATTTTAACTTTTATCTGCATGCTAGGTGTTCATTTCTTTTTAGGAAATATTGAATCGAAGCCAGCTGTGCCGATTATGAATCAGCTTCGTTCTTTAAAAAAGGGTAAAATAGTGTTTGCTCAAGCGACCTCCTTTATTTTCATTGCAGGACATTTAACCTTTTATGGATACTTAACCCCGTATTTGAAAACAGTCATGGGCATGGATGGCACTTGGGTCAGTATGGTGTATTTAATATTTGGAATAGCCGCTGTAGCAGGGGGAGGTATCGGCGGCATGATGGCAGACCGGCTGGGGCCCAAGTCCGCAATCTTTCTTATCGTTATTAGTTTTGCTGTGTGCATGTTCATGATTCCTGCATCGGCAGTTTCTGTCCCTCTTTTTTTAATATTGCTTTCTATCTACGGCATGCTTAGCTGGGCCATTACACCGGCTATTCAGACTTACCTGATTGAATTATCACGGGAGTCATCCGATATCCAGCAAACTTTGAACAACTCAGCTGTTCATATGGGAATTGCTTTTGGATCCTTTGTTGGCGGGATTGTCATTGAACAGTCATCCGTTAACATTAATCCCATCGCAGGCGGTTTCATTGTCATTTTTTCTTTTGCTGCAGCGGTGATTTCCATGGGACGCCGCAATAAATCGTTTTTACCAGGGGAATCATAAGTGTGAGTTATATCACATTTTTCAATTACTGTTTTACCTATAATAATATTAGAAACAGTAGTATGAAAAGGAGATCTCAACCATGACGATGACCTTAGGGCAAGAGAAAATCAATCTGTTAGTAGATGTTTTTTACAGCAAATTAACAAAGGATTCCTACTACAGCAAAATGTTTGAAGAACGCGGGGTAGACATTGAATTACTGAAGGAAAGGCAGCGTTCTTTCATCAGCCGGCTGGCTAATGAAAGTGATGAAGACGGAAAAACGAACCAAGTTAAAGAGAGGCATCCATTCCATACAACACCGGAACGTGCAGCGATTTGGATGGGCACAATGGAAGAAGCCATGAACGAAATTGAGCTTGATAAGGATGTAAAGAAGAACTTATTGGAGAAAATTGGATCTCTTTTGAATAATATTATTAAATAATATGTTAAAAAACCGCAGGTTCTTCTTTTCAAAGGACTGCGGTTTTTCACTTTCTCAATCGTAATGGAATGCATTAGGGGAGAATGCCTCCTTCAGTTTCTTCGATATTAGTATCTATAGCGGTTCTTTCATCGATTCCTAAATTTTTTATAGCAAAATATAATATTAAACAATGTTCAAAATTGGCGTAATCTAAAGATGTTAATTCCTTAATTTTCTCTAGGCGGTACACCAGCGAGTTACGATGAAGAAATAACTTCCGTGCAGCTTCACTGATGTTCATATTGCACTTACAATACGAAATAAAAGTTGATGCTAGTGTTTGAAAATTGACATGGTGAATAAAATCTTGAATTTTATCGGTGATTTTATCGGCTAGGCAGGGATTCAAACCATCTCCAAGAAGCTCTAAAATGATATTCCAATCATTATAATAATATATACGCGGGGATATACTTGTTTTTTTTCCGCCTTTTAAAGCTTTTAAAGAATCATGGTAGGATTCCTTAATACCAGCGATTCCTTGATTTACACTTCCTATTGAAATAGTTGCCGTATAGTTATATTTTATTTTTAAATAATGAATCATCCTTTTTATTTTGTGTTCCATTTTTTTAACAAAAAGATGATAAGGTTCATCTTCATTTAAAGTTTTAATTAATATAAATTGATCCAATGTTAATGAAGAAAGCAGATCCTCTTTATTGTCAGTTAAATAGTAACTTAATGTATTAACTAAATTATTCTGCAGAATTTGCCACGAAAATTTATCGGGAAGAGGTTCATTCTGAATGGAATGGGATTGATCTGTCGTGTTTATTTCAATTAGAAGACATACCCGATTGAACTTAAGGTCTAGATTGAATCCGAGCATTTTTCCGTATCTGACAATATAATCTGCATCTTCACTATCGACATAGTTCAATAAATAGTGGATTAAGTTATTGAGCGTTTTTGATTCAAGCACACTCATTTCTTTCTTTAGATATTCGTGACACATTAATTCCACATGGCTTTTTACTACCTGTGCATATTTTTTTACCTCGGCTGAACTGCCTACAATCCCCAGGACACCAATAGGTTCATTATTAATAATGATGGGGGCCGCCACACCGGGTAAGACATTATGGAAATCCTTCACATCTTCTGGTTCGTAGCAAATCGTTTCCTTTCGGTCCAATACCTCAATAGAGGCCTTATGAAAGGTGCCTAAACGAGATAGGTCAGTTGAACCAATGATATATCCTTTATTATCTGTAATACTTATTGGATACCCGATAATATTCGACGTGTTATCTGCAATGGATTGCGAAATATCTTCTAAAAACGTCAAATGGAACCCTCCTTCGGATAAAGATTGCTAATATAAGTAAATTCTCTATTCATTCTAAAATCCCTTGTGAAAATTGACTATTAAAATAATTCTAAATAATTAATTTACTGTATAAATTGCACATACTTAAAAATCGCAGTAAATAGTACAGTATTAAAAAGGACATTAATGAGGAGTTGGTTCATTTGGTTACAGGTAAGCTAGACTCAGCAAAAGGATATCATTATTTTGGAGCCGAAAATAAGAATAGTATTGTTACCCAAAAAAAGGGTCAATATGTTACAGGCTATTCGGTAGGAATTCTCTATTTAGACGAATGCTGGTATCCTGTCATTCCAGGAAATGTTGCAAATTTGCAGACATATGACTTTCCGGTAAGATTGAAGGTAGTCCCAAACTGTCATACTTCAAATCTGCTTTCAGGCGACACCACCTTGGAAGATGGAATTATCCGTGCTGCTAAGGAGCTTGAAGCGGAAGGGGCGAAAGCTATATGCGCCGCATGTGGATTCTTTGGGAATTTTCAGGATAAAGTGGCTGCTGAAGTTGATATTCCTGTATATCTGTCTAGTATGATTCAAATCCCATGGATTAAAACAGGGTTAAAACCAAACAGAAAAATTGGGGTTTTAACTGCTTATGCAGATGGATTGACGGAAAGATTATTTAAAAGCTGTGGGGTTGATGATTCAAGCGGTTTAGTCGTAGCAGATTTAAGCCATGCACCAGAATTTTCAGCAATTCTTGAAAATCGAGGTACATTTGATAATGAAAAAGTCAGGCAGGAAGTAGTGGAGGCTGCGGTCAGGTTAGTCAAAGAAAACCCTGATGTTGGAGCTATTTTATTAGAATGCAGTGATATGCCCCCATATGCCGCGGATGTTCAGAGAGCCGTACAGCTGCCTGTCTATGATTTTATCACTATGATTAAATGGGTGCATTTCGCCAATAGTCAAAAACCGTACTATGGATTCTTTTAAATCAATGAAAAAACCAGTGAATAAGCTGAGCTTCACTGGTTTTTTCTATTTTATTAATCTTCATATTTTGTTGTTATGGTGCGATACACCATAACTGAGAAGCCTCCCCAAAAGATGCCTAAAATGACGGTCATCATAATGATTGATGAAATGCCCATTTATACTCCCTCCTTAATATCTTTGGAGTTTTCAGTATTTAATTCCATAGGATCTAATCCTTCATCCTTTACAGAACTTCTTAGTTTGTGTTTTAAACGAAGGATGAAAGGGATAATGAGGAAGGCAATTAGTAACTGAAAAACAACGGTACCGACATTCGCTTCTTCAAAAGGTTTCCACCAGGTATCCGGATACCAAGTCGTTGCTTGATATAACCACCAGGCGGTAACGATAACGAATAAAGCTGGAATACAATATTTGATTGAATATACCCACATTTTATTAATCTTAATAAAACTCACTTCATTAATTTCTTCCTTCATTCTTTCAACCCCATACTTAATTGCTGCATAGGAATATAAGAAACAGGATAAAAGCAAACCTACTCCCCAAACCCAGTCCTGGTTGTTAAATATGGACATATTAATCGCAGAAGGAATTCCGCCTAAGAAAATAAGTATCACTGAAAGCCAGATCGCCTTTTTTCTTTTTATACCATGGTCGGAAATATTTCTAGTTATTAATTCAACCATGGCCACGAGGGATGTAAAGGCTGCAAATGCTAAAGCACCAAAGAAGGCAACTCCGAAAATATATGTCTGCGGCATCACGTTCAGTAATTCAACCATATAAATAAACGTTATTCCTGTGTTCCCTGAGCTAGTTGCTTGTGCAATGTATTCTGGAGATGGCGCTAAAGCAAAAATGGCTGGAATAATCGTTAATCCGGCTAATAATTCAACTGAATTGTTGCCTAGCCCAGCGGTTAGCGAGTTTTGGGCAATGTCATCCCGTTTCTTTGTATAAATGGCATAGGTTGCATACAATCCCCAACCTGCTCCAACCGACCAAGCGGACTGTGATAACGCTTCAAGCCAAGTAGAAGCCTTTGCAAGATACTCCCATTGTGGTGTAAACATATAGGAGATTCCATCAATAGCACCAGGTAAAGTCACGGAACGAATGGCAGTAAAGATGAGTAAAAGGAATAATAATGGCAGGAAAATTTTTGACATCCTTTCAATTCCTTTGGTTACCCCCATATAAACAACTGCTCCAGAGACACCAATTGCTAGAAAGTGAAAAAATACAGTTTCCAGGGGATTTCCAGTAAATCCTTCCCAAAGCTGATTGGAATCAATATGATTGGAAAACGTACCTTTTAAAGCTAGAAAAAGATACTTAAATGTCCAGCCTACTACGACCGAGTAATAAAAGGTAATTCCGATTAGAACAATGGTAATAAATGGACCAAACCAAGCAAATTTCTCTCCGATGAAATTCCGAAAAGAGCCGATGGTTCCCATTCTTGTTCTTCTGCCAATAAATATCTCAACCATGATTAACGGCAGAGACCAAAGAAATAAGAAAACAGCCCAGCCAATTAGAAAGGAACCGCCTCCATGCTCGGCAACCATCCGCGGGAATCTCCAAATGTTCCCGGTTCCGACTGCCATTCCCATAGCTGCTAAAATAAAACCTATTCGCGAAGACCATACCACTTGATTATCTTTCAATAAGCTCGACTCCTTATGATAAATTTTTGTATTGGTAGCCTTTTTCTCATTTGTTAGGGGTAAATATTCGTTCTTATAAATAGGATAGACTCTAAATGTTTATGTGCGTGGCTTCTAAGAAGAGTGGATCTAATTTTCTTTGAGGATACGAATATAAAGTTTGTTCATGACGGAAAACGCTTTCAAAAAGTAATCAGCCCCCTTTTGAATAAAATATTTACTAAATTCAAAAAATTCTATTTATTAATTCTAAATCATCATTCACCATATTATCTATGTGCAACATTAACAAAAATAGAAACTAGGATTTTTTATTTTTCTTGCATTTTTACTAAAAGTTTGGTGTGTATACGTGTTTTTAGTTAAATATAGGTGACTAGGGGGTATTCATTAAAAAATGGGTGCCGCAATTATTGTGGCACCCATTTGAAATCTGATAGTTTTAAAGCGAATCGGCTCTTGCTGAAGGTGAAATTTTTCTATCTTGAAAATTGGCCAGTATTTCACGCGCTTAGTTTTTTCTAATAATGCCAATTTTTCTGCCAGCCTGAGGGGGAATAGGAGTATCCCTCTGGCTTTCGGCAAGGAGGTCCACTTCCGATTGAATAACCTCCGGAAAGGGAGCGGGCCGGCCTGTAGCCATATCCAGCCCCATTAGCATTTGTTCGCTAGTTGCCAATTTTTCTCCAGCTTTATTTTCCATAGTGAAGAAGACGTGGAGCCGTTTAGAATCATAGTCTAATAGATGCAGTGATACATATAGTTCCTGTCCTTTATGGGCCTCAGCTAAATAGCACAGATGCGTTTCCAATGTATAGATTGAGTACTGTTCTTTCTCGCGGAAAGCTTCATTTATTCCTAATTCAATCATCAGCTGATCTACAGCCCTGCTAAAGACAATCGCATATGCTGAATCAGTCATATGGCCATTATAGTCTATCCAATCTTCAAGTACCGCTTCGCTTAAAAGAGGTCCATTAAACTTTGCCACCCAGATCACTCCTTTGCTAGATTTTTCCGTTCAGGTTTGCTGCCGGCCAGTATTTATTAAGGAGCTGCATGAGCTCAATGAGGAATTCGTCGCGGCGCTGTTCCAGCGCAGAGATAGAATGTCCTTTGGTTTGCTGTTCACAGCCCTCAATTACCTTATTGCTTAGCTCCTCTGTCAGTTCAGGAGCCACGAGCTTTGTCCATGGCAGTTTTAATGCAGGGCCAAACTGCTCAAGCATATGCCTCATTCCCTGTTCTCCGCCAGCAAGATGCAAGGTTAAAAACGGCCCCATTAGTGCCCAACGAAGGCCGGGACCATATACGATTGCCGCATCGACTTCCTCGGTTGTTGCTACGCCATCATTCACAATATGAAGTGCCTCACGCCAGATAGCTTCCATCAGGCGGTCAGCGACATGGCCTTCAATTTCCGTTGAAAGGATAAGCGGCTTCATATTAATAGAGTGATAGAAATCCTCAGCCATTTTGATTATCTTTTGATCGGTTTTTTCCCCGCCAACCAATTCAACAAGCGGAACTAAATAAACAGGGTTAAACGGGTGGGCCACAATCACTCGTTCAGGCATCTGGCAGTCTTGCTGGAGCGTGCTTGGTTTCAATCCGGAAGTGCTTGATGCGATAATGGCTTCTGGTTTGGCATGCTGATCAATTTCCGCTAATACTTTTCTTTTTAAATCCTCACGTTCCGGTACATTTTCCTGAATGAAATCAGCATTTTTTACAGCCTTTGCAAGGTTGGACTCAAAGGTAACCCGATTTTTGGATGCCCCTTCTGCTAATCCTAGCTTCTCTAGTGTGGGCCATGCCTGGTCAATTGCTTTTCGCATTCGTAATTCTGCATGCTGTGCAGGATCACAGGCAATAACATCATAGCCATTGGCAAGAAAACGTGCGATCCAGCCATTTCCGATTACGCCTGTTCCAACGACGGTAATTTGCTTCACATCTTTCATCCTATTAATCTTCCTTCCTATGAGGATTTCTTAATCCTAGATGTACGCGTGCTTCTGCAGGCTTCATTGGCTGGGCGCCAAGACCATTCATAATGGAAACAGCACGATCAACAAGCTGCGCGTTTGTCGCAAATACCCCTTTATCAAGGTATAAATTATCTTCTAGTCCTACACGGATATGGCCGCCAAGAAGCATGGACTGTATCGCAATTGGCATTTGCATTCGGCCGATGCCAAAGGCTGACCAGTGTGCTTTGGCAGGGATTTTGTCACGCATATACAGCATGGTTTCAGCATCTGCATCAGCTCCCCATGGGATCCCTAAGCAAAATTGAAATAATGGATCGCCATCAATTAAGCCTTCATCAACCAGCTGTTTGGCAAACCGGAGGTGTCCAGTATCAAAGCATTCCAATTCAGGCTTAACGCCGCTCTTTTGGATTAGGCGTGCTTGCTCGCGGAGCCAATCAGGTGTACTGATGTAAAGCTGATCGCCAAAGTTCATGCTTCCACAGTCAAGGGTACAAATTTCCGGAAGCAGAGCTTGGATTGGTTCATGGCGCTCTAACGGTGTTTGGATGTCTGTTCCGGGACCGCCAACGGTTGGATCCTCTTTACTTGGGGTCCAGTCGCCCCCGCCGCCTGCTGTTAGATTCAAGATAACATCTGTATCAGACTCACGAACCCTTTCCACTACCTCGCGGAATAAAGCCGGGTCATGGCTAATCCCGCCCGTTTTTGGGTCGCGGACGTGAATGTGTGCAATAGCAGCGCCGGCTTTGGCAGCTTCAATGGCTGCATGGGCAATTTCCTTTGGTGTGACAGGAACATGCTGGCTCTTTTTTGCAGTATCTCCTGCACCGGTTACAGCACATGTGATAATGACATTTTTATTCATGAGAATTCCTCCTTAAAGTAAAGGCTGTGTTAAAGCTTAATGTTGATTTTAACCGCTTAGTTGATTGGATCGGTAGGCGCGTAGACTCCTGGGGGATCAGCGTTGAAGCGAGACGTGCGCAGGAACGTATGTGACGAGGAGGCTCGCAAAACGCCTCCCGGAAAGCGAAGCGCCTCTCGCTGCAATCAACGGTCAAATTTAACAGAGCTAAAGAAAAAAAGAAAATGACTGGTTTTCATTTTCTTTTTTTGGGGTATTAAAATCATTAGTTTTTACGGCTTTGGAACATGCTTGAATATTTCTCCGCTGTCAAAAAACTCAACTAAATTGGCAAGCCATTGGTAGTAATTTAGCCATTCCTTTGTTTCTTTCAGCAACATATTAATTTTTTCTTCTGTGACTTCATCAATCTCTTGTTCAGCTCTGATTTTATTCAATTCAGCAGAAAGCTTCTTTTCAAACAGCTTGTTTTTATTAATTGCCTTCTGCCAATTCGAAGTAAACAAAGAAATAAAGGTCTGATAATAATCTTGTTCTACATTATATAGATCCTTGCGAATTCCTTTTTCGAATACCTTTTCTGCAATATTAAGGTCAACCATTTCCCTTACAACCTGACTCATGCGGGTTTTGCTCATGCCCGTTTCTTTTGATAATTCATCAAGGGTCATTGCCTTTCTATTCATATAGATAATTCCAAGAACTCGTCCGACTGTTGTCGATACACCATACGTGTGCATGTTATCCGCAATTTTATCCACAAATTGTTCTTCAATATGCTTTATTTTCAAAAGCGGTGTTTCATCCATAACGATCACCTCAGGTTGTTGCTTTCCTAGTCACTGTATCATATTTTGGCTAAAACTAGAAAATGAGGATTTGGGAGGAAAGAGGACTATTTCAGAGGAATAATAAGAAAATTAATTCATCAACCTTGTAAAGGAAATAATTTACCTAAATATCGTATAATACATAAAGTTTATAAACTTTTTATTTCACAAACTTTACGTTATACTAATCTTGTTGCCTAATTTTTAAGAATTGTCTTTGCAATCAATAATTAACGAATGAATAACTTTTGGAGGTGCATTTCATTGCTGAAATTTGATCATGTTTCGAAAATATATAAAGGAGGAAAGCGAGCAGTAACCGATTTATGCCTGGAATTTGATAAGGGAGAGTTTATTGTTTTTATAGGTCCGAGCGGCTGCGGGAAAACCACCACAATGAAAATGATTAACAGGCTGATTGAGCCGAGTGAAGGAAAAATTTATATTGATGGAAAGGATATTATGCAGCAGGATCCTGTCCGATTACGACGAGAGATCGGCTATGTCATTCAGCAAATCGGATTATTCCCTCATATGACCATTCAGGAAAATATTTCACTAGTGCCAAAGCTGCTAAAATGGCCAGAGGAAAAGCGCAAAAACCGTGCAAAAGAATTACTTTCATTAGTAGATATGACCCCAGATTATCTAAATCGATATCCGCATGAATTGAGCGGCGGCCAGCAGCAAAGGATTGGTGTTTTACGTGCACTTGCCGCAGATCAGCCTCTTATCTTAATGGACGAACCATTTGGAGCGTTAGACCCTATCACAAGAGATTCCTTACAGGATGAATTTAAAAAGCTTCAGAAAAAGCTTGGCAAGACCATCGTATTTGTCACTCATGACATGGATGAGGCGCTGAAGCTTGCTGATAAAATTGTTATTCTCAGAGATGGACAATTAGTGCAATGCGGTACACCAGATGAAATTCTATTAAATCCGGCTGACGAGTTTGTTGAGGAGTTTATTGGCAAGGAAAGGCTTGTACAGGCCCGTCCGAATATCCAAACAGTAAAACAAATTATGAATCCAAATCCAATTACCATCTCTCGTGACCGTTCACTATCTGAAGCCATTCAGCTCATGAAGCACCACCGTGTGGACTCATTGCTTGTTGTTGGTGAAAAGCGTGAATTAAAAGGATATATTGATGTTGAAATGATTGATCAGAAACGTAAAAAAGCAAGTTTCGTAGCTGACGCTTTAGAACCGGAAATGTTTACTGTCGGCCAGGATACACTTGTGCGTGATACTGTCCGTAAAATACTGAAAAAGGGAATGAAGTATGTTCCGGTTGTTGACGACAGCAACCATCTTGTCGGGATTGTCACAAGAGCAAGTCTTGTTGATATAGTCTATGACTCTATTTGGGGCGAAGATGATCTTTCACAATCTGTCTAAAAAGGAGGGAGATAGAAGATGGATATGTTCATGAACTTCTTTAGTCAATATGGAACGGAAATGCTTTTTAAGACGTGGGAGCATTTATATATTTCTTTTATTGCGGCACTATTGGGCATTGTTGTGGCTGTTCCGCTTGGAATTGCTTTGACCCGAACGCCTAAAATGGCAGACGCAGTCATGGGAGTGTTAGGTATTGTCCAAACCTTTCCAAGCTTTGCGATCCTGGCCTTTTTTATTCCGCTGTTTGGTGTTGGTAAAGTTCCAGCTATAATCGCGCTGTTTTTCTATTCAGTCCTACCTATCTTGAGAAACACATATACAGGTGTCAAAGATGTTAACAGCAGTTTGCTCGAAGCAGGGCGCGGGATGGGTATGACTGGATGGGAAAGGATCTGGTATGTTGAGGTACCTCTTGCAATCCCAGTGATTATGGCAGGAATACGTCTATCAACCGTTTATCTGATTGGATGGGCCACTCTTGCTTCTTATATTGGCGCCGGCGGTCTTGGTGATTATATTTTTAGCGGATTAAATCTTTACCAGCCTGAATTTATTATTGCAGGTGCGATCCCTGTTACCATCCTAGCCTTGCTAATGGATCTTGTTTTAGGAAAGGTTGAAAACTGGGTAACACCTAATGGAATGAAGAAAATGAAAGAAGCAGCTTAAGAAGGGGGCAATAAAGTTGATAAAAATGAAATCTTTTCTGATGGCCTTTATCGTCCTATTGTCTGCTATTTTAAGCGGCTGTTCTCTTCCTGGTCTGGCCGGGGCAGGGAAAAACTCGATAGCAGTAGGAACGATGGGAACCTCGGAGTCACAAATAATGGGTAACGTTGTCAGACTTATGATTGAACATTACACAGATGCGAAAGTCGAAATGGTTAATAATCTTGGTTCTTCGATTGTACAGCACCAGGCAATGATGAACGGTGATGTTGGTATTACCGCAACGCGATATACAGGAACAGACTTAGCCGGAGCCTTAGGCATGGAACCGGTCAAGGATCCTAAGGAGGCGCTGGAAATTGTTCAGCGTGAATTCGAGAAGCAATTTGATCAAACATGGTTTGATTCTTACGGATTTGCAAATTCCTATGCTTTTACAGTCAAAAAGGAAATGGCGGAAAAAGAGAATCTTGAAACAGTATCTGACTTGGAGCCATTGGTTGATGACTTAAAGCTTGGCGTTGATAATGCTTGGCTGAAGCGTAAAGGTGATGGATATGAGGGATTTGTAAAGGAATACGGTTTTGAATTCGGCAAGACATTCCCTATGCAAATTGGCCTTGTATATCAGGCTGCTGCAGACGGGAAAATGGATGTTGTTTTAGCCTATACAACAGATGGGCGTATTAAAGCATTTGATTTAAAAGTGCTTGAGGATGATAAACACTTTTTCCCTCCATATGATACATCCCTTGTTGCAAGAAACGATCTATTGGAAAAACACCCCGAGCTTCGCGGGATTCTGCAAAAGCTTTCAGGAAAAATCAGTACGGAAAAAATGCAGGAACTAAACTACGAAGCTGATGGAAAAATGAAGGAACCGGCGATTGTTGCTGAGGAATTTCTAAAAGAGAATAACTACTTTGAGGAAGAATAAAAAGGAGGTGGCCTGATTGGATACAATTATGGATATATTAAACTATTATTCGAATAATGGAGCTTATGTTTGGGAGCAGTTCTATCGGCACTTCTTAATGTCGGCATACGGCGTTTTATTTGCAGCGATTGTCGCCATACCGCTTGGCATCTTGATTGCACGCTATCGAAAATTAAGCGGATGGGTGATTTCGCTAGCCAATATTATTCAGACGATTCCGGCTCTAGCCATGCTTGCCGTTCTTATGCTGGTGATGGGACTGGGCACGAACACAGTAGTTTTCTCCCTATTTCTTTACTCATTACTTCCTATTATAAAGAATACGTATACAGGCATATTGAACGTCGAGCAAGCCTTACTTGAATCGGGTAAAGCAATGGGAATGACGAAGTTCCAAGTGCTGACTATGGTAGAACTTCCGCTTGCCATGTCTGTGATCATGGCAGGCCTTAGGACGGCACTTGTTATCACCATTGGTGTAGCGACAATCGGCACATTTATCGGTGCCGGCGGATTAGGAGACATTATCCTTCGCGGAACCAATGCCACAGACGGAACAGCCATCATCCTGGCTGGTGCAATTCCAACAGCTCTCATGGCCGTCATCGCAGACATTGCCATGGGATGGATTGAAAAGAAACTCTCACCAAACAAAACAAGCAAACAAGCAATTCAGCAGCAAACCACCGCTGCCTAACGAAAGAAAGAAGAAAAGAAGAAAGGGGTCAGTCCCCCGTCGCTTTAAAGCGACGGGGGACTGACCCCCAACAATATAAAGCGTTAACGCGTTGAGGAGGTAAAATAGTGGAGATTGATCAGATTATTTTGGATAAGAATGTTCCGTGCAGGATGCGCGATGGTGTCACTCTTTATGCGAATGTCTATCGGCCAAATAAGGAAGGGAAGTTTCCGGTTTTACTGACCCGGCTGCCTTATAATAAGGATCTGCCCTTTTATTCTCATCGCTATTTGGATACGAATCGCCTTGTGCAGAATGGCTATGTGGTCATTATTCAGGATGTTAGAGGCCGTTATTCATCAGAAGGAGACTTTTATCCGTTTATATACGAGGGCGAAGATGGCTATGATACGGTTGAATGGGCAGCGTCCTTGCCTTATTCAAATGGGGAAGTCGGGATGTTCGGATTATCCTACTATGGCTTTACGCAATTACTTGCTGCTTCGGAGCAGCCGCCGCATTTGAAAGCCATTGTCCCTGCCATGACTTTATCTGATTGGATGGATAACTCTGTTGAGTGCGGCGGAAAGTATCTTGTCGGTTCGTCAGAAACATGGGCACTTGAATCTGTTACGCCGGATGAATTAAAAAGAACATGCAAATCCCCGGAAGAATACAAAGAGAAAATGGCAAAAATGGCTGAGTTTTACAACCAGATTGAGGATTGGTACAAATTCATGCCTGTGGAAGAATGGCCGCCATTAAAAGAATTGGGCACTGCACGTTTTTTCTTCGATTTGCTTAATGGGCAGATCAAGGAAGAGGATCGTAAGCGTCTAAGCATTTTGGATAAATACGATAAAATTGATGTGCCTGCTTACCATATAGCTGGCTGGTATGATAATTTTTTACATACCACGCTGCAAAACTATCTTGAGCTTGATAAAAAAGATTCTGCGGCGCAAAGGCTAATCATTGGTCCGTGGGGCCATGGGGTATTCAGTTCCCAGCTTGGCCAAAGAACCTTCGGAATCCATGCTTCTGGAGATTGGATTGATCAAAAAGGTGATTTAACAGACCTGCATATAAGCTGGTTTGATAAATGGCTAAAGGAAAAAGAAACAGCGAATGAAAATGCTGCCCCAATTAAATTATTCGTTATGGGCATAAATCAGTGGCGGGATGAACAGGAATGGCCGTTAGCACGAACAAAATATATTCCCTATTATTTTCACAGCAGCGGCCAAGCTCATATAGGGGCTGAAAATGGCGGAATCAGCACAGAAAAGCCTGGCGATGAAACATCAGATACCTATATTTATGATCCTTTAAACCCTGTTCCGACAAATGGCGGAGGTACATTGTTCGCTGGGGTTAACTCTATGGGTCCTAGAGATCAGCGGGAAATTGAACAAAGAGAAGATGTATTAGTCTATACATCAGAGCCTTTACAAGAACCGCTTGAGGTGACAGGTCTCATCAAGGTAAAGCTTTGGGCGAAAACAGATGCACAAGACACTGACTTCACTGCTAAGCTCGTCGATGTATTTCCTGATGAAAGGGCAATTAATTTAACAGATGGCATTGTCCGTGCAAAATACCGCAAGGGGGAATGGCAGGAGGAAAGTGTCAAAGATCAAATCATAGAATACGAGATTGATCTTTGGGCAACAAGTAATGTATTTCTTCCAGGGCATCGTATCCGTGTTGAAATATCATCAAGCAATTTCCCCCGCTTTGACCCGAACCTAAACACCGGAAAAACGATGATCACCAGCAAAACAGCCGTCAAAGCGTGTCAGACCATCTACCACTCTAATGAACATCCATCACATATCCTATTGCCTGTCATCGGGTAAAGTGGGCCTGTCCCAAGGTGGTTTAACGCGTCAGCGCACCGGGGGACAGGCCCCCACTATTTTAAAGCGCTAAAACATTTCTGAATCTTTAAATAAACAAACGTCAAATGGACTTCAATATGATATACTTCATACTAATTAGGCTGAAGGTATTATAAATGAAGGGCTGAAGGAATAAAGATGAACATAGAAAAAAGAAGAACCTCTCCCTTAAGGGTAAAAGGGATTATGCTGGTATTGATCGGCGGAGCATTGTGGGGTATTTCCGGAACTGTAGCTCAATATGTATTCCAGCAGCATCATTTTACGCCAGATTGGCTTGTGGTAGTGCGCCTGTTAGGCGCTGGTTTTATTTTAGTGAGCCTGGCTGCGATTAAAGAAAGACAAAACATTTGGGCGATATGGAAATCAAAACAAGAGGCAGCGAGCCTTCTGCTGTTTAGTCTGTTAGGGATGCTGGGTGTCCAATACACCTATTTTGCTGCGATTCACCATTCCAATGCGGCGACAGCTACGGTGCTGCAATATCTTGCACCTGCCATGATTTCGTGTTTTCTTGCATTAAGAGGAAAAAGATGGCCAACAGGAAAGGAACTTTTTGCCGTTGTGCTAGCACTTGCGGGAACCTTTCTCCTTGTAACTAAGGGAAGCTTTCAGAGCCTTTCCATCTCTGGGCTGGCTCTGTTTTGGGGCATTGCCTCTGCAGTTGCCCTGGCATTTTACACGCTGCAGCCACATAAGCTGCTTGCTAAATGGGGATCGGCCATGGTTGTTGGCTGGGGGATGATCATTGGAGGAATCTGCTTTAGCTTCGTCCACCCGCCATGGAAGGTAGAGGGACAATGGTCTGCTGCTTCACTCCTCGCTGTTCTATTCATTGTTATTTTTGGTACACTCATTGCTTTTTACTGTTATCTAGAAAGCCTTAAATATATCAGTGCATCGGAAACCAGCCTGCTGGCCAGTATTGAGCCGCTGTCAGCTGCTTTTTTTTCTGTTATTTGGCTTCGGGTTTCCTTCGGTATAGAGGAATGGCTGGGAACTATGTGCATTATTAGTACGATTGTTATACTATCCTTAACAAAAAACAGCCAAAAAGCTGATGCCAAAGAATCTATTAGTGCATAATCATTTATGAATGAGGAGTTATTTCATATATAATATTTTTAACAACAAAGCTTTTGTTTTTTAAGAAAGGAAGTTTAACATGAAAAGGTTTCAAATCGTCATTCCCATTATGATCTTTATTGGAGCAGCATCTTTATGGATGCTAAATAGAGATTTTCCAGAAATAGAATCACCAACAAGAACACTCATCGCGCTGGGAGCGGCTGTGTTATCAGGCATTATAACCTACTTCCTGTTTAGACCAGAAAGGAAAGAACGCTAATTTTCCGCTGAAAGAAGGAGTGTACATGTCCATTTCTAGCCATGGCCGAAAGACCTCCAGAGTGATTGTTATCGTATCAATTATTACTGGAATATGCTTGTTGGGGGATTCCATGCTATATATCGCCTTACCAATCTTTTGGAAAGAGGCCGGACTGGATTCCCTTTGGCAGGTAGGCATTCTTCTGTCGATTAATCGCTTTATTCGCCTTCCGATGAATCCGTTGGTTGGCTGGGCATACAAAAAAATTTCATTAAAAACAGGTTTGCTGGCGGCCGTCGTTCTTGGATCGGCGACCACATTAGGCTATGGGATTGTAAATGGATTTGTCGGCTGGGTAATCTTGCGCGGGTTATGGGGGATTGCCTGGTCTTTCTTTAGAATTGGCGGGTTATCCGCTGTTGCCTATTACTCTGATGAAAAGTACCGCGGGGAAGCGATGGGTGTATATAATGGGTTATATCGATTAGGAAGTTTATTCGGCATGCTGCTTGGCGGTATCTTCGTGCCAATTATCGGGCTGAAAATGGTTTCTATTATTTTTGGCATCCTCTCATTTATAGGCATTCCGTTCATTATTGTCTCATTGAAAAATAACATCGTTACACATCAGGAAAAGAAAACACCAATTGAAAAAAAACTGCAGGGCATGTCTGCGTTTCGAAAAAAATTCAATATTATTCTCAGCGCATTTTTAATAGCTATGCTGTTTCAAGGCGCACTAACTTCTACGTTAAGCTCCGTTATTGAACACCACCAAGGCCAAACAATCACGATATTCGGATTAATTGTAAGTGTGACACTTTTATCCGGTTTGCTCCAAGCAGCCAGATGGGCGTGGGAGCCATTCCTCGGAAGGAGATTCGGATACTGGTCGGACGGCCCAAAAGGAAGAATCCCCATCTATGCTGCATCACTTCTCTTAACGGGACTAACCTTTGGATTAATATCAAGCAAATTGCCGCTGGTGCTCTGGATAGCAGTGACCTTATTTGTCATGATTGGTGCGACGTCACTGACGACAGTAACCGATGCCATTGCACTAGATGTAGCCAAAACTACCAATGTCGTTGGGTTCTTAACCATTCACTCCATTTCATTGGATATTGGAGCAGCATGTGGTCCTTTTATTGGCTATATTCTGCTTGAAATGGAGAATGGATTAAGCTATCTCTATTGGGGCGGATCCGCCATTTTTATTTCACTCGCCATTCTTTGGTTTACTGTTTATTTAATAGAAAAGAAATCTATTGGCAAATCCTCAGCTGCAAATGAAGGGATCAGCGGATAACAAGATTTCCTATCCACATAGCAGGGTATAAAAAAAGCCGGGGTGATCCCCGGTTTTTCTATGCAAAGTTCAATCAAACGTTTAATTAAAAAAGATCTAGCCGGATGAGATGATAAGCTCGCCAGTTCCGCGTACAATCTTTTTCATGTAAACATTTTTAGGCTGAAGAATCTTTACCAAGTAGTTGATGGCCACTTTTGGATCGATCTGGTTTCCACAGGTATATCCATCTATTGCAGCAAACCCTCTTTCGGGATAAGTATGAATGGACAAATGGCTTTCGGATAATACAACCATTACTGTGGCTCCAACAGGGGAAAAAGCTTGTCCTTCTACTGATAAAACGGTAGCTCCACTAACGTTTGCTGCTTCTTTCATATGGAATTTCAAGAATTCAAGATCATTTATTTTATTAAAATCAATGCCCCAAGCATCTGCGATAATATGTCTCCCAAATGTATCGTATTGCATGATATCACAACCTTCCTGCTTTAAAGTTTATATATTATATGGATCATTTTTATGTATGTCTGGACAAGCTCTATAATCTAACCCAAATTAGGTGAATGTCCAATCTTTTTTCGTAGATAAGCGATATGATAACCTAATCATTCCTTTTGAGGAGGTAACTAAATGTCAGACAAGAGGAAGAATGTATGGTTATCTAAAGAGCTGAAGGGTTTTACAGATTTTCAGAGTAAGAATAATGAAGAAGGTAAAGACAGTCATCATAGTATCCGCGGCGATAAATGGGATCAAATGGGCTTAAAGGAACTGCTGGCTGGGAAACATCGGAGATTATATGATTCAATCAGCAGGTATCAGGATATTAAGATTATCGAGGCAAAGGATATTCGCATGTATTTAAACGAACAGCTGCAATTCAGTTCATTGGACGAACGCATTTATCATGAGGCATTCGTTCATATTCCCATGGCTTTAACACAAAAGCGCAAGAGGGTTTTAATACTGGGAGGGGGGGACGGTCTTGCGCTGCGCGAGGTGTTAAAGTATAAAGACGTTAAGCATGTAGATTTAATTGATTTAGATGGGCATGTTTTGCAAGCAGCACGGGAAATTCCCGAAATGGCAGAAATGAATGACCGGGCATTCTTTGATCGTCGTGTGAATGCACATGCAATGGATGCCGTTAAGTTTGTGAAGGAAAATAAGGAACATTATGATGTTATTATTATAGATTTCCCCGATCCAACCGTCCCTGAATTAGCCAAATTATATTCTGCAGAACTTTATAACATTCTATACACGACATTAGATGATGAGGGAATCATCGTTTGTCAGTCAAATAGCGTGGACGAGACACCGATCGTCTTTTGGAGTATTGGACGGACGATGGAAGCTGCTCGTTTTCATACAACAGCTTATCATACAGTGATTCCATCTTTTGGTGACTGGGGATTCCAGCTTGCTTCTAAAAAACCGTTAACGTCACGAATGAAAAGAATTAATGTACCTCATCGAACGCTTCCTGATGATGTCGGAACGATGTTTAAATTTCCTAATAAAATATTAAGTTATAAGCGCAGAGCAGTAATAAATAGCGAGAATCGTTTAATCCTGCATGAAGTCTTTAACAGGGAGGTTGGGGAATACCTTTAATTTTTTACCGTCAGATTGGTTGACATACCCGTTCATTTCCTAAATGATAAAAATAGGATTTGAAAAATTTAATCGGGAGGGATCAACGTGTCAGTTTTAGATGTTATTCGCGGTCGAAGGGAGATTACCAGTTTTCAAGATAAGAAAATTCCTAAAGAGATTTTAGGGCAAGTAGAGGAAGCGGCTTATCTTTCGCCGTCTGGAAATAACCTGCTCTCTCGTGAATTTATTATCATTGAAGACAGGGAAATGCTTGATCATCTGCAAAAGACCACTCCATTTATGAAGTGGCTTTCCACTGCACAGGCAGCTATCGTTATTACCGGGAGACCTGAAATAAGCAAATATTGGCTTCAGGATGCCTCCATAGCCGCATCGTTCATTTGGCTGACAGCGGCGGATTTGGGGCTGGGTGTTGGCTTTGGAGCGGTTTATCATTCTGAAGATCAAGAAGAATCTGCCCGTCGCGAATCCTATGTACAAAAAGCCCTCAACGTTCCGCAAGATAGAAGGATTGTCGCGATTTTAGGATTGGGATACCCGGCAGAAAATCCTAAAGAGAAAAAAATGCTTGATAAAAAAGAAACTATATTCCATGAAGGATTTGCCAAGTAACTCTTGTCCTTTAAAATTTGTATAAATGGTATATCTCTGTAAATTTCGCAATATGATTAAGTAGCATTTGTGAAATGAGGGGGATAAAAATTGAATTTGATCACAAGAGAGATGCTTGCCAAGTATGATGACTTAAGCCGCAGAAAGAAAGAAATTGATCAGCAGCTCGATCAATTGAAGAAGATTTTTAATGAATATTTAGATACCGCTGTCGGAGAAAAGAAAAAGGCCGATATGATGATCAGTGACTATAAGCTGCAAAGGCAAATAAGGCTTACAGAGAAATATGAACAGGAAGCGACTGTTGCGGTGCTGGAGAAATTAAATTTGGCGGATCTTATTGTGAAGAGGCCTGATGAAGGAAAAATAAAAGCTGCGCTGGATCTTGGTTTATTAAAGGAAGAGGATTTGGAGGGATGCAAAAAAATTAGTACCTCCCAGGCTATATTTGTGAAACAAATTGTGACAAATTAAAACCCAGAAATGGGTTTTTTTATTTTTGGAAGAATATAAGGTTAGCATCTTTTACAAAAACATTGTACAATGAATCGTGTTTGATCATTTTCATCTGAAAGGGGAACTAATTTTTTCATGCAAAGCTTTTCCATTCATTCTCTACTTGATGTAATTGGCGAGTTGTTTTCAGATGAAATATCTATTGCTGTTTCAAATCCAAAAGAGTATATATATTATCGTCCAAGTAAGAGAATTGACTTAAAAATTAAACCTGGCGACCCTTTAAAGCCCGGTACCATTGCATATAAAGCAACATCCACGGGACAAAAGGTTTCTGAATTTATTAATCGTGATATATTTGGGGTTCCATATCATGGAATGGCCGTACCGTTTCATTACAACGGCGAATTAGAAGGCTGTGTACTGGCCATTTATCCTGTATTATCAGACGGCAAGTCTGTGGTGACGGTTAAAACACATGATGGATGGATTCCGATACCTTTTTCAGATGTCGTCTATATTGAAGCAAAAGATAAAAAAACATTTGTTCATGCTGAAAAACATTCAGGTACACATAAATACTCATTGCAAGACTTTGAATATTCGCTGCCAAAGGATTATTTTATCCGCTGTCACCGATCATTTATCGTAAATGTGAATCATATCAAAGAAATTTACCCAGATTCGCATTCAACATTTCTGCTGGAAATGGATAATGGTTCCAAGGTGACGGTCAGCCAAACGTATTCAAGTTATTTTAGAAAACTATTAGGATTTTAATAAATTTTCTGTCTTGTCCTGAATTTTCGCTGTTTTGTCTCCTGTTTAATCAATTTTGTCCTAAATTTCCTTCCCCTTTTCTTTAAATGGGTAAAATAATAGTAACTTCATTTATTGAGAGGGATGGGGAAAATGGAGAAGAAATTTGAACGGATTAGGGATTCGCGTTTACATGATAGAGTAGTAACGCCAGAAGAAGCAGCATCATGGATTGAGGATGGAATGACATTGGGGTTAAGCGGCTTTACACGTGCGGGGGACGTTAAAGCTGTGCCATTTGCTTTAGTAGAAAAGGCTAAAACACAGCCGCTAAAAGTAAATGTGT
This sequence comes from Cytobacillus sp. MT66, assembly GCF_058792595.1. NCBI lineage: Bacteria > Bacillati > Bacillota > Bacilli > Caryophanales > Bacillaceae > Cytobacillus > Cytobacillus sp. MT66. The sequence goes on from NZ_JBXAFB010000004.1 coordinate 253,978, forward strand.
ATACAGGGGCTTCTTTAGGATCGGATGTAGATAAGCTATTTGCAGAAGCAGGCATCATAAACAAAAGATTGCCATTCCAGGCAGATCCAACTATGCGACGCGGCATTAACCAAGGGGATTTTCTTTTTGTAGATCAGCATTTATCACATACAGCTGAATTAATTCGCTCAAATGTAATGCCAGTTGATTTTGCAATTTTGGAAGCGGTTTCTATTTCAGAGGACGGAATGATTATTCCGACTACTTCTATTGGAAACTCCTTAAGCTTTGCCGAGCATGCAAAGTCAATCATTGTAGAAATCAATTTGTCACAAACACCTGAGCTTGAAGGTCTTCATGATTTGTATGCTCCCGGCAAACAAGGGGAAAGGGAGCCCATTCCATTAACCAAATCTGATGACCGTATTGGAACAATTGGCATAAAGGTTGATCCTGAAAAAATTAAAGGTATTGTATTTACTGATCAGCTTGATTCACCTTCAACTATCGTGCCGCCAGATGAAGAAACTGAGATTATGGCAGGGCACTTATTAGCATTTTTGCGCAAAGAGGTAGAAGCAGGCAGACTTACTGAAAAACTTGCACCTCTTCAATCAGGTATCGGTTCAGTTGCAAACGCAGTCCTTCATGGAATGCTTGATTCAGAGTTTGAAAACTTAGAAGTTTATTCGGAAGTGCTCCAAGACGCCGTATTTGAACTAATGGATGCGGGAAAGGTTAACTTTGCATCTTGCTGCTCGATTACTTTATCTGAGCAAAAGATGAAAGAAGTATTTTCAAACTTTGATAAATATCGTGATCGATTAATTATGAGACCACAGGAAATCTCAAACCATCCGGAAATCATCCGCCGACTCGGTTTAATTTCAATTAATACCGCATTGGAATTGGACATTTACGGAAATGTAAACTCAACCCACGTTTCAGGAACTAAAATGATGAACGGAATCGGCGGTTCTGGGGACTTTGCAAGAAACGCCCGGTTAGCGATTTTCGTAACAAAATCAATCGCAAAAGGCGGAAAGATTTCTAGTATCGTTCCATTTGCTTCCCATGTGGACCACACAGAACATGATGTAGATGTCATTGTTACGGAACAGGGTTATGCTGATTTACGCGGTTTAGCACCAAGAGAGCGTGTGGAATTAATTATAGAGAATTGTGCACATCCAATGTACCGCGACCAGCTTCGCGATTACTACTATGAAGCATTAACAAGAGGCGGACAAACTCCGCACGTATTAGAAAAAGCATTATCCTGGCATATTAATTTTGCAAAACATGGAACAATGCTTGAAAAGGAATTAGTTGAAAGCGTCTAAACTATTAGACTTTGATATACTGCCAAGAGAGCTCTGGGAGAAAAAATCCCAGAGCTTTTTTGCGCTCTGATAAATTATTAATTGCGGTAAAAATTGAATATTGAAATTTCAGACTTTATGTACTATTATAAATATTGAGGTGGTTGTGTGTCGACAGCCGACAGTTTTTAAAGGACATATCAACAAAGAGGAGGAGAAAATCCATTTTGGAAGAAAAAACATTGCAAAAGCCTCTTCCTTTCTATCAGCAGATTCAGCAAACCATTAAAGAACGCATCTGGCTTGGAGTATTTAAACCAGGTGACAGGCTTTATGAAGCGCAGCTGGCAAAGCAATTTGCCGTCAGCAGAAGCCCGGTTCGCGAAGCGATTCGTGGACTAATAAATGAGGGGCTGCTTGTGATGGATGAGAAATCGCAAATCACTGTGTATGAGCCATCGGCAGACGATGTCCGCGACATATATGAATGCAGGCTCTCACTTGAATCCACAGCGGTGGCACTTACAGCAAAACGGGCAACTGATCAGCAAATTAGCGAACTTGAAAAAACATTAATGGAAACTGAAGACGCCATTAAAAGGGGGGATGAAGAGGAAATAGTTAAATGTAATACTAAATTTCATGAGCAAATCATCCAAATTAGCGGTAACTTAAGGCTGAAAAAATTAGTCGACGAGCTTCATTCATTAACCTATTATTATCGATTAATAAATATTAAGGGTGAGGGCCGGAAAGACATCATTTTGGCGGGCCATAAGGAAATATTTGAAGCGATAAAAGAAAGAAACCCTGAAAAAGCATCACAGTCGCTGAAAACCCACACAACACAAGATCTTGAAAATTTACTTCAGCTTATTAAGGAAAAGGAGAGGTAAAATTGAGAATCGTTGAAGCGAAAACGCTGACAGATAGTGTAGCAAAGCTATGCTGGGAGGCGTGTTACTACCTGCCTGAGGATGTATTGGCCGGATTCAAACGTGCTGAAGCAACGGAAGCCTCGCCAATTGGAAAAACCATCTTGCAGCAGCTAATGGAAAATGCAGAAGAAGCAAAAATCAATCACATGCCATACTGCCATGACACGGGAATGGCGGTCGTGTTTGTGGAGATAGGGCAAGATGTACATATCTCGGGCGGCTATTATCTTGATGCCATTCAGGAAGGCGTACGGATAGGCTATAGAGAAGGTTATTTAAGAAAGTCTGTTGTCGGCGATCCGCTTATTCGTGTGAACACTGGAGACAATACACCTGCAGTTGTCCATACAGAGATCGTACCTGGTGATCAAATTAAAATTACCGTTCTGCCAAAGGGCGGCGGAAGTGAAAATATGAGTGCGATGAAGTTCTTGCTTCCCGGTGAAGGTGCAGAGGGTGTAAAGAATTTTGTCATCCAAACGATCAAAGAAGCAGGAGGAAAAGCTTGCCCTCCGGTTGTCGTTGGAGTCGGCATCGGAGGCAGCTTCGATAAAGTGACATCCCTTGCCAAGCATGCGGTTTTACGCGAAATCGGCGTTCATCACCCGGATCCGCATATTGCAAAGCTTGAAGCTGAGCTTCTAGAAGCTATCAATGATACTGGGATTGGACCACAGGGGCTAGGCGGAACAAGTACAGCTTTATGGGTGCCAATTGAAACCTACGCCTGCCACATCACAGCGCTGCCAGTGGCTGTCAACATCCAGTGCCATGCGGCCCGAAAGAAAACAGTTGTGATATAAGGACAAATTAAAGCAAATTTGAAGGGTAAAAGACCTTCATCGATGTTATGAAGGCCAACCTGAAGCGAATTAGAACGTGAAATGTCTTTTATCAAGGCGATGAAGGACAAATTTAAGATTAGCAGCCTGAACTATGTCCAAAACTAGATAAATAGAGTTATTTTTTTAAAAGGGGAAACAGGAACTTTCTGATAATGGAGGGATGACAATGGCGGAGTATCGGTTAAACACGCCAATCAGTAAAGCCGATATTAAGAACTTAAAGATCGGGGACACCGTTCTTTTGACAGGAACCATCTATATGGCCAGAGATGCGGCGCACAAAAGAATGGTTGAGCTGCTGGATAAAAACGAACCATTGCCGGTGGATTTAAAAGGTGAAGTCATATTTTATGCGGGCCCTTGTCCTCCAAAGCCTGGCCAGGTTATTGGACCGGTGGCGCCAACGACTGCCTACCGGATGGATCCATACGCGCCAGCCATGTATGAATATGGAGTAGTAGGGGCTATTGGCAAAGGTCCGCGAAGAGACATGGTAAAAGAAGCTTGTAAAGAATACGGTGCCGTTTCTTTTGCTGCAGTCGGCGGTCTATCAACTATTTTAAGCAGAAGAGTAAAGGCGGTAGAAGTAGTAGCATACGAAGATCTTGGCCCTGAGGCAATCCGCAGGCTGGAAGTAGAGGATTTCCCTTTGCTAGTGGCTTACGATTCCAATGGCGATGATTTATATCAGCAAGAAATTCCAAAATATGAAAACTATAACCAAAAAACAAATAAAGGAGCTGTATTATAATGAAGAAAATCGAAGTAGCAGTTTTACCTGGAGATGGCATTGGCAAAGAGGTTGTTCCTGTATCGTTAAAGGTGTTAGAAACAATCGCTGAAGTTCATGGCGGATTAAAATTTGAATTTAAAGAATTCCCTTGGAGCTGCGATTACTACGCAGAGCATGGTAAAATGATGCCAGATGATGGCTTGGATATTTTGAAAAACTTTGATTCTATTTTTCTAGGTGCGATCGGCAATCCACAGATTGTGGAGGACCATTTATCATTATGGGGATTATTAATCAAAATTAGAAGGGATTTCGAGCAGTCCATCAACATTCGCCCAGCAAAAATGTTTAAGGGTCTAAGGTCTCCGCTTGTAAACCCTAATGACTTTGACTTGATTGTTGTAAGGGAAAACAGTGAAGGCGAATATAGTGAAGTTGGCGGTAGAATTCACAGCGGTGAAGACGAACTTGCGATTCAAAACGCAGTATTCACTAGAAAAGGCACAGAACGTGCAATGAGATATGCATTTGAACTGGCAAAAAAGAGAAGAGGGCATGTCACTTCTGCAACAAAATCTAATGGAATTGTCCATTCTATGCCATTTTGGGATAAAGTGTTTAATGAAGTAAAGTCAGACTATCCAGATATTCAGACAGCATCCTATCATATTGATGCATTAGCTGCATTTTTCGTAACAAGACCGCAAATCTTTGATGTCATTGTGGCTAGTAATCTATTTGGTGATATTTTAACAGATATCGGCGGGGCGATTATGGGAAGCATTGGTATTGCGCCAGCAGCTAATATCAATTTAAATGGTAAATATCCATCCATGTTTGAGCCTGTTCATGGATCTGCGCCAGACATTTATGGCAAGGGAATTTCTAACCCAATCGGACAAATATGGACAGCGAAAATGATGCTTGATCACTTCGGTGAATATGAGCTTGGACAAAAGCTTCTAGATGTGGTTGAGGAAGTAACAAATGACGGAATTAAAACGCCAGATATCGGCGGAAACTCAACAACAATCGAGGTTGGAGACGAAATCTGCTCAAGATTAAAAAAGGCTGTTTCAGTAAAGTAATATCAAAAAGTAGGGTGCTGTTAAAAAGACAGCGCTCTTCTTTTTGCCTTGCGCAAAAATAATAGACCGCCAGCTTATAAGCTAGCGGTCTATTATTCGTATTGAAATTAGTTATTTCTGCTTTCAGCATCCTTAATGATATCTTCACCGATAGTTTTTGCATATTCGTCATATACTGGCTGTAAAGCCTCTTTGAATGCTGCAATTTCTTCATCAGATAACTCATTGATTTCAATTTGGCCATTTTCTTTAAGCTTAGCTAATGCATCTTCGTTAAGCTGAGCAGCAGATTCCCTTGCTGTCTTTGTAGCTTCATCTACACCCTTTTGAACGACCGCTTTTGTTTCATCATTTAAGCTATCCCAGAATTTAGTGTTAGTTAGCAATACATAGTCAACACGAGTGTGGCCCATGATTGTCATATACTTTTGAACTTCGTCAAACTTCTTAGATTCAATGTTGCTGAATGTATTTTCTTGTCCATCTACTGTTCCTTGCTGAAGAGCTGTGTAAAGCTCACCAAAAGGAATAGAAGCAGATCCTGCACCAAGCTTAGAATAGATGGCCTCTAGAAGCTGGCCGCCTTGTGTACGAATCTTCATACCATCAAGATCTTCAGGCTTTGTAATTGGCTTCTTGTCGTTTGTCATATGTTTTGCACCGTTTGGCCAGAAAGAAAGACCAAGTACGCCGTCTTTTTCAAGACGCTTAAAGATTTCCTGTCCTTTTTCCCCATCCCAGAAAGCTTCTGCAGCTGCATCATCTTTAAATAGGAAAGGCATTGCTGGAATGTTGAAGCCAGGGTCGTTACCAACAAGCTTAGACATATCCGGTAAAATAAATTGAACGTTATCAGCAACTAGGTTTTGATATTCATCTTTATCACCGAACAAGGAGCTGTTTGGATAAACTTGAACTTTAATTTTACCGCCAGATTCCTTTTCAATGACTTCTTTCATCTTCAATGCACCTTGGTGCTTTGGTGTGTTCTCAGCAACAACGTGTGAAATCTTAATTGTTAATTCCTGTACTCCGCTATCTGCTGTTTCAGTTCCTTCAGAAGAACCTTCAGAGGATCCTTCTGTTTTCTCTGATGATGAACTGCTGCTGCATGCTGCTAGTCCGAATGCCAATATGAGCGTAAGGACTGCCATTAGCATTTTTCTTACATTTGTCATTTCTTTTCCCCCTTTAATAAATGGTCACGAACCTAATAGATATGTATGGTCCGCAAATATATCTAATTCCTTCACAGCCCACTTAAAGACAAGATAGAGCGGGAAGGCATTAGCACCTGCTTTGTACGATTGCTCTCTAAAAAGTAATCGCTTACACGATTTGCGATAATCCCTCCTTTAATAAATTGGATACAAGTTTATTTGCGATTATGACTTTCTTCATAGATGATGTAGACATTATATCAAATGAGTCCAATATTGTGAATACACATAAATAATAAAAAATAATAAATTTTCTGTTTATTTTTTTCGCAATATCTAGTATATTGAAAAATAGAATTCTATAAAGATTGGATACAATCCAAAAAAAGGAGTTGAAAAAATGAAATTTTTTAAATGGCTGGATCGTATTGAAGAAGCTTTAGCTGGGACACTGTTTGTCGGTGGAACAATTGTAGCTTTATGGGGTGTATTTACAAGATATGTATTGAACGCACCTGCAGCCTGGGTAACGGAGATTTTTGAGTTTTTATTGGTATGGGCAATATTCCTTGGTTTTGGTATGGCGTTGAAGGATAAGCGGCATATTCAAGTAGAACTTCTGTTTGACCTATTTCCACTTTCCATAAAGCGTATTGTTGCCACTATTTCAAACTTAATAGGTGCAGGGTACTCCTTCTATCTTGCTTATTCTTCGCTTGAATTGATAACGCTTTCAAAGGAACAGGGGATGACGACTATTGATGTTGGGATTCCGATTTGGACAACATATTTAGTTCTTCCTGTTGGCATGAGTCTTCTTGGGCTTTATTTCATTATTAACGCAGTACGGGCTGCTAAAGGGGATAAAGCTGAGCTGACAGGTGAGTTAGAAGCACTGTACGAAGAGATGAAAGAACAAGGAGCAAATCTTCCAGATGATAAGGGGGTTGGGGTATGAGTCCGGTTTTAGTACTTTTCTTAGTTTTTGCCATCCTTTGCTTAATTAGGGTTCCAATTGCAGTCAGCTTGGGACTTTCAAGCATTGTGGCTCTTTCCATGATTGACTTTACCCTTTATACAGTCATTCAAAAAATGTTTAACTCATTAAACTCAGCAACATTGATGGCCATACCTGGTTTCGTCTTTGCCGGGATTATCATGTCAAAGGGTGGTATTTCTTATCACCTAATCGAAGCATTAAAGTCTTGGGTTGGCCATATTCGTGGCGGATTAGCAATTGTAACAATCCTTGCTTGTATGATCTTCGCTGCCATTTCAGGTTCTAGCCCTGCAACAGCTGCGGCTATTGGAAGCATCATGATTCCAGGAATGGTTAAGGCAGGCTACAGCAAGCGCTATGCTATGGGATTAGTAGCAGCAGCAGGAACACTTGGAATTCTTATTCCTCCATCAATTCCATTAATTATTTATGCATCTGTAGCTGAAGAATCTGTTGGAAAGCTATTTGCTGCCGGGGTTCTACCTGGACTTATGTTAGGCGGTATTTTGTTAGTGTCAGCTATTGTGAATGCAAGAATTAATAATTATGGAATGCTGCCAAAGGAGCCAATGGATGTAAGACTTAAGAAATCATATAAAGCGATCTGGGGATTTTTGCTTCCAGTTATTATTCTTGGAGGAATTTACTCCGGTATCGTCACACCAACAGAAGCAGCCTTTGTTTCCTGTTTATACGGAGTCATTGTTTCTGTATTTATCTATAAGGAAATGAACTTCCCTAAATTCCGTGAAGTTCTTAAGGAATCTATTAATATCACTGCCATGATTTTCCTAGTTATTGCATCAGCAATGATTTTCGGTATGTTCTTAACTACAGAGCAGGTACCGCAAAACTTTGCCATTTGGATTGAGGAAAGTGCTGCAAACAAATGGATCTTCATGATTGGTGTTAACATCATGTTCTTTGTATTGGGAATGTTCTTAGAGGCTGTAGCCATCATCCTGATTACACTTCCAATTTTACTTCCGGTTCTTGTTATGTTTGATATTAACATCATTCACTTTGCGATCATCATGACAATCAATATGGAATTAGCTATGATTACGCCGCCAGTTGGCTTGAACCTGTTTGTTGTCAGCGGAATAACGCGGGAAAAGGTCGGCGAGGTTGTAAAGGGAGTTCTTCCATTCTTTGCCCTAATGGTTCTTGCACTTATTTTAGTCGTCATCTTCCCGCAGATTTCACTGCTTCTAGCAAAATAGTAAGTGAGGAGTCTTGTCGATGAAGGAGTCAAAGGATTTTCAAACATTGCAGGAAAAAGTGACTTCTATGATCAGAGAGGCCATTTATACACAGGAATTAAAGCCAGGAGAAAGGCTTATTCAGGATGATCTTGCATCCAAACTTGGAGTGAGCCGAATGCCTGTAAGGGAAGCATTGCATAGCCTTGAAAGGGAAGGACTAGTTATGTTCCTTCCCCATAAAGGGGCACAGGTGATTGGGATCAGGAAAGAAGACGTTGAAGAGCTTTATTATTTAAGATCTCTGCTTGAAGGAATTGTTGTACAAAAGTCGATGAACTTTTTGACGAGAAGGGATCGCAATGAGCTTCAGGATCTGGTTGATTTAATGGATAAGGATATCAAGAAAGATGATATGGATTCCTATATGAACCATAACCAGCAGTTCCACAGTTTACTGCAAAAGGGATGCAAGTGGAAGAAAATAAAGCTTCTTACAGCCGAATTGATTAAGGGTTACCCTTCTCAGGTACCAAGACTAATTCCAAAAACAGTGCAAATCTCCAATCAGGAGCATAAACAAATACTAAGGGCATTAGAAGAAAAGGATCCTGTCAGAATACGTCTTTTAATAGAAAAACACATCATGCGTTCAGGAAACATGCTGGTAGAGTTTGTTGAATAGGATAGAACAAGGAGAGGCTTTTTCTATATTACTTTGAAAACCGCAGCAGAGCTATATGAGCTCTGCCACTTATCGAAGTGAATTGGATCCAATATCCATATAAAAGGAGGAGTACATAATGGCGAAAAGATCGTATTTATTTGTCCCGGCGAGTTCTGAAAAATTAATGGAAAAGGCAGTTAAAAGCCATTCTGACTGCGCTATTTTTGATCTAGAGGATGCTGTTGCCTTATCTGAAAAAGAAAATGCTCGTGAGCGGGCAAAAAATTATCTAATTAATCATCCTGCAGATAAAGATGTCTATATTCGAATTAACGATATGACAACGCCTTATTGGAGAGATGATGTCATCGCGGCAATCGATGCAGGAGCAAGCGGTGTTGTTGTGCCCAAGTCAGAAAGCGGCATTCATCTAAAGACGATTTGTCAGGTTATTCAGGATCGCCTGGAAAGCAGGGGAGAGGCGGACAGAAAGTTCGAAGTCATGCCGCTGATAGAAACAGCAAAGGGTGTTCATTTTGCCTACGATATTGCCAACGCCCATCACTACATACCGAGATTAGTGTTTGGATACATTGATTACTCTCTTGATCTTGGCTGTGAATTAACTGAGGACGGAGAAGAGCTTATTTATGCAAGATCACAAATTGTCAATGCGTCTAGAGCAGCAGGGATCGGCAACCCAGTCGATGCGGTTTATCCGGATTTAAATAACCCAGATGGATTAAATAATGATGCAGTCCGTGCAAGAAAAATTGGCTTTAAGGCGAAGCTTGCCATCCATCCAAAACAGCTTGATATTATTCACGAAGTCTTTACTCCGAAGCAAGAGGAATTAGAAAAGGCAAGGGAGATTGTTGAAGCATTCGAAGCGGCAGAAAAAGCAGGTACTGCATCGATAGCTGTACAGAATCAATTAGTAGATTATCCAGTTTATAAAAAAGCAAAAAGTCTTCTGCAATTAGCGAATTTATAGATAAACCAATTCTAAAAAAGGGGAAATCAACGAATAGATTCACAAAGCTTAATTTTTTATAAAGGGGAATGAGCAATGGTTACAAGTCAATTAGCAGCAAATATTAAGCAAACAACATACAAGGATTTCAGCGAAAACGCACTGCATGAGGCAAAAAGAAGTCTATTAAACTGGCTTGGCGTAGCCATTGGAGCGGCCAACCATGAATCAATGGATAAGGTTCTGGCCGTTGCCAAAATGACAAAGAGCTCTGAACAGGCAACAATCCTTGGACGCAAGGAGAAGACAGATATCTTATTTGCCGCATTGCTTAACGGGATGTCCTCTCATATCTTTGACTTTGATGATACATTGCTAGAAACCGTTTTGCATCCATCGGCCCCGGTCTATCCGGCAATCCTGTCATTTGCTGAACACCAGAAGAAATCAGGCAAAGATGTTCTTGAGGCATTTATTGTCGGCTGTGAGGTAGAGGCGCGGCTAGCGTTATCCGTCTATCCATCTCATTACTGGAGAGGCTGGCATATTACGGGGACTGTAGGTGGAATTGGGGCAGCAGCCGCAATAAGCAAAATGCTTGATCTTGATCTTGAAAAAACTTCCTACGCCATCGGAATTGCTTCCAGTGATCCTGTAGGATTAAGAGAAATGTTTGGAACGATGACAAAACCGTACCATCCTGGAAAAACAGCTATGAATGGTTTAATGGCTGCCTTGATTGCTTCAGAAGGGTTTACAAGTTCAACAAAGCCGTTAGAAGCAGTTCGAGGTTTTGTAAAAGTCCTATCCGAAGAAAATAAATTAGAGCTCCTTACACAAAATTGGGGGAAAGCCTGGGAAGTCGAAAAGAACAGCTATAAACCATTTGCCAGCGGAATTGTTACACATCCTGCCATTGACGGCATTATCCAAGTTCAAAAACAGCATCAGCTTCGTGCGGAAGATGTAGATGTGATTGAAATTATCGGCCATCCTCTTGTCAAGGAGTTGACAGGAAAGACTGAATTTACAACGGGCCTTGAAGGGAAGTTCAGTGTTTTTCATTGCGTGGCATCCGGTTTCCTTAATCTAAAGGCTGCGGTTGATGAGTTTTCAGATGAATTTGTCAATGATCCAGCTGTTAAAGAATTACGCTCTAAAATTAACCTGACCATTGATGAAAATATGAAGGAAGATCAGGCGCAAATCACTGTAAAACTAAAAGATGGCCGTGAAATTAGCCAATTTGTGGAACATGCCATTGGCAGTATGGATCTTCCAATGACAGATGAACAATTAAAAGAAAAATTCATGGATGTAACAGGTACTGTCATTTCCGAAGAGGCAAAGAAGGCTTTAATTGACTTAGTCTACCGATTTGAGGAGTTAGAGGATCTGGATGAGTTCTTTGAATTATGCCGTCCAGCGGAGGCAGTTATTCTGTAAAGAGGAGTATGATAATGGGCTCTCCAATTTTTAAACAAAGAGAAAATCAGATACCAAAGAAAAAGGAAGCAAATTCTGTGCCGATGACAGCTTCAAAGCTAATCATCCTTTTGGCTGGGGGGCTTTTAATGGGTGCCGTTTTCTTCATCCTTCCTGGAGAGTATACTTTTACAGCTAAAATCATGCTTGCACTTTTAGTTATGAGCGTTTTCTATTGGACATTGGAGCCGTTGCCCCTTGGGGTAACGGCAGTCCTGCTTTTAGTTCTTATGATCATGTTCCATGTCGTTCCGATGACCATAGTATTCAGCGGTTTTTCATCTCCGGCCGTGTTTCTCATTATTGCAGGAATGATGCTTGCTAAAGGGGTGAATGATACCCCGCTTGCTAAGAGACTTGCCTATTTCATTTTAGCTAGATGGGGTGGAAGTGCAAAAGGACTGTTAGGAAGCATTATTATGATACCGCAAATCCAGGCTTTTTTTATCCCGGCAGCAGCTGTGAGGGCTACACTTCTTGTTCCTGTTGCATTGATGTCCCTTGAGACGATAGGTGCGAAGAAAAATAGCAATCTTAGAAAAATGATTTTGCTTGCTGTTGCCTTTGCCGGCACTGTCAGCGGAACAGTTGTCATGACCGCTGCAATAGGAAACATTCTGACCGTTGAGCTTTTGAAGGAATTTGTTGGGATTCAAATTTCATATATTCAGTGGTTTATGTACACTGTGCCCATATGGCTGCTCCTAATTCCAGCAGCGTGGCTAATCCTTCTGAAAAGTTTTCCGTTGCCCGATGAAAATAAACATTTCCCTCATGTGAAAGAGGAAATGCAGAAGAAATTACATGAGCTCGGAAAAATGGATCTTGAAGAGAGGAAATGCCTAGGTATTCTTATTTTAATTGTAGGCCTCTGGTTTTCTGAGCCGCTTCATGGCTTGCATCCGAGTATCCCGGCTTTGCTGGGAGTGATTCTAATGGCATCTCCTGGTCTTGGCTGTTCAAAGTGGGAGAACATGGTGAAGATTAATTTTGATACGGTTCTCCTTATGGGTGCCACGCTTTCGTTAGGGTATGCCTTTAATCAATCTGGTGCTGCTGAAGCAGTGGGGGCAAGTCTTAGTGCCGATTGGCTGATTGGCCTTTTACACTCACCACTTATTGGTGTGATTGCTGTGCTGATAATCACCCAGATTCTCCATCTTGCGGTTGCAAATGTATCTACAGCAGTCGTCACGTTAATTCCTATCTTTATAGGATTATCTGCCCAGGCTGGAGCCGACCCAGTTTTGATTTGTATCACTGCATCACTTGCCTGTCTGCATGGCTATATTTTAGTAGTGGAAGCTACACCTAATATTATTGTTCACAGTACGGGTCAAATACAGCAAAAAGATTTTCTAATGCCCGGCATCTGGATGACCCTTGCAATGATCGCGGTCACCGTATTGACTGCTGCATTTTGGTGGAAATGGATTGGCCTTTTGTAAGTTGATTGGAACGAAAATCAACACAGATTGAATAGACTAAAATATCTAAAAATATAGACAATTATTACACGATCCTGTATTCTAAAGATAAAATTACTTATAAGAAAGGTAGCAGAAAATGTCAGATCTCCGCATAGAAAACAGAGATACATTACACTTAAAGGTTTGCAACATCTTAAGGGAAGCAATCATCAGGGGGGACTTCGAACCCGGCGAGAGATTAAAGCAATCTGAGCTTGCTGAAAAATTAGGCGTGAGCCGAATGCCTGTGAGAGAGGCTTTTCGAAAACTGGAATCAGAGGGGCTCATCACTCTTGAACCTCATAAAGGCGCTGTTGTAAAATCAATCAGCCTTGAAGACATCGAAGAAATCTATGCTTTAAGATCTTCCCTAGAGAAAATGGCCGTCTATAAAAGCATCGACCTGTTAACTAAGGAAGACCTAACCGAACTCACAGAATTGGTTGAGCAGATGGAAACAGCAGAAGATGTCGATACATTCATCCAATTTAACATTGACTTTCATCGCATTCTAGTAAAGCGCTGCAAATGGGAACGATTAAATTCATTTATCGGAACATTATGGAGCGGCTTTCCACAGCAAACTCCACATCTTATAAAGGGGCAAAAAGACACATCTAATGCTGATCACAGAAAAATTCTTGAAGCTGTTCTAAAAAAAGACAAGGAAACGGCAGCAAGTCTAGTCGCAGAGCACATTACCCAAACAGGAAAAAAGTTAATTAAAAGCATACGTGATGATGCAAAAATGAAGTAAATTCCTTTGTTAAAATGGGATCCAATATCCTAAAGGGGGAAGTATGTTGGGAAGAATGCTTGAGGATGCTAGTAAGACATTATTAAAACAAAATGGTGTTCCTGTTCCGGGACACAGTGTTATTTCATCAAGTGAGGAATTGACAGCAGACCAGCTATCAACTCCAAAGGTTTTAAAAGCACTTGTTCCTGTTGGAAAAAGAGGCAAAGCTGGAGCCATTAAATTTGCTGAAACATTTGAGGAAGCGAAAGTAAAGGCTGAGGAAATTTTTCGAATGACTGTTAGAAACTATCCGGTTGATAAAGTTCTAGTAGAAGAAAAAGTTGATATTGATAAAGAATGGTATGTATCCATTACCATTGATCCGCAAAAGAAAATACCTGTTATTATTGCTACAACTGAGGGCGGGATTGAGGTCGAAGATTTAGTAAAAGATTCACCTCATCAAGTTGTTGTATACCATGTGAAGCCATTTGAGCCTCTTCATCCTTATCAGGCAAAGGAAATTTGGAGCAGGCTTGGTGTGACTGGCAAACCGCTGGTGAAGGCAACTTCTGTTCTTTGTAAGCTTTATGAAGTTTTTACTAAATATGATTGTACGATTCTAGAAATCAATCCGCTAGTTCTCACAAAGGATGCCAATGTTATTGCTGCCGCATCTGTAATGGGTGTTGATGATTCTTCCCTTTTCCGTCATCCGGAGCTTGAGGGGCTAGTTGAATCGGGAAGCGAACGGTCGTGGCGTCCTCTTACTGAGCTGGAAAAAGAGATGGTGAAGGTCAATGATGCTGATTACCGCGGGACGGCACGATATACAGAAATGGATGGCGGAGAGATTGGTTTTATGTGCGGCGGAGGCGGAGGAAGTCTCTTAAGCTTTGATGCCTTAATCAATCTGGGTGTGAGGCCTGCCAACTATTCTGAAACAGGCGGCAATCCTCCAGAGGAAAAGGTTGCCGGGTTAGCAAAGGGCATTCTGTCCAAAGAAGGGGTAAAAGGATTGTTTGTCGCCCATAATATCTCGAATAATACACAGATTGACATTATGGCGAAGGGAATTGTCCGTGCCATTCAAGAGCTGGGCATCAACCCTCAAACCTTTCCGATTGTTGTCAGAGAAGCGGGTGTGAATGACGAAGAAGGCAAAAGAATTTTTGAAGAAGCAGGGATCACCTATTTCGGCGAAGACCGGACCATTGAAGAAGCTGCAGCGGAAATGGTCAAGAAGATGAAGGGGGTGTCCTAAATGGCTATTTTAATAGATAGCAATACTCGAATGGTGGTTCAGGGAATTACCGGACGTGAAGCCACAATGATCGTGGATCATACGACCTCTTATGGAACCAAAATATATGCCGGTGTCACGCCGGGAAAAGGCGGGCAGCTTGTCCGTGGCGTGCCTGTCTATGACACGGTTGCGGAAGCAGTCAAATACCATCAGGTAAACGCAAGTCTTATTGTTGTTCCTCCAGCATTTACATTAGATGCGGTTCTTGAAGCGATAGCAAATGGCATTCAATTGATTGTTGTAACTACAGAAAATGTTCCGCAACATGATGTTGTAAAGCTTTTGTACGCAGCTAAACAAGAAAATGTCACAATTATAGGGCCAAATACCGCAGGCATCATTAACCCAAAGGATCGAATCAAAATGGGATCCATTGGCGGGGATCGTCCTGAACGCTGCTTTGTTCCAGGTAATGTTGGGGTGATTTCAAGGAGCGGAGGGATGACAACAGAATCCTCCTGGATGATTAAACGTGCTGGTTTTGGCGTAACAACAAGCATTGGAATTGGCGGTGATAGTTTAATAGGAACAACGATTGCAGATTTGCTGGCCTTATTCGAAAAAGACGAAGAGACCCATGCAGTTGTCACATTTTCGGAGCCGGGAACTTCGTTCGAAGAGGATGCAGCACAGTTTATTAAAGAGGGCGGATTCACTAAGCCTCTTATTTCCTTTGTAGCTGGGAAGTTTACGGAGTCCATGCCGGATGGCACAGTTTTTGGCCATGCAGGAGCCATGATTTCAGGCGATGTGGGGAAACCTTCACTGAAGATGAAAGCACTTCGCGATGCGGGAGCCCATGTGGTTGAACGCTATGATGAAATGATTAACGTTTTGCAAAACGTATTACAAGTAAAGGTGGGAGATGCGAAATGACATTAAGTAAAAAGTTGGCTGAATATACAGTAAACCTTAAATATGAAGATCTGCCGTCCGAGGTGGTTGAGTTTACAAAGCTATGTATCCTGGATTGGTATGGCTCCGCGCTGGCTGGAAAAGATGAAAAGCCGATTCTGGCTATCAAGGAGCTGGCAGAAGAGTGGGGAGGAAATGAGCAAGCAACTCTTGTAACTGGAGGCAAGTCTTCCATTGGCAATGCCTGCTTGGTAAACGGTGCTTCTAGCCATATTGTAGAGCTTGATGATATCCATAAGTCTTCTATCATTCATGCGGGAACCGTCGTCATTCCAGCAGCTGTGGCAGTTGCAGAAGCTTATAACTTAAGCGGAAAAGATTTAATTACAGCTGTTGTTGCTGGATATGAGGTTTGCTATCGAGTAGGTGAAGCGGTTTCTCCATCACACTATTATTACTGGCACAACACTGCTACATGCGGAACATTTGGCTCTGCGGCTGCAGCAGCGAAGCTATTAAACTTAAATGTTGAACAAACGGCGTATGCGCTTGGAAATGCCGGAACTCAAGCGGCTGGTTTATGGGAATTTATTGAAGATGGAGCAAATACGAAGCAGCTTCATACGGCAAAAGCAGCCTATAACGGGACTTTAGCGGCGATGCTGGCAAGAAGTAACTTCACATCTGCAAGCAAGATTCTTGAAGGAAGAAGAGGCTTTTTCAATGCGATGTCCGATGAATTTGATGCTGGGAAAATAACAAAGAACCTAGGCAATGAATTCAAAATCATGGAAAACAGCTTTAAGATTCATGCATCCTGCCGTCATACACATCCTGCTATGGACTGTGTTCTTGAGCTTATGAAAGAACATTCCCTTCATCATGAACAACTGCAAAATGTGACGATAAAAACATATCAAACGGTTCTTAATATCACAGATAATCCTAAGCCAGATACGATTTATGCTTCAAAATTCAGCAGCCAGTTCTGTGCAGCACTCATAGCTGTCAACGGATCGGCCTCATTAAAGGACTACAATAATGATGCTTTAAGCTCAAATGTAATCAGGGAAGTAATGGAAAAAATTGATGTCCAATCTGATCCATATTATGAAAATGCATATCCGGAAAAATGGGGTGCAAGGGTTGAAATGACATTAAAGGATGGCAGAACCCTTGTGAGCTCAACTGATTATCCTAAGGGTGATCCGGAAAAAATGGCCAGCAGCGAAGAATTGGTAGAGAAATTTAGGACCATGACCATAGGGAAAGTAAATAATGCAAAAGAGCATATTAAGGCTGTTTTAACTTTAGAAGAGATGAATGTGCGAAATTGGATGCAGCTATTGGGAGAAAGCAGTGTATCGGAAAAACAGCCACAGTAATTATCAAGGCTAGCGGGACATAGTCCCGCTAGATTTTTCTCGTAACATCGAAGTGAGACTCAGAAAAACGGAGTTGAGGACTAAAATGATTATAAAAAATTCCTTCCATTATGATGTGATTGTGATTGGCGGAGGTCAAGCGGCCTTAGCTGCAGCAGTTTCGGCAAAAGAAGAAGGTGCCGCTGTTGCGTTAATTACAAAAGGTAAAGCTGGATTAGGCGGCTCATCTGTTATTTCTGATGGCGTTCAATCAGCGATATTTTCAGATGGTGATTCACCGGATGTATTCTATCAGGACATTATAAAAGGAAGCAAAAATTTATCAGATCCAAAGCTTGCTAGAATTCTAGCTGACGAGTGCACAGAGAGAGTCAATGAACTTGAAAGCAAGTTTGGCATTCCTCTTGAGAGGGAGCGAAAAGTGAGTACACCGGGGCATTCATTCCCGAGAAGAGTCTATGCAGGAAGCGGGATTGGCCGAAATACAACTAAATCCATGAGAGAATATGCTTTAAATCTTGGTATAGACTTTCATGAGCAGTCTGAGATGGTTGATTTAGTGAAGGAAAGCGATATCGTTACCGGTGCAGTCGTGCAGAAGAATCAGGAGCTATTTGTTTATTACGCGCCAGCAGTTATTTTAGCAACTGGGGGATTTGGCGGACTTTACGCTTCTTCAGATAACCCAAGAGATGTAACCGGTGAAGGAATAGGCATGGCATGGCGGCATGGTGCGCGCCTTGTGGACATGGAATTTGTTCAGTTCTATCCGTATCGGCTGCAGCATCCGGTGAATGTTGATATAATGACAAGAATTTTTGGCAAGGGTGCCATGTTGCTTAATGAGAAAAACGAACGGTTTATGGAGAAGTTTCCGAGAAAAGAGCTAGAAACAAGGGACATATTAAGCTATTCCATGTTTAAACAAGCTAAGGTGCTTTTGGATTTTTCTAATGTCTCAGAAACGGATATAGAAAAAGATAGCCCGCATCTGTACCGTCTATATAAAAAAGGCTATGAGGGCGAATGGGTTATGAGTCCTGTGCAGCATTACTGCATGGGCGGAATCGAAACAGACGAATGGGGAAGAACGAATATTGCCGGTTTATATGCATGCGGAGAATGCTCCGGAGGTTTGCACGGAGCCAACAGACTTGGCGGCGGCTCTTTAACAGAAGCGCTTGTATTTGGATGCCGGACTGGAAAGATGGCGGCAAAAGAAAAGGAGCATGTTCAAATAAACCAATCTGGAATTTCATATGATGATATATATTTCACTGCAGGTGATTCCAGTGAGATAAATGAATCTGAGGTAATTCGTAAAATCAAAGAAATTATGTGGGAAAAGGTTGGCATTGAAAGAACCACACAATCATTAAAGGAAGCGGCAGAAGAACTAGAAAAGCTCGCGTTAAAGCTTGAGAA
The DNA here is from genome assembly GCF_058792595.1 of Cytobacillus sp. MT66. Lineage (NCBI taxonomy): Bacteria > Bacillati > Bacillota > Bacilli > Caryophanales > Bacillaceae > Cytobacillus > Cytobacillus sp. MT66. The sequence continues at coordinate 272,549 of NZ_JBXAFB010000004.1, forward strand.
AACTGAGGGGCTGACAAGTGTAAGGCTTCAGGACAAAGTTCGGGTCGCCTGGGCTTGCGCCTTAGCGGGCTCCTTAAGACAAGAAAGCCGCGGCGCACATAAAGTTCAGGATTACAAAGAAGAAAGTAAACAATGGGAGAAAAAAATTACGATTTGCAAACACGGGGACGGATCTCCTGTTTCTGCTATTTAAGCGGAAATCTACGGTTAAATTTTACAGAGACATTAGTTGAAAGGATCCCCCATGCAGGGAGATTTTTGACATGGAGAAAAGGGGGAAGTAAAAATGAAGAATGTAACATACGAAGAAATTGTTAACGAAGTCGCAAAAATGTGTCAGGAGGCTAACTTCGACCTTGGCCAAGATGTGATTGAGGCTTTCCAGACAGCACTAAAAAAAGAAACATCAGATACAGGTAAAGACATTTTGGAGCAGCTGATTTTAAATGCAGATATTGCCAAGAGTGAGAGGGTACCCATGTGCCAGGATACTGGGGTATCTGTTTTTATCGTTGAGGTCGGGCAGGACTGCCATATTACTGGCGGCAGTATTTACGACGCAATTAACGAGGGTGTTCGCAAAGGCTACGAGGAAGGCTATTTAAGACATTCCATTGTGGATCACCCAATCACACGCGAAAAAAGCAAAGGCTATAATACGCCTTCGATTATTCATATTGAGATGGTGCCTGGTGAGGACCTAGTCATCCATATGTCTGCCAAAGGCGGAGGCAGCGAAAATATGAGTACCTTAAAAATGCTTAAACCAGCGGATGGATTAGAAGGAATTAAAAGCTATATTTTGGATACAGTAGCCAAAGCGGGGCCGAACGCTTGCCCGCCGCTTGTTGTAGGGATCGGCATTGGCGGGAATTTTGAGAGATGTGCTTATTTGGCGAAGAAGTCGCTGTTTAGACCAATTGGCCATCGCAGTGAACGTCCCGAAATTGCTGAATTGGAAAAAGAATTGATGGAAAAAATTAATGAGCTAGGCATTGGGCCGCAAGGAATGGGCGGAAATACAACAGCTCTTGATGTGAAAATTGAAATTGAACCATGTCATATTGCTGCATTGCCTGTCGCTGTTAATTTGAACTGCCATGCAAGCAGGCATAAAGAAATAAGGCTGTAGGAGGGAACGGATATGAGCGCAAAACAGATTACTAGTCCAATAGATGAAAACATCATTGCAGAATTGAAATCCGGTGATCGCGTGCTTATCAGCGGAACCATCTATACAGCACGGGATGCCGCACATAAAAGAATGTTTGAGGCCCTTAAAAAAGGGGAAGAGCTTCCTTTTGATGTTGCAGGTCAGACCATTTATTATGTCGGTCCCACACCGGCAAAGCCTGGGCAGATTATCGGTTCAGCAGGTCCAACAACAAGTGGCAGAATGGACAAGTACACGCCATCTTTATTAGACTGCGGGTTAAAAGGAATGATTGGCAAGGGTTACAGAAGCCAGGAAGTCATTGATTCAATGAAGAAAAATAAAGCTGTGTATTTCGCGGCCATCGGCGGTTCAGGAGCTTTGATTACCCGTTCTATTAAATCAATGGAGGTTATTGCCTATGCTGATTTAGGACCAGAAGCCATCCATAAGCTCGAGGTAAAGGATTTTCCGGCTGTTGTGATTATCGACAGTGAAGGAAATGACTGGTACCAAATCGGAAAGCAGCAGTTTAATGACAATAAAACTTCAATGTAGTTTTTTAAAGGAGCCTCATAAAGGCTCCTTTTTTAATCAAACGTTTGATTAAAGGTGAATCCGCCATAAAAAGGCCTCAGGCGATCATCACCTGAGGCAGCAGTAAACTTATAATTTAATAGATACATATTTTGTTTCTAAAAATTCCTCTAACCCATGATGTCCGCCCTCGCGTCCTAATCCGCTTTCCTTTACACCGCCAAATGGCGCTTGTGCAGTGGAAGGAATTCCATCATTTATGCCGACAATGCCAAATTCAAGTTTTTCATAGGCAGCAATAGCCCTATTTAAGCTTTCAGTATAGGCATAGGCAGCTAATCCATAACGGGAATTATTTGCTTTTTCAAAGGCTTCCTCTTCATTTTCAAAAGCGATGATTGGAGCAACCGGCCCGAACGTTTCTTCCTGAAGAATAATCATTTCTTCATGAACACCGCTAATAATAGTAGGTTCAAGGAAATACCCATTTTTATATTCTTCCATCCGTTTTCCGCCAAGCTCGATTGTTGCGCCTTTTTCAACAGCATCGTCTATATGTTTGCGAACCTTAATATAGGAGTCCTCATTAATAAGCGGACCGATTTGTGAATCCGGCTGATAGCCTAAGCCAACCTTGATTTTTGCCGCTTCTTCACGAAGCTTTTCTGTGAACTGCGGTAATATAGACTTTTCTACGTATATCCGGTTGGCACAGACACATGTTTGGCCAGCGTTTCTGAATTTAGAAGCGATAACGCCGCTTACAGCCTTTTCAAGGTCTGCGTCGCCAAAAACGATAACTGGCGCATGTCCGCCCAGTTCAAGAGAAACTTTCTTAACTGTATCAGCAGCACCGCGCATTAATATTTTTCCAACCTCTGTTGAGCCGGTAAAGGTAATCTTTGCCACACGGCCATCTTCAAGCCATGCTTCGCCGATTTGCTTTGCATCTCCAGTGACGACGTTGATGACCCCTTTAGGAATGCCTGCTTCTTCCGCCAATTTTGCCAGTTTAATCGCTGTTAACGGTGTTTGCTCTGCGGGTTTAATAACCGCTGTACAGCCGGCAGCTAGGGCTGGGCCAATTTTTCTGGTAATCATGGCAGCTGGGAAATTCCAAGGAGTAATGGCTGCAACAACACCAACGGGCTGTTTAATAACAAGGATCCGCTTTTCTGTAGTAGAAGCTGGGATGGTTTCACCGTAAATCCGCTTGGCTTCTTCCGCATACCAGGAAAGGAAGCTTGCTGCGTAGGTAACCTCACCTAAAGCTTCAGACATCGGTTTCCCTTGTTCCTCTACTAAAATTTTTGCAACATCTTCTTTATTTTCTAAAATTAAATCATGCCATTTTTTAATTAGTGCGCTTCTCTCATAGGAGGAAGTTTGCGACCAGCTTTTGAAAGCCTTGTGCGCGGCGTCTACGGCCGATATTGCCTCTGATTTGCCGCCGTTTGGAACCTGGGACACGACCTCGCCTGTCCCAGGGTTAATGACATCAAAGCTATCGCCGGATTCTGCCTGAACCCATTCACCATTAATGTACATGGCATTTAAATCTAACACTTCTGTACTCATTAAGACATCCACCTTTCTTAATCTTGTTATTACTCTACGATAATGGAAGCACGAGTCACTTTTCTTGCGGCAGATTCGTCTAATGCAGTTTGAATCTGGTCTAATGTAAACTCTGCATCAAGAAGCTGTTTATATGGATACTTTTCAATTGTGTTCGATAAAAATTCAAGTGACTTGCGTAAATACCAAGGATTATAACGAACAACTGGAATAATGTTAATAGACTTTCTTGTTAATAGGCCTGGGTCAAATTCAACAAATTTTCCGATGGATACATTACCGATCGTTACATATTTACCGCCGGCCTTAATAAGATGAATACCTTCTGCAAATGCTGCAGGAACACCCGCTAATTCCATGCCGACATCTGCACCCTTGCCGCCAGTAAGCTCTAAAACAGCTCTAGCTCTTAACTCAGTAGTTTGATAGTCATTCATATCAATAACGTAATCTGCTCCGAACTTTTTCGCTTGTTCAAGACGACTCTTAACTCCATCTACAACAATAACCTTCGCTCCTTTTTCCTTTGCGATAGCTGCAGCATAAAGTCCAAGACCGCCAGCGCCTTGAATAACGATCGTTTGGTTATTGCGCAAATCTGCCTGCTCAATACCAAAGTAAACCTGTGATAGGGCACAGTTGGCGCTTGCAGCTGCTACATCAGGAACATTATCAGGAACTTTATAGAAATATTGATCTTTATGAATGTAATAATGAGTAGCAAATGTGCCGTGGAAATGCGGTTCTATTTCCGGCTGCTTTGTCCAGAATTCATAAGCATTTTCACAAAGGTGAAATTTCCCTTCCTGGCATGGCGCACATTTTTTACATGTAAGGAAATAGGCAGAAACTACGCGGTCGCCAACTTTGACAGGGTTTCCGGCATAATCTGTTGTCACGCCTTCTCCAAGCTCATGAATCGTTCCAATCATCTCATGACCAAGGACACCTCGCTTAATGCTTGGGTGATGTCCGCGCCAGATATGGAGCTCGGATCCGCATACATTTGTGCGTGTTACTTTTACAACTAAGGATCCTGCCTCTGGGGAAGGAACTTGGTATTCTTGGTAATCTAATTTAAGAGGCTCTGTCATTACTGCTACTTTTCCTGTTTTTACTGCTGTTTTTTCTGTCATTTTACATACACTCCTTTAGTAATTTTTTATGCTGAAATATCGTTTCCAAAAATTCTTTCTATTTCTTTATCAGCTGGTTTAGCTGTTACTAACGTACCGACGAACATAGTGACAAAACCAATTAATACGGAAATTCCGGCTGCACCAAATGGGTTTGTAAATCCAAAGCCAATTGGCAAATAAATAATCCAGTAAGCAATGGATCCTGCAAGCATGGAGAAAATAGCTGCACTCTTTGTTGCACGTTTCCATAAGGTTCCTACACATAGAGGACCGGCTGTCGCCGAAACAATACCGCCGATTCCAATCCAAAGGAAAACGGCTAAAGATTGAGGCGGGTTCCATGCCATTAAAATAGCAACACCGAGAACAACAAAGGTACCATAACGGCTGATTAACATTTCAACCTTTTCGGCTTTTTCCTTATCAATGCCTTTTCGAGGCACAATGGTTTTACGGTAGAGATCATTGGCAACAATTTGCGTAAGTGACACAATTAATCCGTCAGAAGTAGACATGATTGCTGATAGAACAGCTACTGCGAATAGTCCAGCAATGACTGGAGGGAATAATTCATTGAACACTACAGGAATGACCTGATCGGCTGCAATATTTTGACTTGGATCGATAATAGCGATACCAAGCAAACCGCCAAGTGACATCGCTGGCATAGTTGTTGCAACGATGGTACAGAACATAACAAGCTTCTTAAGTTCCTTGCCTGATTTGATCGCCATAAATTTATTTCCGATATGCGGAAGGATACTAAATGGAATATGGGCAACAAATAGCAGGAACACTAGCCAAGCACTTCCATAAGTAATATTGCCTGGCGCAAATAGCTGATTCAAGGAACCTTCCCCGCGTCGTTCATTAATAAGATCCATCATTCCAGAGAATCCGCCTTCGACTCCAGCTCCTGTGGCAAAGGCAATAATGACAACTATAGCAATCGCTAGCATTAAAAATCCTTGAACCGCATCCGTCATGATGTCGGAATGGGAACCGCCCATAAAAACATAGGCTGCTAGAATGGCACCTGTTAAGAATAGGGCAAGATTATAGTCTAATCCCATCATTGTCTGGAACATAGTGGCTGCCGCGACAAATTGAGAGACAACGTAAAAAATAAGTAAAATGGAAACAAGAGCTAAGACAATTCTTAAAAATTCACTATTAAAACGTTCACCCATAAACTCAGGGATGGTTCTAGTACCAAATTTATCGCCAAATTTCTTTACATATGAAGCAATGAGAAGCATTCCAAAAACAGTGGCAATTGGATATAGAATTGGATACCAAAGACTTGGAGCACCCATGCTGAAAGCTAATCCAGGTATCCCCATGAAAGTGGAGCCGCTGGAAATTGTAGCCGTAATGGCTAAACCTAGTGTGAGATATCCATATGAAGAACGAGCTGTGGCAAAATCATCAGAGTTTTTAGTCTTTTTCATGCCCAGCCAGCCTAAATAAAGCATTCCTAATACAAAAATCCCCATAAATAGCCATGACCAAAAAATAGTAGAATTCATTTATTTCGCCTCCAATCTAATCTAATTTAATGTTTAATCATCTTTAATGATGTTCGTCTTAAATAAAATAAAGCCCATAATCACCCAAGAGGCCAAAACAAGGCCTGCATACCAAGCTAGAATCATTCATTGCCACCTCCTTTCAAGAGCTTTAAGCAGCTTTCCTCAATATGTTTGTAGTTGGATAACTTATCAATTTTTTTTGAGGAGTGCTCCAGCAAGTAGTATTTTATTTGTTTAGAAGTCTTGTCCACATCTGAAAGAATCGTATATGGCATATGGATGACTTCTTCATTCCTAAGTTCTATCTTTGGAACAGACCATATTCTTCTGTAATGAATATAGTATCTTCTTATAAATTCCCTATTTTCTGAAAATTTTACTTCTGGTGGAAAAAGTGGGGAAATTATATGTTTCTCGTCAGCTTCTTTTGTTTTATAGTTTGGAAAATAATCAGCTAGACCAGAGGCGCCTTTTACTAAATCAACACCTGTAATGGAAGTATTCTTACGATCTTTTCGGAAAAAGGTTTTATATTCAATATCCCAAATCGAAAAAAGAACAGGAAAGTAAAAGGTTCCTTCGATTTTCAGATTCATATTTTTATACTTTGCTAAGCTTTGCAATTCTTCCCATTCAATTTCATCCGTATAGTTAAGCGTTTTCATCATATTCGTCAACTCCTGTTAATTATTTATGCAAGACTTGTGCCAACTATTATTTATTGGTGAATTGTGCTTAATTTGCTATAATTATAAATATAATTTTGGGAAAATAAAATAAATTACGATAAATTCGGGAAATTAGTAGTGGTTCGGGTGTTGCATTTTTACAATAAGTATTTGCGTTTTTGCAACAAAGGGAGGCTGGGACTATGCTTGTATCAAAAAGTAAGATGGAATTTGAACATGATTGGAGATATTTGGAGCTAGAGGCGGTCCTCAATGCATGTCAGGAAGGTATTTATATCGCTGATGCTGAGTTAAGATTCCTGCGCATGAATACAGCCTACGGAAGAATTACAGGACTGCAGGAAGAAGAACTCGCAGGGAAAACAAGTTTAGATCTTGTTCAAAATGGAACGATATCTGAATCTGTTGGCGAAATGGTGCTGCAGCAGAAAAAAGAAGTGTCTTTAATTCAAAAATTTCGCAGCGGAAAAACGGGATTAGTAACTGGTACACCCGTTCTAAAGGATGGCAAGCTGTTTCGTATTGTCATTACGGCAAGAGATTTATCAGAATTAAATAAATTAGAAACCCAACTAAGTGATGCGGAGGAACGGTCAGAAAGATATTTGCGTGAACTCAGTTTATATAAAGAGCGTGTACAGAGCGAGAAGATTGTCGCGGCAAGCGAGGAAATGAAAGAAATTTTGAATGCCATTCCGAGGATAGCCAGGGCAGATTTGCCGGTATTGCTTCTTGGGGAATCTGGAACAGGTAAGGAAGTATTAGCTAGACTCATACACGAAACCAGTAAAGGATCGGACAAGCCGTTTATTAAGGTGAATTGCGGGGCTATTCCAGGCGATCTATTAGAATCAGAGCTATTTGGCTATGTAAAAGGGGCTTTTTCCGGTGCAAATGAAAAAGGGAAACCAGGATTAATTGAGATTTCCAATAACGGTACCCTGTTTTTAGATGAGGTAGGTGATCTGCCATTAAAGCTTCAGGTGAAATTGCTTCGGGTCCTGCAGGATTTTGAAGTAACTAGGCTGGGCAGTACAACTCCTGTGAAGGTGAACTTTCGTCTTGTCTGTGCAACGAATCGGCCGTTGGCTGAGATGATGGCTAAAGGGGAATTTAGGGAGGACTTATTTTACCGCATTAATGTTCTGCCCATTAACATCCCTCCATTGCGGGAACGAAAAAAGGATATTATTCCATTTATCTTTGAAAAAACAGAAAAACTATTTAAGAAGTATCAAGTTCATAAAAATTATTCTCCTGATGTATTGAAAATATTAGAAAGCTATCACTGGCCTGGAAACATTCGTGAATTGGAGAATGTAATCGAGCGAATGTTTATCATGACGGATGATACGACCATTAAGGTAAAAGATTTACCTTCACAGATTGCCGTTCAAAAATCTGCGAAAGAGACCTATACCTTGAAGGAAAGAATGCAATCAATAGAGAAAGAGATTATTGTTGATCAATTAAGCCAATCATCTAGTTTAAGAGAAGCAGCAAAAGAACTTGGTGTTGATGTTTCAACTTTATCTAGGAAGTGCCAAAAATACGAGATTCAAATTTAATGAATAAGGCGGGGATTGAATTGGCTGTTGTTAAAGTAGAAAGTTTGCGTACCTTTACGGAGGATGCACTGAAAAAATCTGGATTAAACGAAGAAAATGCCAGACTTGTAGGTGACGTTTTAGTAGAAGCCGATCTTCGGGGAGTCCATTCCCATGGAGTGCAAAACCTCCCTAGATGGGCGAGAGGATTTTTAAAAGGTCATTTGAAGACAGAAGTTGAAAGCCAGCCTGTTGAAGATGGGGTCGTTTCTGTCATTGATGGGCAAGGCAGCCTTGGCGTCATTGCATCAAACATCGCGATGGATCTGGCAATAGAAAAAGCTAAAAAGTATGGAGTTGGGTTTGTCGGTGTGAAAAATAGCAGTCACTTCGGACCGGCAGCCTATTATACTATGAAGGCATTAGACCATAATCAGATTGGCTTTTGCACCACAAACAGCCCTGCCGTTATGGCACCATGGGGTGGAAAGGAAGCTTTGCTCGGCAATAATCCATTTTCCTATGCTATTCCTGCTGGGGAAGAGCCGCCCATTGTTCTTGATGCAGCGTGCAGTGTATCGGCAAGAGGAAGAATTCGCATGATGGCAAGGGAAAATGAGGTATTGCCTGAAGGATGGGCAATAACCAAGGATGGTGAACCGACCACCGACCCAAGAGAGGCTATCGAGGGAACCGTTCTTCCGTTTGGCGGGCATAAGGGATATGGATTAGCAGTTATCAACGAAATTTTATCTGCAGCCTTAACAGGAGCTTTATTCTCCTTTGAGGTGGGAGAGATTTCAAGCGGCCCCGCCGAATCTGAGCTGCAAAAACATGAACAGGCTGCATGGGGCGTAGGACATCTATTTGGCGCTATCGATATCAACCGATTCGGAAACGGACAGCAATTCCAGGAAAGAGTAGCCTACCTCATCAGGACCATAAGAGAATCTGAAAAAGCCATGGGATCTGAACGAATCCTGCTTCCAGGCGAACTAGAAGCCCAATTGAAGACTGAAAGACAAGAGCATGGCATCCCTTTAAAAGACAGTACTATTGATCTTATCAATACATTTGCTGTGGAAGAGCTTGGGATGGAAAGATTGGAGTCTTATTTTAAAATGGCAGAAAAATAGATATTCCACTAAAAGTCAACTTTTTTATAGAGTTGGCTTTTTGTATGCAATAACATTAATGTTTTCTATTTTTAAAAATGAAATATTCTATTTTTAAATGTAATAGAACTTTGATATTATTTATTACAGGATTCAAAATATTTTATATTTTTTAATTATTTAAATTTTTGAAAGGGCTTACGAAAATTAGAAATTGAGCAGGAGGGTTTATATGGAGAAATTAATGACAAATGAGCCAAAAGAAAACAGAGTAAGCTATGGAAAAGTTGCAAATATGGTGGAACCGATGCAGCTTGAATTTAGAGAGTTCCAGTTACCTGAACCAGGTGCAAATTCTATTCTAGTAAAGGTACTTCGTACGAATGTATGCGGTTCCGAACTTCATATTTGGAAGGGACACCACCCAACGAAAAAGACTGGTGTATTAGGACATGAAATGGTTGGTGTAATTGAAAAGCTTGGACCAGAGCTTGAAACAGATTTTGCCGGACAGGCGATTAAAACAGGGGATAGGATTGCTGCATGCTACTTTAGAAGCTGTTTAAAATGTAATTCATGCTTGCGTGGTGATTTTAACAACTGTGAACATGGAATTGAGTTTTGGAATAAGACTCCGGAAGAATTTCCACATTTCCATGGTTCATTTGCCTCACATTATTACATTCATCCTAATCAATATTTTTATAAAGTTCCAGATAATATTCCTGATGTTGTTGCAGCTAGTGCCAACTGTGCGCTATCCCAAGTATACTATGGGCTTGACCAAGGGGAGTTAGCTTGTGGCGAAACTCTAGTTATTCAGGGAGCAGGGGGACTTGGGTTAAATGCTGCAGCTGTTGCAAAAGAAAGAGGAGCCACAGTTATTGTCATTGATGCAGTTGAATCACGCTTAGAGGCAGCAAAACAGTTTGGTGCTGATCATGTGATTAATATGAAAGATTATCCATCTGTTGAGGAAAGGGCGGAAGTTGTACGTTCATTAACAAATGGTCAGGGTGCTGACATGGCTCTTGAGGTTTCTGGTGTTCCAGCTGCTTTTGGCGAAGGCTTGCATCACATAAGAAATAATGGAAGATATGTAACGATGGGGAATATCTCTCCAGGAACTACAATTGAATTTGATCCAGGATTTTTGACTAGAAAGTCTATCCGGATAATTCCGGTCTTACGCTATAAACCTTGGTATTTAAAGAAAGCACTTACATTTTTATCAAAATACGTTGATAAATACCCTTTTGATAAAATGATTGATTGTGAAATTCCATTTGAAAACATTAAGGAAGCCTTAGATAAATCGGCTAATCGTGAAGTAACACGTGCTTCAATTACGATATAAGAAAGGAATGGTTGGAGAATGCAAATTCAAACAGACACAAATACCTATTATAACTACATTGGAGGGCAGTGGAAGCCAAGCCAAAGTAATGAAATTATCGAGAGTTTAAACCCAGGAAGGAAGTCAGAAGTAGTTGGCGTTATTCAAAAGTCAACAAAAGAAGACTTGGATGAAGCTGTTAAAGTAGCAAAAGATGTCCAAAAGGCATGGAGAGACAAAGGATTTGTTGCCAGAGGACAATACTTATATAAAATTGCAGAAAACCTTGAGAAAAATATTGATGATATTGCTTTAACGATTACAAAGGAAATGGGTAAAACATTACCTGAAGCAAAAGGCGAAACAATGCGTGCCATTGCCGTCTTTAAGTACTATGCAAGCGAAGGAATGAATAAAGTCGGGGATGTCATCCCTCATACGGATAGTGAAGGACTTATGTTTACTACTCGTGTTCCGTTAGGTGTTGTCGGTGTTATCACTCCGTGGAATTTCCCAATTGCGATTCCAGCCTGGAAGATTGCTCCAGCTATTGTTGCTGGGAACACAGTAGTATTCAAGCCAGCACAGGAGACTAGCATTACAGCTGCGAAGCTTGTGAAGTGTATTGCCGAAGCTGGCGTTCCTGATGGAGTAGTAAATCTTGTAACTGGTACGGGATCGATTATCGGCCAAGGAATTATTGACCACCCAGAAATAAAGGCAATTAGCTTTACAGGGTCAAATGATATTGGTAAAAGAGTTGCGATTGGTGCAGCATCCCGTGGGGCAAAATTCCAAACTGAAATGGGCGGAAAAAACCCAGTAATTGTTGCCGAAGATGCAGACTTAGATTTAGCAGTGCAGGAAACAATTAATGGAGGAATTAAATCAACTGGTCAAAAGTGTACATGTACTAGCCGGGTGATTGTTGTTGGTGATATTTATGACCGTTTTAAAGAAAAGCTAATTAATAAAATTAAAGAGATTAAAGTGGGCAACGGGGAAGAACAAGAAACATGGATGGGTCCTTGTTCAAGTGAAAAACAGCTAAATACCGTTGCTTCCTATATAGAAAAAGGAATTGAAGAGGGGGCTACTCTTCTCACCGGGGGGAATATCTTAGATAGTGGCGCATACAGTGAAGGTTATTATATTGAACCAACTGTCTTTGAAAATGTGGATACAGAGATGACAATTGCTCAAGAGGAAATCTTTGGACCAGTGCTAGCTTTAATTAGAGTAGATACGATCGAAAAAGCAATAGAAATTGCTAATGATGTGAAATATGGATTAAGTGCAGCCATTTTCACAAGAGATATTGGAAAAATGCTTAAGTTCATCAAGGAAATGGATGCAGGTCTAGTAAGAATTAATTCAGAAACAGCTGGTGTGGAACTTCAAGCACCATTTGGCGGTATGAAGGATTCAAGTTCCCATACACGTGAACAAGGTAAGGCCGCACTTGAATTTTTCACATCTTCACAGACTGTTTTTGTGAAAGCATAAAAAAAGAAGATTATAGATTGTTAGATAATTAGGGGGTAGGCTAATGAAAAAGAAGTTTATGCTTTTTATGATCCTGATTTTAACGCTGATAATTTCAGCGGCATGCGGAAATAGTTCGAACTCAGCTAGTAATGAAAGTGCTTCTAACAGTTCAGGAACAGATAGCACTGATGCTAAAGAGGAAGTTAAATTTCCTGAAAAGCCAATTACATTGATTGTACCTTATGCTGCTGGTGGGGGTACAGATGCAACTGCAAGAGCATTGGCAACTGCAGCGGAAAAACATTTAGGTCAATCAATAGCTGTTGTTAATAAAACAGGCGGAAATGCCGTTGTTGGTATAAGCGAAGCAGCGAACGCTAAGCCAGATGGCTACACAATCATTATGAATGCTAATGAAATCGCTCTTTTACCCCATATGGGCCTAACCCCAATTACCTATAAGGACCTTGCGCAGGTTGCCCATATTAACTTTGACCCTGCTGCTCTAACGGTACCTGCAGATGCACCGTATGATACTGTGGAAGAATTTATTAATTATGCAAAAGAACATCCAGGGGAAATCCGTGTAGGCGGCACAGGTAAAGGCGGTATTTGGCACTTAGCTGCAGCATCAATTGAAAAGGCAGCAGATGTGAAATTCAACTATGTTCCTTTTGATGGAGCCGCACCAGCAAAAACGGCGTTGCTTGGCGGACATATTGAAGCTATCACTGTAAGTCCTGCTGAAGTTTTTCCGCAAGTTGAAGCAGGGGAATTAAAAACGTTAGGTGTATTAGCTGATGGAAAATCTTCTATTATGCCTGATGTTCCTACCTTTAAGGAAGCTGGCTATGATGTTTCAGTGGGGGTTTGGAGAGCCATTGACGCACCAGCTGATACTCCTCCAGAAGTAGTCAAAATCTTAGCAGATGCTTTTGAAAAAGCAACGAAAGATGAAGAATTCGTTAAGTTTATGGAAAGCAACGGGCTAGGTATTGTATTTAAGGGGACCGAGGAATATAAAGAATTGGTTGCCAAGGACCATGAATATTTCGGTGAACTTCTAAAAGAGCTTGGAATAGCAAAATAACCCCAATAACTTAATAGAAGGTTTAAAAAGTACAAAGAATTGTTTTTACAATTCTTTGTACTTGCTTAATGGAGGTTTTTATTAACTGTTTTTATATTATAAGGGGGGTTTTGCATGAGAACAGCAAATATTATCAGCAGTTTTATAGCAGTTGGCATCGCTTTATTATTTTATGTGATGGCGAATCAATTTAAAGATATTCCTGTTCAGGATACAGGTCCCGCGTTCATGCCGCAGTTATACGCAGGAATCTTGGTTATTCTCGCGATTCTTCTATTTATAAACTCTATCAAAGCTAAGGATAATTCCAAAAGCAGCAGCACAAATTCAAAATTGGTGTTTTTAACAATGCTTTTAATAACTCTCCTCATTAGTTTAATTCCAGTTTTAGGATTTTATATCGTAACCCCTTTAGCTGTTGTCGCATTTTTACTAATGTGCAAAGAAAAGAATTTATTTATTCTTATAGGTTTACCACTGGGAATTGTATTATTTATCTATGTCTTATTTCAAAAGCTCCTTTTGGTACCGATACCCTTAGGGAAAATCTTTCAGTAAAGGGGGTTAAAACATGGAATTATTAATCAATGGATTTCTAAATATTCTAGATATAAAAGTGATCTTTATCCTATTTTTAGCGGGTGCTATCGGCATTATTTTAGGTGCTTTACCAGGACTTACTGCAACAATGGGAGTGGCATTGCTATTGCCTGTCACCTTTGGAATGGAACCGGTTACAGGGATATTATTATTAGTTGGGGTTTACTTTGGGGCCATTTATGGCGGATCGATTACCGCAATTTTATTAAGGACTCCTGGCACACCATCTTCTGCGGCAACAGCCCTAGACGGGTACGAAATGACAAAAAAAGGGCAGGCCTATAAAGCCTTAACAATATCTACCCTATCATCTGCAATTGGCGGGGTTATAAGTGTCATTATTCTAATATTAGTTGCCCCTCAGTTGGCAAGATTTGCATTGAAATTTAGTGCTCCAGAATCTTTTGCTCTTGCACTTTTTGGACTTGCTATTATTTCTAGTATTTCTGGTAAATCACTCTTAAAAGGGTTAATTGCTGGTGTTGCTGGTTTATTGATTGCCACTATTGGAATTGATCCTATTGGCGGTTTTCCGCGGTTCACATTAGGTTTTAGTAATCTAATGAGCGGAGTTAATTACATACCCGTATTAATAGGACTTTTTGCAGCATCTGAGGCATTTCGATCAATGGAAGATATCTTCAAAGGAAACCTAAAGTTTAATGCGATAGAAAAGGTTAAGTTAAAATGGTACGAGTTTAAGAGGTTAATTACGGTCATCCTAAGGTCAACTGGAATTGGGACGTTTATTGGGATGATCCCTGGTGCAGGAGGAGATATCGCCTCTTTTGTAGCGTACAATGAAGCAAAAAGATTTTCAAAAAAGCCAGATGAATTCGGTAAGGGTAACCCTGAAGGAGTTTCTGCTTCAGAGGCTGCAAATAATGCCTGTACTGGCGGTGCCATGATTCCTTTGCTGACGCTAGGTATTCCGGGAGATGCTGTAACCGCTGTTATGCTAGGTGCCTTGATGGTCCAAGGACTTCAGCCGGGGCCGTTATTATTTTCAAATCACGGAGACATCGTTTATACATTATTTATCGGAATGATGCTGGCCAATCTGTTGATATTATTTTATGGATTATTAGGTATCCGTCTCTTTGTAAGGATATTAACCATTCCTAAGGTTGTACTAACACCAATTATTTTGGTGCTTTGTATTGTTGGCTCCTACTCCTTAGGGAATAACTTTTTTGATGTATGGGTCATGTTAGTAGCTGGTGTAATCGGATACTTTATGCATCGGTATGAATTCCCTGTATCGCCAGTAATTCTTGCACTAATTCTGGGGCCGATGTTAGAAGCTAATTTAAGAAGGTCCTTAGTCCTGTCAAACGGAGATATAGGTATATTATTTACAAGACCAATTTCCTTAACCTTGATCGTGCTTGCTATTTTAACATTGTTTTATCCTTTAATTTTAAAAGTAATAAAGGGATTTAAAGGAAATAGTCAGTTAGAAAATAGCGGATTGAACCAAGATTTGGATGAAGATGACAATAAAAAGGATACGGTGGCTAAATAAAATAAGAAGCCCTATTATCCTAATTTAAACAAAGTAAGAAATAAAAACAGTTTAAAAGGAAGCCGCAATCATAATGAGAGATTGCGGCTTTCTTTATGGAAAAAAGGAGATTGGCTTTGTTAATAACGGTATTGTAAATATTAATAACATTATAATGTTAATAATATTTACAATTTTCAAAACATAGGTTAAGATTAAGTTAGTTTTTTGAATATTGTCGACAATATACTATTCTAATGAAAAGGGGGTAATTACAAGTAATGAAATCTTTAAGGAATTTTTTTGTGATTATGCTGATTGTTGTTCTAGCAGGGTGTTCATCTAGTACTGGCGGAGGAGAAGAAAAAGGAGAAACAGAGATTTTAAGTTTATTTGCTACGGATAGTTCATCATCTTATTATGCTTATAATGTAGGTTTGGCTAATGCTATTAGCACGATCAATCCGGAAATACAGATATCTGTTGTTGAAACTGGAGGATCCAGTGACAATATGCAGCGGATGAGTAAAGGTGAAGGAAAAATGGCATTAGGAACATCGCCAAGTGATTATCAGACTTATTTCGGTGAAGGCGATTTTAAGGATATTGAAAATAAAAATATGAGGGCACTATGGTACTTTGTTCCGTCACCATTTAATTTTATTGTTTCTGAAGCCTCAGATGTAAAGGACTTTACTGATTTGAATGGTAAGGAATTTTCCTTTGGAGGGACAGGGACCTCAACAGAAAAAGTAACAACGTCGGTTTTTGAAATACTTGGTATTGAGCCGAAGTCATATGCAGGAAGTATGTCTGATGCACAGGAAGCCTTTGCGGATAGAAGGATTGCGGGCTTGACTAAAACTGGAACTCCTCCTGATTCCTATGTACAGAAAGCTTTATCTGAGCAAAAGCTAAATCTTTTAAGTCTTTCAGAGGAACAGATTAAACAAATTAGAGAAAAGCTTCCATATATCGGTGAGGCCGTTATTCCTAAAGGCTCATATGATGGTATCGACCAGGATGTTCGTACGGTTCAGTTTACAATGAGCATTCTTTTGGACAGCTCTGTATCCCAAGAGACTGGATACAAAATGTGGGAAGCCATGTGGTCTGATGAAGGAAAGAAGATATGGCTGAATTCTTTCTCAGCTGCAGAAAATGTAGACATTCCTGAGCTGACATTACAATCTGCTATTCCCCTTCATGCAGGAACTGTTCAATTTTTAAAGAGTAAAGGGTATGACGTTCCAGAAGAGTTAATTCCTCCAGAATACGAAGAAGTTAAATAATGGTTAAAAATCTCATCCCTTGTAAGGGAAACACTTACAAGGGGAATCTTTTTAAAGGGGGGATAAAATGAGTAATCTAGTTAATAGGTTAGCAGAATTATTTGCTGATGATGAAGAGGCAAAAAAGAATAGTCGCAGTCTTACCAAAGGTTACACCGTTTTTATTGGGGTCATCGCACTAATATGGGCTTTATTCCATATTTATACGATGGGGTTTGGAACATTGCCTGGAATCATTCAGCGATCACTCCATCTGCTTGGTGCCACAATTATTTGTTTTCTAATTTTTTCAGCTTCCTCTAAACTCAAAAACAATAAATGGATGCTTCGGTTTGATATTTTCCTAATTATTTTAGCAACAATCGTAACCGTTTATGTTATAACGATTTATCCGAGGATTATCGAACAGCATGGTGTTTATAATACGACAGATATTGTTATGGCTACCATTCTGTTAATCATCGTTTTAGAAGGGGCCAGAAGGGTATTAGGGTGGTTTATTCCTTTTCTTGTCCTAAGCGGGATTATTTATGCGCTGATGGGCCCGGCTTTCCCTGGAATATGGAAGCATGCCGGCATAGGCTATGAACGTCTCATGCAGACATTCTTGCTTGGAACACAGGGGATTTGGGGACAATTAATGTCCATCTCAACGAACATATTAGTCATCTTTGTTTTGTATGGGTCACTCATTTTGAGTCTTGGTTTAGGAAGTACGATTTTTGATTTAGGTGTAAAACTGACTGGGAGATGGAAAGGCGGAGCGGCACAGCTAGCTACATTAACAAGTGCTATGTTTGGAACGATTAACGGGAGTACAGTCGCAAACGTAGCAACGACAGGGAACTTTACAATCCCATTAATGAAAAGATTAGGGTATAACAAAAACTTCGCAGGTGCCGTAGAATCTGTAGCATCTTCAGGCGGACAAATCATGCCTCCAGTCATGGGAGCGAGTGCATTTTTAATGGCTGAGCTTCTTGGAATAAGTTATGTAGACGTTATGCTAGCTGCATTGATTCCTGCACTGTTATTTTTTATATCCGTAATGATTTCCATTTATTTTTATGCAAGAAAAAATAATTTAACAGGGCTGCCAAAGGAAGAAATTCCAACATGGAAGCAAGCGTTTAACTGGAGAACATTCGTACCATTATTTTTCCCATTAATCTTGTTAGTTGCTCTATTATTTTCTGGTTATACAGCTGGAAAAGCAGGCTATACGATGTACATCGGAACAATCGTTTTGTATTTGATTTGTAATGTCAGGTCGAAAAAGGACTTTAAAGAAACATTCAAAAAGATCATTATTGGTTTGGATCGCGGTGCAAAAAGCATGGTAACGATTGTCATGCTGATCGCCGTTGCTCAAACCCTTGTAACTACCATTAATACAAGCGGTCTGGGAGTGAAATTTTCTTTAGTTATGATGTCCTTAAGCCAAGGAAATCTTATGCTGGCACTTGTCCTGGCGATGCTGATTACTATTATTCTAGGAATGGGTGCTCCTACACCAGCGGCTTACGTTCTTTCGGCATCTGTTGTTGGATCTGCATTAATTAACCTCGGCATCGAAGGTATTGCAGCACATATGTTTTTACTATATTTTGCTGTACTTTCAGCCATAACACCTCCGGTATGTGCAGCGATTTATGTTGCCTGCGGAATCTCGCAGGGGGATTGGCTGAAAACAGCCATGTATAGTATGCGGATTGGACTAACAGCTTTTATCATTCCATTTATGTTTATTTTAGACTCTGTTCTTTTAATGCAAGGAAACCCTTTAGAAATAATTTTAAGTGTTGTAACTGCCCTGATTGGAGTAACTATTTTAGCAATGGCGACCATGGGAATTATAATTTCAGATATCAATTTGATTGAAAGAGTTATAGCCTTTATTTCAGCGCTATTAATGTTAATTCCAGGGATCATGACAGATTTGATTGGCATCAGCATATTTATTCTTTTGTTTTTGGTACATTGGAAAATGAATACCTCAGCAAGTAAAAGTCAGCATATGATTAGTAAGTAATTAGAATTGGCTGCACAGGAGGAAAAGGTCATGAAAGATTCTTTTCTTCTTGTGTCTAAATGTATATTGTCGACAATATATTTTAAAGAGGATATGGAGGTTATAAAAATGACAGAAAAAAATCTTGAAAAAATCATCGATGCGGATGTTCATCCTTGGATAAATGGTGATATTGAAGGGTTAAAACCTTATTTAAGCAAGGCGATGTGGGCACATTTTGATGGGAGAATGAGATTGCCGGATCATCCGCTCCGTCCGCCTCTTGAAAAGTCAACTTCCATCCGTCTTGATACGATTCCTCCAGGCGGTGGGGCAGGAGGCTCGGATCCGGTCTATATGGCTGAGGACTTATTGGATCGCTATAATATTGAGCATGCTATCTTGTCATCCGTTCAGGCGGGAAAGCTGGTTTCGTATCCAAATCCTATTGAAGCCACTGCCTTAGCCAGTGCTTTCAACGATTATTTTCTGAATGAATGGCTGACTGTGGATTCCCGATATAAGTTAGCCATGTGTGTGGCGGTTCATGATCCATTAAAGGCTGCAGAAGAAATCAGGAGAGTCGGAAAAGAAAAAGGGGTAGTTGCTGTATTTATGCCGCTTTTTAATATCTTGATGGGAAATAGCTACTATTATCCTATATATGAAGCTGCCCAAGAATTAGGGTTGCCAATACTTATCCATCCAACAGGAACAGAAGGTGGCTTTTCTACAAGTGTGGCCATGGCAGGAGGCGTGCCGAGGAGCTATATAGAAAGACATACGGACTTTCCGCAAGTTGCATATGGAAATCTAGTTAGTATGGTGTTTGAAGGAGTATTTGTACGCTTTCCAAAGCTAAAGGTATTAGTAGCTGAATTTGGCTATAGCTGGGTTCCATCTGTTATGTGGAGAATGGATCAGAACTGGCGCAATTTCAGAAGAGAGGTTCCATGGCTTGAGAAAGAACCAAGTCAATATTTGTTAGAACATGTCCGATTTACTTCCCAGCCAGCAGAGGAACCGGAAAAGAGCAAGTATTTAACACAAATTTTTGAAATGATGCATGCAGATAAAACACTCATTTTTAGTACAGATTATCCTCATTGGGATAATGATTTTCCTGATAATACATTTAGGCACTTGGATGAAGATTTGCGCAGAAAGATCTTCTATGATAATGCAGCAGAACTATTTAATTTAAAATAATTTGGCAAAAGGGGGAGCGAATAAACATGGCGTATTGTATCGGAGAAATTGGAGAAGTACCAAAAGGAAAAGCGTTAATAAAAGAAGTGAATGGTATTTCAGTAGGCGTTTTTTATGAGGACGGAAAAGCCTATGCCGTTAGAAATCTATGCCCGCATAAACAGGCACCAATATGCAAGGGATCTTTATGCGGGACCATGCTTCCAAGTCAGCCTGAAGAATTTGTATTTGGCCTTGAAGGAAAGGTTCTTAAGTGTCCATGGCATGGCTGGGAATTTGATATTCAATCAGGTGACGCGCTTTTTGGCATTAGTCAAAGAAAGGTAAAGACCTATCCCGTTGAAATTAAAGATGGTATGATTTACGTAGATCTGTAATCTATACATCAAACAAACTAGGGATGGAGTAAATGTATGAGTTTTGATAATGCCACACTGTCACAAAGGATCTCGGAGGCGATTGCTATCAGGGTATCTGAAGGCAAGCTTAAACCGGGAGATAGATTATTAGAAATTGAATTGACAAAAGAATTTGGCACTAGCAGAGCACCGATTCGGGAGGCCTTGTTTATCCTTGAAAGGGATGGGATTGTCGAAAGGGTTCCCAGGAAGGGTGTCTTTGTTAAAAAGAGAACAAAAAAAGAATTATTTGATCTTTATGAGGTTGTTTATCGCTTATTAGAAATTGCTTTAACCAAATTGATGACCCTTTATACGGATGAACAATCACAACAGCTTGAAGGGATCATTGTTCAAATGGAAGAAACATTAAAGGAAAAAGAAATTAAGAAATGTTTCAGTCTTTTGGAAGAACTGCAGCTTAAGTTTTTTGTCTTTTCAAATAACGAGGTTCTTTCAGATTTATATATGAAAATAAATAGCCAACTAATTCCGTTTCGTTATATTTCACTATCGCATCCAACCAGTATGGAACGTTCGGTAGCGGAATATAATGAAATTTTAAAAGGCTTAAAGGATAAAGATTTAACGAGAATTTTCACAAGTTTAAAAAGGAAAGAGGAGCGGGCATTAAGTATACTAGAAAAATATGTTGATGCCGAATAACATTTGGCTGCAATCGACAACCCAGATTTCCTGCAGCAAGCCATTAGTAACATGGATTTATCAATATGTATGATGGACGGTGAGGGCAATGAAGCTTGGTTTAATCGGATTAGGAAATTTGGGCGGCCGAATAGGAAAAAACTTGATAAGAAAGGGACATGAACTTTCGGTTTATGATTTAGATCAGAGTGCATTAAACACTTTTCGTCATTTAGGAGCAACTGTTTTCGATTCGCCATCAGCATTAAGTTCAGCGAATCAGGTCGTGATAACTGTTTTGCCAAATGCCCAGATTGTCAAAAATGTAGTCCTTGGCGAAAATGGATTATTAGAAGGCTTTAAGCAAGGGAGCACACTGATTGATATGACAACCTCTGAGCCTGATGTCACAAAGGAAATTGGCCAGAGGTTAAGTGATTATGGGATCAGCATGCTTGATGCACCAGTAAGCGGCGGAATTAAAAAGGCTGAGGATGGTACATTGGCCATTATGGTCGGAGGACATGAGGAAACGTTTTTGAAATTCAATCCATTATTCCAGGATATGGGGTCAAATATTATTCATGTTGGTGAGCTCGGGGCCGGCCATACCATCAAAGCATTAAATAATATGCTGACAGCAACAACTTTGGCTATTACGGGTGAGATGCTGGCAGTTGGCACAAAGCTTGGATTAGACCCGGATAAAATGCTTGAAGTTATTAATTCAAGCAGCGGAAGAAGCTTTTCAAGTGAAGTTAAATTCCCTCAGCAGGTGCTGAGCAGAAAATTCGAAGTTGGTTTTACAATCGACCTCATGTGCAAAGATATCTCTATTGCTACAAAATTGGTCAACAACAGTGAGGTACCTTCCTTTGTCTCGAGTGCCTGCTATCAGCTTTGGCAACTAGCCAAGGCAAGAGGCGGAGGAAAGCTTGACCATACAGCCATCGTTCAATATATTGAGGAAATAGCTGGGGTTGAAATAAAATCAGGGGAAAATGTAACAGCAGGTAATTAGAAAAAAACTTGGAAAGCCGCATTCCTGGAAAATGGAAATGCGGCTTTCTAATTAATCTTCCCAAACTCACCGTGAATTGTTGCTGTAATTTTAAGGATAATGAAGGTGCAAATGTTTTTCATTTTTTGTTCTGACTCTGCCCATTTTTTGAATATACTAGTTATAGCAGGATATTTACCAAACAAGAGTCGGAGGATGGAACTTGATGAACGATGAAGTAAGAATTAGGCCGCTGGAAAGAGATGATTTAAGATTTATTCACAAGCTGAATATTAATGCGAATGTCATGTCATATTGGTTCGAGGAACCCTATGAGGCTTTTGTAGAATTACAGGATTTATACGACAAGCATATTCATGATCAGGGTGAGCGGCGGTTTATCGTAGAGAAATCCGGTGAAATGGTTGGGCTCGTTGAACTGGTGGAGATCGATTATATCCATCGAAGAGTGGAATTTCAGATTATTATTGACCCAAAACATCAAGGTCATCGGTATGCGGAGGAAGCAACTATGCTTGCGATGGATTATGCTTTTTCCGTATTGAATATGTATAAGCTTTATTTGATCGTAGATAAAAATAATGAAAAGGCGATTCATATTTATGAAAAGGTTGGCTTTCAATTTGAAGGAGAGTTGATTGACGAATTTTTTGTTGATGGGGAGTATCACAATGCCATCAGAATGTGTATGTTTCAGCATCAATATTTTGGCGAAAAAAACCTTTAGTGGTGAAAAACCATTAAGGGTTTTTTTATTGCCTTTTAATATTGTATTAAGCATTCTTTAATTGCTTCTCTTTCAGATTGTTCATAATCCTCTCCGAAGTCATAAAAAACCCGTAGCCATAAATGATTGTCATTGCTAATGAAAATGACAGCATAATGATGATATTGCCGGTAACCTCGCCGAAAAAGAACTCGGCTGGCGGCTGCATATCCTCATTTTGGGACCGGACTCGATTATAGCCAAGTGTTGCTAAAATGAAGGCGATGCAACTGATTATTCCTATCCATAGAAAGAAATAGTTATAATACTTTTTTATGTTGTCATATTTAGAAGAGGAAATTTTCCCTTTTGCTTTTAAATAAACGATTCCAATCGTTGAGCAGGTTACAAGCCATATAAATATAAGCAGAAGGAACCAGAAGAGATTTTCTCTTACTAAATAGAGGGATGGAATATTTAGATGAAGAAGCATAAAAAATAATGATATGCCGAGTATCGTATCTTCTCTTAATTTACTATAGTAGATTTCATTCCTTTTTGAATAGAAGGGAAATGCAAACGCAAGAATAACAAGAAACACACATGAACCAATGATAAATCCTGTCACTGGCTGTGCTGCGTCAATTCCGGCAATCCCTGCTATTCCAAAAACGATAGGTAAAATAGTCAAAAGTAAAGTGTCAGATAGTGTGAAGGGCTCCTTCTTAGATGCTGGCGAATTACGCTTTTTCTTACTCATGGTCTTATTACCACCTTAATGCAAATACTGTTTAATGCTTGTAAAAGTATAACATAGAAAATGGAGTGGAGGATTTTTGTTTTAAGTGAACTCAGGAGGCGATCTGTTCCCGAGAATAGTGGATTTAGAGGTTTGAGGGAACGCAAGAGTCTGAACCGTTCCCGAGAAGGGTAGAATTCACGGATCTCGGGCACGGAACCCCCGGAACGATGCCCAAGAAATGCATATTCAAAAGTTTGAAGGAATCATCTTAAAGCATGGACAATTTATCCCTAAATAAAAAAACCAGCCCCTATATAAAAGGGAGCTGGTTTTTTATCATTATTTACTTTCAAGATACTTATTCAAGAATTCCTTAGCCTTTTCTGGATCTGCCTTTAGCTCGTTGCCTGTGTCAACAAGTGGGCTTACTGTGGAAACGGCTTTGAATGCTTTGTCGTGGTAGTAGCTTAAAATTTCATCTTGATTGATGGAGTAAAGAACCGCTTTTCTTAGGTCCGCGCTCTTAGCTACTTCACGGTTAGATGTATTGAATAGTAAATAAGTTACAGCGTTGCTTTGAATGCTCTGCAGCGTTAGCTTGCTGTCGCTTTCGATTAAATCTTGTTTGTTGGCTGGTACGCCGTATAGTACGTAGATTTCTCCATTACGCAGAGCAGAAATAGAGCTATCCATGTCTTTGATGAAACGAAGCTTAACTGTGCTGATTTTTGCTTCATTTTCTGTGCCTTTCATGTAGCCAGGGTTTTTATAGAAAATGGCTTCATAGTCATTTTTGTAAGAAAGGATATATGGACCGCTGGCATATAGAGTATTGTTATACTTATCGCCTTCGGTTACTGTATTTTGATCTCCGTAAGGAATGTCTTTGTTGACATCAAAGCTTGCTACATCATAGGTGTTGATGCTTTCGACTTGCTTTTTAGAAACGATACCAGCTGACTGGTGAGCTAAATAATTCAGTACTTGAGGGAATGGCTCAGTGGTTGTTACTTTCACAACCTGGTATTTCCCTTCACCATTATTCGCTTGAGTCTTGTCAGCTACTAGTTCAGTGATTTTTGTATCTAAGCCTTTTTCTAGTGATGCTTTTACAGTTTCATCGCTGCCAGATTGCTTGATTTGATCAAGTGCTGCTAGATCAGTTACAACTTCAGCATCTTTGATGTGTTCATGCAAGCTGTATGTGCGGTGGTCAGGTACAGAATTTTTATCCTTCGCACGGTTAAGAGAGAAAATAACATCGTCAGCACCAACGCGCTCGCCAGTATCAACCGCTTTTTTATCAGTGATTTTGGCAAAGTTAATGTCATCTCTTAATAGAAAGTAATACTCTTCGTTTCCTTCTCCAATACTGTAGTTGCGGGAAAGTGATCCGTCTGCTGTAATTTTATCATCATCAGTTAAGTTGATTAGACGAACATACATGTTTGTATTAACCATGTTGATCGAACCGTCATTACCCTTAATTGGGTCAAGAGATGTAAAAGTAGGCATTGTCTGTGATAGGATAAGCGGATCACTGTCACGCTTAGCTGCATCATTAAAATCAATCGTTTCCCACGCTAAAGAACGGGATTTTGAAAGTCTGACAGTTTCAGGATTTAAAATATCTTTATTGACAGCCTGAGTTTTTAAAGAGCTGTAAAGCGGTGCAATATAGGCATTGTCAAATACAAGCTTTTGTTCAAATTCTTTATACGTGTTCACGTATTCTTCCTGAGTTTGCGTACTAGCTTTATTGATTAGGTCATCAATTTCAGGATCAGATTGGATGCTGTAGTCCCCGCCTGAAATGAAAAGGGAACGAACCGCGTAGTCTGGGTTACCTGTTACGGTTGTCCAGCTTGATACGGCTACATCAAAATTCCCTGCATCTTGCTGTGCTTTAAAGCTGCCGTAGTCTGGCTGAATGTTTAATTTTACTTTAAAGCCGTTTTTGGTCAGCTGGTCGCGGACGATATTCATATCTTCCTCGCTGCTGGCCATTCCTAGAACTTCAATTTCTGCTTGCTCGCCAGAATTGCCGCCAGATTTTGAATCTGATGCTTTTTGATCAGATTTTGTTTGAACGCATCCAGCCAGCACTAAAACAAAGGCAAAGAGAAGCGGTATTAGCTTTTTCACAAAATTTTCCCCCTAAAATTTATGTTTATTAATCCATTTTCGGATCTAAAGCATCTCTCAGTCCATCTCCTAAAAAGTTAAAGGAAAGAACTAGAGCGATAATCGCTAGGCCCGGATAGATGGCTAAATAAGAATGTGATTCTAGATAGGTGCTTCCTAGTTTTAAAATATTCCCCCATTCAGGAATATGAGGCTCTACTCCAAGTCCGAGATAGCTTAAGCTGCTTGTCGCGATAACGGCTCCGCCAATAGTCAATGTTGCCTTGACTATCATTGGGGCCATGGAGTTAGGAACAACCTGTCTGAAAATAATAGATAGATTGCTATCCCCAAGTGCACGCGCAGAATCAACATATTCATAGTTTGATACCATTAAGACGTTGGCGCGCATGGTCCTGGCGTAAGTCGGAATGGAGCCGACACTTAGGGCAATTACAAGCGTAATTGTGTTGGAACCGAAAGCTGCGATAATAACAATCGCAAGCAGGATTCCTGGAATAGCATATAAGATATCAAGCAAACGCATGATAATGTTATCAGTTTGTTTCCCATAATAGCCTGAGATGGCTCCAAGTATGCCGCCGATGATAAAAGGGATGGCCGTTGACAGGAATCCGACAATTAATGAGATCCTTGCGCCGAAGACAATTCGCGAAAATAAATCGCGTCCGAAATTATCTGTCCCAAGCGGGTAGGCAAGGTTTGGCTCCTGAAGAATTGCACTGTAATTGTTTTCAATCGCCATATCGTAATCAAATGTCAGGTAACTGCAGATGGATATGGAAAAAGTAAGAACGATAAAAAATAAACCAAGCATGGATGTTGTGTTTCCTGCGATTTTCTCCCAGATACGAACCCATTTTCCTGAATCCGGCTGATTTTCTTTTCTTTTTTGTATTAGAAAATGCAAACCGAGTGCCAGGGCAAAGAGATTGCCGGTAGCTGCGGTCAGAATTAGGGGAAAAGCCAAAGTGGTTTTCCACCGGGCGCTTTTCGCTGGGGTATTATCTCTTGCAATGAAAATGAATGCAATCAGCTGAAACAAAGCGATAATGAATAATGCAAACATTGCCGGTAAAAATGTATCGGATACATATGGTTTAAATAGATTTAGTGCTGAAATCGCCATGATAAAAACTTGCGTCAGCAGCATATAAGCTGCAAAGGTGTATTGGGCTGTTTTATTATTCTTAATAAGCTGGAAAGCAAAGGCGGCTATGAAAATATTGCCTGTTAAAATGCTTAGCAGCAAAACATACCCAAATTTTCTTGTCCGGTTTTGTATAATTCCGTGATATTGCAAATCCCTTTTAATAAGGAAGGTTGTTAATCCCTGAAGACAGGTGAACAGCGCATAAACGGCAAATACAATAAACACATTGTTTTTTAGCGATGGACCGGAAAAGTCAATGCTGCTTATTAAAAAGACTATCGTCAGTGCAAGCGTTGTAATCCATGTAAAGTTGGCCTGTGTATATTCAGGAGATAATTTAAGTGCATGCTTTTTTATATAACTTTCATTTCCTTTTACGATACTGTACATCACGACACCTGCTTTAATACTGTTTCATCTTTGAACGTATACGCGGATCAAAAAACGCATACAAGATGTCAATTAATAGGTTAATTAATGAAATGGTTATGGCAATATAGACAACGCCGCCCATGATGGCAGGTATATCGGGAATAAATTGTTTGTCAACAATATAGCTTCCGATCCCGCTGATGTTAAATACCTTTTCTGTTACAGCCGCGCCGCCAAGCATTCCCCCAAACATTAAGCCGATGACCGTAATAACCGGAATCATTGCATTTGTCACAGCATGCTTCCACAGTACCTGGGCTTGTGTAAGACCTTTTGATTTGGCAGTTAAAATATAATCCTCATTAATAACTTCTAGTGTCGAGGAGCGAGTCATCCTTGCAATGGAAGCAGTTAGGCCTGTACCCAATACAACCGCCGGCATAATAATAGAAAGGATGTCCTGCGGGCTATAGGTTGCAGGGAGCCATTGCAATTTAATTGAAAAATTAAGAATGAAAATAAGGCCCTGCCAAAAGTTAGGAATCGATAATCCTATTAAGGCAATAAACATAAAGGTATAATCAAAAAATGAATTCTGTTTCGTTGCTGATACGATTCCAATGGGTATGGCAATGACAACAGCCATAGCCAATGAGATGATGGCCAGGATGAACGTAATCGGAAACTTCCTTGCAATACTTGAAGCGACTTCCTCATTGCCTGAGAAGGATGACCCAAGATCGAAGGTGAAAATCCCTTTTATTGTATTCCAAAGTTGGGTTAAATAAGGCTGATCAAGCCCGTATAAATGATTAAAGGCTGCAATCTGTTCTTTTGTTGCTGTTTCTCCAAGGATGTTTGCTGCAGGATCAAATGGAGAAATGTATAAAATAGTGAAAACAAAAAAGGCAACACCTAAAATAACAAATAAACTCATGAAAATTCTTTCAAAAATATATTTAATATATGGATTACTGTATAGTAGAATTAGAAGATACATAGGCAATCCAGGCAAAAACGACAGAGCTAAAAATTTAGGAGTATTAATGAGCGATTGAAAGACTGTTTCAAAGGTAATTCTTTTTTCACCGCGCTGCTCTAATATAGTATTTACTTTTTCCTGCAGCACATTTTGAAACTGCTCTTCCGCCCACTGTTTTGCCAATTTATCAATCTCGTTATCACTTGATTTTTGTCCGAAAAAGGCTTCTTTTTTCAAGATTTGTTCTTTGTATTGAAATTTCAAGTCTTCTTTATATCCAGCAGCAAGCAAAGTATGCTTTGTCTCTTCTAAAATAGAAGAGCAGGCATCCTTATTTCTCTTGTTTAAATAGATAAAATAAATAACAAGCTGAACGGGCAAGCCAAGAATGATGGTAAGCCATTTATAGACTGGATGCGGCTGCATCTTACTATATGTTCGGCTAATTAGTTCGGAAAATTTCAAATTTCCTCTTTTGCTATTTGGTTCTATTCTTTTAGCAGCCTCCACTATGTAACCGTAACCTCCTCTCTTAGGATGAATGAAGTTAAATTGCATTATTCCGATCGATATAGTATATTTTAATTCTAGTAGAATAGAAAAGTCAATATAACTGAAATAATATTATTGGCAGGTGTAGTTAACTTGAAACCTATTTTAAAAGTAAAAGATCTGCGTGTATCTTTTCTTTCAAACGATAAAGAATTCGAAGCTGTTCGCGGCGTTAGTTTTGAATTAAATAAAGGAGAAACACTGGGGATTGTAGGTGAGTCCGGGAGCGGAAAAAGCGTGACCGCCCGATCTATTATGAGACTTCTTCCATCACCGCCATCGTTTGTGAAAGATGGGGAAATTACTTTTCTAGGAGAAGATCTGGCGAGTAAATCAGAAAAGGAAATGGAAGGCATCCGCGGCCGGGAAATCGGGATGATCTTTCAGGATCCGATGACTTCACTTAACCCAACGATCAGGATAGGCAGGCAAATTGCTGAAAGTCTGGTTAAGCATCAAAAGCTATCAAAGAAGGAAGCTAAAGAGAAGGCAATTGAATTGCTCAAATTAGTAGGCATCCGCAACAGTGAAGAGCGCTATACACAATATCCTCATGAATTTTCCGGGGGGATGCGGCAGCGGGTTATGATTGCTATCGCACTTGCCTGCCGTCCGACACTATTGATTGCTGATGAACCGACAACTGCTCTGGATGTAACCATTCAGGCACAGATACTGAACTTAATGAAGGATATGCAGGACCGCTTTGGCACTTCCATCATCCTTATTACACATGATCTGGGTGTTGTGGCAGGAATGTGTGACCGTGTTGTGGTTATGAAGCAGGGTGAGATTGTTGAAACTGGGACAACGGAGGAGATATTTGAAAATCCAAAGCATCCTTATACATTAAAGCTCTTAAATGCGCTGCCTCGACTGAATGAAAAGAAAAAAACAAAGCCTGCACCGCTCATATTAACAGGGGTTGATAAAGATAAACCGCTGCTTGATGTACGCTCCCTGAGACAATATTTTGATCTGGGGAAAGGGAATATTCTTAAGGCAGTTGATAATATCAGCTTTCAGATTAAGCCGGGGGAGACCCTTGGACTTGTCGGGGAATCAGGGTCAGGAAAGTCAACAACTGGGAGAGCTATTTTGCGTCTCCACGAACCAACAGGGGGAGAGGTTTTATTCCAGGGTATACCTGTTAATCGCCTAAATCCAAATGAGATGAAAATTATGCGCAAGTCCATGCAAATGATTTTCCAGGATCCTTATGCTTCGCTCAATCCGCGTTTTAAGGTTTTAGATATTATTGGACAGGCGCTCGATATTCATAAGCTAACAGGCACCAAAGCAGAGCGGCAAAAGAGGGTAGAGGAGCTGTTGGATATGGTTGGCCTTGAGCCCTCGCACGCCTTGAGATACCCCCATGAATTCTCAGGCGGACAGCGTCAGCGGATTGGCATTGCGCGCGCACTGGCGGTTGAACCTAAATTCATTGTCTGCGATGAGCCGCTTTCCGCCCTGGATGTTTCTATTCAATCCCAAGTTGTTAAGCTTTTGGAGGATCTGCAGCATCGGCTTGGTCTGACCTATTTATTTATCGCACATGACCTATCCATGGTAAAGCATATCAGTGACCGTGTGGCGGTTATGTTTGCAGGAAAAATTGTTGAGCTAGCTGAAAGTGAAGAGCTCTATGCAAATCCGCAGCATGAATATACGAAAAAGCTGCTTTCAGCTATTCCGATTCCAGATCCGAAAATTGAAGCAAAGAAAAAAAGAGTATTAATGGAAGAACAGACCGATGAAGATAAATATCAATTAAGTCAATCCGAGCTTGTTGAAGTTTCAGATGGCCACTGGGTTTCCAGACCGAAAGTGACAATGAGAGTATAATATTTCGTCATGCCGTTTCCATTAAGGGACGGCTTTTTATATGGAAAAAGTACAGGAAAACAAGACTGGCTATAATATTTTTAAACAAAGCAATAAGTTTGTATTATAATAGAATCCGTCCTTAAAAACATTGAAGGGAAAACGAACTAGAAAGTGGTGACATGAATGAATAAATGTTTTTCGTCTATGACGATGTTTTCCTCTGTTCAATGGCTATTTTTTATTTTTGCTAATACCGTAATGATTCCAATTTCCGTGGCAAACGCATTTCAGCTTCCCGCCGATACGATGGCAATGATGCTGAAAATGTCGCTGATTTTTACTGGTATGGCTTGTATTTTTCAAGGATGGCTTGGCCATAAGTTCCCGTTAATGGAAGGCCATTCGGGGCTGCTTTGGGGACTTATTCTAAATTTAGGTCTGTCCGCACCGTCTTTAGGTATGAGCTATACAGCGGTTGGCGGGGGTATTGCAACGGGGATATTGCTGGCCTGTCTGGTTACGATAATCCTTGCGGCATTTAATGGAGTTTCACTATTACAGTCCATTTTTAGTCCGATGGTTATGTCGGTCTATTTATTTTTATTAACCTTTCAGTTAGTACTAATTTTTTTCAAAGGCATGATGAAAGTGAATGAGCAGGGGACCATCGATGTTCCTGTAAGCTTGTTTTCCATTGTCCTTGTGATTTTTGTCAGCCTGCTGAAGCTTAAAGGTAATGCGGTGATCAGTAACTTTTCCATATTAATAGGTTTGATTATTGGCTGGATTGTTTATGATTTGTTGTTTTTCAGCCCAGCAAATCAAACAGCGCAAGCAGCAGACATATCTTTCAGTCTATTTCCATTAGGTTCACCCAATCTAGAATGGGGGATTGTCGCTATAGCCTTTTTTGCTGGAATGATGAACTTGAGCAATACCATTGCATCTATTAGTGCTGCTGAAAACCTTTATAAAAAGAAAGTGTCCCAGAAGCAGTATAGAAATTCGATTTTTATTACAAGTATTTTTTCGGTTTTTGGGACGGGCTTTGGTCTTGTTCAATATACGCCATTTACTTCATCTATAGGTTTTTTGCAAAGCACAAGAATTTTGGAAAAGAAGCCATTTATCATCGGCGGGGGGCTTCTGACCATTATTGGGTTTATACCGGCACTGGGCTCCTTTTTAGCTGAAATGCCTCTTACTGTAGGAAATGCTGTTCTTTTTGTTGCTTATTTGCAGCTATTTGGCACGGCTTTTGGCAGCCTTAATGGAAAGGTATTTAATTCTAATACTATTTTTCGTTTAGCCGCTCCAGTATTAATTGGCATCTGCTTAATGAATATGAACCCATCTTTATTTAAAAGCTTGCCTGTTCTCATTCAGCCGTTTATCTCTAATGGATTAATCATGGGTGTGCTTATTTCGATCATTTTAGAAAAGACCATCAATTGGTCGGCATTTGAACAGCAATTTGAACTAAAGAATAGCTAAAAAAATCCCCGCTGTCCTATTATCGACAGTGGGGATTTTTTAATAAATTATTCACCTTTTAGCAAGCGAACGCTTTCGTCAAATTCTTTTTCAATTTCAGGGTTTGGACGATAGGTAGCTAAGCTCACGATATAAGCAAGTATTAGGTTTATTGCAAATCCAGGTACGATTTCATATAAAGTGTCGCCTAGGCCAATGTTCTTCCAGATGATTACTGTAAGTGCACCAGCAATCATTCCGACAAGGGCACCCCACTGAGTAATCTTCTTCCAATACAAGCTTAGAAGGATGATTGGACCAAATGCAGCGCCAAAGCCTGCCCAAGCATAAGCAACAAGTCCAAGGATGGTATCGTTTTGCTCCCATGCAAGAACGGAGGCAATAATAGCAACCGCTAATACAGCCATACGGCCAAAGAATACATATTCTTTATCAGTTGCATTTTTTCGGAGTAAAACTTTATACAAATCTTCTGTTAATGCACTTGATGTAACAATTAATTGTGAAGAAATGGTGCTCATAACGGCTGCTAGTACAGCAGCAAGTAAAAATCCGGCAAATAGCGGATGGAAGAATATCTGACCTAATGTTAAGAATACAGCCTCAGGATTATCAAGTGTGTATTGAGAATTATTGTGGAAAAATGCGATTCCAATAAAAGCAGTCATAATGGTTCCAATTAAAGAGAAGACCATCCAGCCAATCCCGATACGGCGTGCGCTCTTAGTTTCTTTAACAGATGTAATAGCCATAAAACGGACGATGATATGAGGCTGTCCAAAGTAGCCAAGTCCCCAGGCTAAAGCAGAAATGATTCCAAAAAATGTTGTTCCTTTGAATAAGTCGAGCATTTTCGGATCGATTTCACGGATTGTATCAAACGTGCCGCTAAATCCGCCAGTCTGTGAAAGTCCTAATATTGGAACAAGAAGAAGGGCAACTAGCATCATTAGGCCTTGGAGAAAGTCGGTATAACTAACAGCAAGGAACCCGCCGAATAATGTATAAGCAACGACTACGCCACCAACAAGGAAAA
This sequence comes from Cytobacillus sp. MT66, assembly GCF_058792595.1. Taxonomy (NCBI): domain Bacteria; kingdom Bacillati; phylum Bacillota; class Bacilli; order Caryophanales; family Bacillaceae; genus Cytobacillus; species Cytobacillus sp. MT66. The sequence goes on from NZ_JBXAFB010000004.1 coordinate 305,442, forward strand.
GACCTGTGTGGTAACTGTAGCCAAAGGAGCTTTCAAAAAAGACAGCGCCTGCTACCATTCCGGAAGAAACGTAAAAAGTAAAGAACACTAGAATAACGATTCCGGATACAATTCTCAATAATTTTGTATTATCCTTAAAACGATTTTCAAGATAGCCTGGTATAGTAATTGAATCGTTTGCTACCTGCGTGTAGGTGCGCAATCTTGGTGCAACTAGAAGCCAGTTTAAGTAAGCTCCTGCTGTAAGACCGATTGCAATCCATGCATCAGCTAAACCGGTTACATAAATACCGCCAGGCAACCCCATTAATAGCCATCCACTCATATCTGCCGCACCTGCGCTTAGTGCTGTTACCGCAGGGCCAAGTGAGCGGCCGCCAAGCATATAATCAGTTAAGTTGCTGGTTTTGCGATATGAGTACCAGCCGATAAAAATCATAATAGCCATATAAACACCAATGGCAACCAGCTGAAGTCCTGTATCTGTCATTGACAAACCTCCAAATCATATTTTTAAAAATTACTATATTGCAAAAATCTATTATAAGTTTAACATTATTCGACAAAAATTTCGATTCTTAAATTTTTCAAAAATATATTGACAACATAGTATATATTGGCAGTTTTCAGTATTATAAAAGAGAAATAAAAAAAGAATGCTTTCTATTATATAGAAAGCATTCTTTTTAAGTCATGATTATGAATCAAACGACTCCTTGTGAAATCATTGCATCAGCAACACGAAGGAAGCCAGCGATGTTTGACCCGATAACAAGATTACCTGGATAGCCGTATTCTTCGGCAGCTTTAACACTGTTTCGGTAAATATTGGTCATGATCTCATGTAACTTCTCATCTACTTCTTCGAAAGACCAGCCGATTCTAGCGCTGTTTTGTGCCATTTCTAAAGCAGAAACAGCTACACCGCCAGCATTAGCTGCTTTAGCTGGTGCAAATAGGACATCACTCTTTAGGAATACATCAATTGCTTCTAAAGAGGAAGGCATGTTTGCTCCTTCACCAACAGCTTTTACTCCGTTCTCGACAAGAACCTTAGCTGAGCACTCGTCAATTTCATTTTGAGTGGCGCATGGCAGGGCGATGTCACAAGGAATTGACCAAATGCCAGTGCAGCCTTCCACATATTGGGCATGTGGATGTTCGTTCACATATTCTTTAATACGCTTTCCTTCAACTTCTTTTAAGCGTTTCACTGTATCTAAATTAATTCCGCTTTCATCATAAATATATCCGTTTGAATCGCTGCAGGCTACAACCTTAGCACCTAGCTCCTGTGCTTTTTGGATGGCATAAATAGCCACATTTCCTGAACCAGATACAACAACTGTGCTTCCGTTAAAGCTATAACCCTTATCTGCAAGCATATCTTTTACAAAATAAACAAGTCCATAGCCTGTTGCTTCTGTACGAGCTAGGCTTCCGCCGAAGCTTATATTTTTTCCTGTTAATACTCCAGCCTCATAAGCACCTTTTAATCGCTTATATTGTCCGAACATATAGCCAATTTCTCTTGCGCCAACGCCGATATCTCCAGCTGGAACATCGACATCTGGCCCGATGTGTTTGCATAGTTCAGTCATAAAACTTTGGGTAAAACGCATGATTTCATTATCTGACTTTCCTTTAGGATCAAAGTCAGATCCACCCTTAGCACCGCCGATTGGCTGGCCTGTTAAAGAGTTTTTGAAGATTTGTTCAAAGCCGAGGAATTTTACAATGCTGGTACTTACTGTAGGATGGAAGCGGAGGCCACCTTTATAAGGACCAAGAGTACTGCTGTATTGGACACGGAATCCGCGGTTTATCTGTACATTACCGTTATCGTCTGTCCATGGTACTCGGAAGGTAATAACTCTTTCAGGTTCCACAATTCTTTCAAGAATGTTATGTTCCATATATTTTGGATGTTTTGAGAATACAGGAATTAAAGAGTCGAAGATTTCTTCTACAGCCTGATGGAATTCAGCTTCATAAGGGTTTCTTTTCTTTACCTTTTCAAAAACTGTATTTACATAATCAACGGCTGCTTTTGTTTCGTTCTTTTTCACTTCCTCTAAAGTTTGCATAACTATCAAGTCCCTTCTGTATATGAATGTATGAAAAAACAAGTGGAAAAATAAAAATATTACAACTTTCAATAAAGTGATTGTATTTATCGTTAATTGAATTTTATAATGAAAAAATAATCTTAACAATATGAATTATAGATGAAATCAATGCCACAATGAGATAGATTGGGTAGGTGACTGAATTGGAGCTAAGGCAAATTCAATATTTCATGGAAGTAGCAAAGAGGGAACATGTAACGGAAGCCGCTGATGCGCTTCATGTTGCGCAATCTGCAGTGAGCAGGCAAATTTTTAATTTAGAAGCGGAATTAGGGGTGGATCTTTTTTTTCGGGAGGGAAGAAATGTCCGGCTGACTCCAATCGGAAAAGTTTTTTTGGAATATATGGAAGAGGCCATGACTGTTATTGAAAATGCAAAACGAGAAGTTGATGAATATTTAGATCCTGATAAAGGGACGATTCGAATCGGATTCCCAAGCAGTCTGGCTGCCTACACATTGCCTACTGCTATTTCAGGCTTCCGCCAACAGCATCCAGATGTGAAATACCAGCTGAAGCAGGGCTCTTACCATTATTTAATTGAGGGGGTAAAAAGAGGAGATATTGATATGGCCCTCCTTGGTCCTGTTCCAAAGGATGAAAAAAACCTAAAAGGAACCATTTTATTTACTGAAAAAATGGTGGTTCTCCTGCCGGTCAATCATCCGCTGGCTAATAAGAAATCATTAAAATTAAGCGAACTTCGAGATGATTCTTTTATCCTCTTTCCAACTGGATTCATCCTGCGTGAAATCACCGTTAATGCCTGTATGCAGCAAGGATTCCAGCCAAATGTAACATTTGAAGGGGAGGATATTGATGCGATCAAAGGTCTTGTATCGGCTGGGTTGGGTGTGACACTTATTCCAGAGATTACACTGATTGACAGTTTGCCGCGGCATACGGTGAAAGTATCCTCTATTGAACCACAAGTAACAAGAACGGTTGGCGTAATTATTCCAACAGAACGGGAAATGCTTCCGACAGCAAGGATTTTTTATGATTTCCTAACCCACTTCTTTAATATGCTGGGTAATTTTCAAAAATAATTATTATTTAATAATATGGCTCTGTTAATTTTGTCCGTTGATTTCCTCTCCAGGCGCTTCGCTTTCCGAGGGGCGTTTTGCGAGCCTCCTCGTCGCTTGCGCTTTTGCGGGGTCTCGCTTCAACGCTGATCCCCCAGGAGTCTACGCGCCTGCAGCGAAGATCAACTAAGTGGTTAAATGAACATTATGCTTTAACACAGCCAATAATATATTAATACAATAATACAAAAACACGATGGACATGATTAGGCCATCGTGTTTTTGTGTTTATTCAAATCCCTTAATAGATAGTTTTTTTACGGGCAGGAATTCTTCTCCGGTATTCAAGAAGGTAACTGTGACATGATCCCCTTCTTTTAAATAAATAGAAAGTGGGCTGTTTTCGGATGAGACAATATAATTTTCCATGTTATCTAAGAGAAAGGAGACTAATGTATATTCTCCATATTTTTCTTTATAAACCCGCAGGACAGTGCCGCTTGTTTGTTTTTCTTCGGCTTTTGAGGTGCCGTCAACAGTTCCGCCGCCTTTTTGCAAAGCTGTTTTATATTGTTTTAATGCTTCATTCGGTGTATTGCCGTAAACGGAGATTTCCGGATTAGCCGCAGAAACAATAAAGTAGTTTTGCAGGAAACCGTTGGAATCAAGAACAGCTGTGAGCCAGCTTGCTTCTCCATAGAAGTTGTATAAGATTGGCATTTCGCCTTCCCATTTCTTTTCAATGAATTTCTTTTCGATGATTTGTAATGCTCCCTGAGAATCCATATACGATTCTTCAAGATTACCGGTATAGTATATTGCTTCACCTGTTCTTGAATTTGTTAAAGAATAGCCGAGCATGGAGTCCACTCCTTCTTTCGGACTCGTGAAATCAGTGAAATAATACATGACCCCTTTTTCGTCAAATATTGGGCTTACATTGGATTCGGTTCCTTCATCAGAAGGGAGTTTGACATCTCTCTTGCCGAACTTGCTGTTCCAGAATCCGTGGATATAATTTCCAAAGTAACTGTTCTGCAGGCTTACGGCCTCAGGAGAGACTGCTCCATCAATGAATTCAGGAACTTTGGCTAAGGGGTATTGCTTTGTGTCTCCGTTTTTCGGATCCACTGCGACAATTCCTTTCATTTCAAATCCATTCCTGGCAGAAACAAAGCTGCCGTAGGTTCTAATGTAATATGGCTTTCCATTATCATCAATTTCGAGCTGCACATCGCCATAAAAAATTTCCTCTGGATACTGCATGCGGATGTGGCGCTCGATGTTTTTATTAAAGTATGAGGATGGTGTATAGACCATATCGGCTTTGATAAATTTAGGATTCGCTGTGGAGTCTGTTGCACTGATTGTAAAATAGCCTGGAGTACTTTTTCCGTTCAGCCATTTGAAAAAACCAGAAAACTCAACAGGGGCAATATAAACATATTTTCCATCTACTTTTTGGATTTGTAATCTTCCAAGCTCGTAATAGCTTGTATTGGGAACTTGTCCAAAGGACTTTTTCATTTTATTCCGAGCAAATTTAGGTGGAACACTTGCTGGCGTCTCGCTTTCACTAAACACTTCAATTTCTGTTTCCACTTTCATTTTTGCCATCTCATATTTATCATCAGCATTAAACAGGAAAGCAGTCATAAAGTATACACCTAAAAGGAGACTGGCAAAAAATAACACTCCCTTAATTAATCGTTCTTTCCCTGAGGAGAGAAGCGAACCCAAAAGGGTTATAAAGATGGCGAAAATCCATAAGGAACTTAGGTTTCTGTCAAAACTTGTAACATAGTAGAACAAAAACACGCTAGCAACAATCAAAATAATAAGAGAGATTAGTGCAGCTGGAGTAAGGCGCTTGCTTTCTTCTTTTGAATTTGAAAAGGGAATTAAAAGTAAAGAAGCTGATAAGCCAGCTATGAGTGAAAAAATAATAATGTTTCCCATTCGAACATCCCCTTCGATAAAGTTAGTGCTATGCTTACGTTTTAAATGGAGAAAGGTTTCCTTTCGAACAATAGATATATCTGATCGACAACTAAATATTTCAGAATATTCCATAATATTAATGGTATTCAAGTATATTATATTTTTTCGAAAAGTCGAATTCCTTTATTGCGCAAAAGCAATAAAAATGGTATCTTTATTGCTAAATAACTAAAAAGTCGTAAAAAACTTCCTTTTTCGACATTTATCGCGGTACTAAAAAGCTTTAAAGCACTAAACTAGAATTTGTAGTTTCGTGTCTCAAATTATTCCGATATAGTTAGGGGGTTTTATTATGAAAAGTAAAGTTTTCAAATTAATTGAAGACAATTATGATTTAATGGTTGAAATTCGCAGGGATTTGCATATGAACCCGGAGCTTTCTTTTACGGAAGTGCGTACACCAAAGAAAATTGCTGATTTTCATAAGGAACTAGGTTTAGAGGTTAGAACTGGAGTAGGCGGCAGAGGCGTTGTTTCCACGTTAAAAGGCGGGAAACCAGGTAAGACTGTTGCACTAAGAGCTGATTTTGATGCATTGCCAATTCAGGATGAGAAGGAAACTGAATATAAGTCAAAAGTTGATGGTGTCATGCATGCTTGCGGACATGACGCACATACGGCTGCTTTATTGGGTTTGGCAAAAGCGCTGGCAAGTGTCAAGGACGAGATTGCAGGTAACATTGTCTTCATTCACCAGCATGCAGAAGAGGTGATTCCTGGCGGAGCGATTGCCATGATAGAAGATGGCTGTCTGGAAAATGTGGATGTAATCTTCGGTACCCATGTGAGATCAACAGTTCCTTATGGGAAAATTGCCTATCGAAGCGGAGCGACCATGGCTGCGCCTGATAAGTTCCGGATTAAGGTGATTGGAAAAGGCGGACATGGGGCATACCCGCATGAAACGGTTGATGCATTAGTTGCTGGAACCCAAATCGTGAATAGCTTGCAGACGATTGTCAGCCGGAGAATTAATCCATTGGAATCAGCGGTTGTAACGGTTGGATCTTTTCATGCAGGCAATGCTTTCAATGTCATCGCAGACACGGCTGTTATTGAAGGAACGGTTCGGACCTTTGATGAGTCAGTAAGAACAAAAATTGAAGAAGAAATTGGCAGGGTGGCCAATGGGGTGTGTGCGTCAGCAGGAGGCTCTTGTGAATATACCTATACACGCGGCTATCCATCGTTATGGAACCATCCTGAGGAGACGCAAATGGTTGTGGAAGCTGCAAAGGCTGTGGCAGCTCCTGAAGATATTATTGAAATCAATCCGATCATGGGCGGAGAGGACTTTGCTTATTATTTGCAGCATGTTCCAGGGGCATTTTTCTATTCATGTGCAGGGAATGAAGAAAAAGGTGCCAAATACCCTCACCATCATCCGAAATTTGATATCGATGAAAGAGCTATGCTGGTTGGGGCAAAAACAATGGCAAGTGTGACGTTGGATTACTTGAATAAATAGAATAATAAAATAGCAGAAATATTATTTTAAAAAAGTAATTGACGCACCTACTTCAATGCGGTATAGTAACAACAACATAAAGTTTTTTGATAATTTAAAAGAGATAGAATTGAATTTCTTTATAGTAATTTTAGTTTATTAGAATAATAAGGAGGGGTTAAGATGTCTTCAGAAACACTGACCAAATCAGAAGTACTAGAAAAGGCTTTTCAGCTTAGGGAACAAATTAAAGCGTGGAGACGCGATTTTCACCAGCATCCGGAATTAGGATTCGAAGAGGTGCGGACTTCGAAAATTGTGGCAGAACACCTTGAATCTCTTGGGATCGAAGTTGAAAGAAATATCGGGAAAACTGGAGTAGTCGGCGTAATCCGCGGGAAAACCGAGGGTCCGACAATTGCTCTGAGAGCTGATATGGACGCCCTTCCAATTGAAGATCGAAAAACTGTCGATTATAAATCAAAGGTTCCTGGCAAAATGCACGCTTGTGGACATGATTCACATACAAGCATGCTGATGGGAGCAGCAAAACTACTGTCTGAAATGCCTGTGCCGGAAAAAGGAAACGTTAAATTCATTTTTCAGCCAGCTGAGGAAGGGTTGGGCGGAGCTCCAGCAATGATGGAGGATGGTGCACTTTTAAATCCGAAGGTAGACGCTATTGCAGGATTACATATTGATCCTCTCATTGAATCCGGAACACTAGCAGTTGTTAGAAATCAGGCGATGGCTGCAGCGGATACATTTGAGGTTAAAATTATTGGTGTCGGCGGACATGCCGCAAGACCTCATCAAACAGTAGACTCCATTACCATTGCTGCAGAAGTCATTTCGGCATTGCAGCATGTAGTAAGCCGGCAAATTGATCCGTTAGACCCAGCAGTTCTAACAATTGGTAAGATTACAGGCGGAACAGCAACGAATATTATTGCTCCAGAGGTAACATTTATTGGAACAGTTAGAACGCTAAATCCAGAAGTTCGTGAAGCAATGCCTGGGAAAATGGAAAGCATCATTAAAGGAATCACTGAGGCATTTGGGGCTTCATATGAATTTGATTATGACATGGGTTACCCAAGCGTCATCAATGATGATCAGATGGTTGACCTGCTCGAACAGACCGCAATTGAATTGGTTGGCAATGATAAATTCAACTACATGAGGCCATCAATGGGCGGAGAGGATTTCTCTTACTATACAAAAGAGGTTCCTGGAGTATTTTTCCGATTAGGTGCCATGAAGGATGTAACTTATCCGCTGCATCATCCAATGTTTGATATTAATGATGATATTCTGCCGCTTGGATCCGCTGCATTGGTTCAACTGGCATTGAATTATCTAAATAAATAAAAATAAATACAGGGGGGAATACCATGAAAAAGTTTAGAAATGTCAGCTTTATTGTATTTATGCTATTAATGCTGGTAATCACTGGCTGCGGTGGCGGCGGTGATAAAGCAAGCACAGATGGTTCGAAAGAAAAGAAAGGCAACGAAAATGATAATGTTCTAACTATTGGAACAAGCGCTGATATGGTTAGCTTTGACGTTCACAACCACCAAGCGACACAAACACAAGCCATTCACGTGAATATGTTCGATTCATTGCTTGAAAAAGATCGTGACGGAAATTTTGTTGCAGATCTAGCAGATTCTTGGAAAAACATTGATGAATTAACTTGGGAATTTACTTTAAATCCTAAAGCAACATTCCATAATGGAGACCCTGTTACTTCTAATGACGTTAAGTTCACATTAGAGCGTGCAGCCAAAGATGAAACACTTCTTGAAAACAAATATTTTAAACAAATTAAAGAAGTAAAGATTATTGACGACCACAAGTTCCAAATTATTACTAACGGTCCAGACCCAGTTCTATTAAACCGTATTTCTAGACAAGGTTCTGGAATTCTTCCAGCAAAATATATCGAAGAAAATGGCTGGGAGCATTTCTTGAAAAACCCAATCGGTGCTGGCCCATATAAATTTGTTGAATGGAAGAAAGATGACCGTCTAACACTTGCAAAATATGAAAATTACTATAAATATGATCCGAAGTGGGAAAAAGTAGTTTTCCGCGTGATTCCTGAAGATTCTACCCGTGTTGCAGAACTTCTAACTGGCGGAATCGATATGGCTGTAAATATTGCGCCTACTGACTGGGATCGTATTAACGATAATGAGGGTACACAAGTAATTTCAGGTCCGACTCAGCGTATTATGCAGCTTGTTATGCGTATGACTGATGGAAATGCAACAGCAGATCCTCTTGTTCGTGAAGCTGTGGAGCTTGCTATCGATAAGCAACTAATCGTAGATACACTTTATGGCGGCTCAGGTACAATTACCCGCACAGGTGTAACGCCAATTGCCACTGGCGGTAACGAAAAATTATTCGGACAAGACATTTATGACCCTGAAAAAGCAAAAAAATTATTAAAAGAAGCTGGGTATGAAAATGGCGTTGATATCACACTAAGTGTTTCAAATGGCCGTTACCTAAAGGATAAAGAATCAGCTGAATTAATTCAGTCAATGTTAGCTGAAGTTGGTATTAACGCAACACTTGAGCCATTTGAGTGGAGTAAATTCATGGAGTTGTACACAGGCAAAACATTTAAGGAAATTTACTTAATTGGTTATGCCAATTCTCTAAATGATGCTTCTAATCCATTAGGCTTAGTTGAATCTAAGGTGACAAAAGGGGAAACAGATTACAACAATCCAGAGGTTGATAAACTTCTAAACGATGCTATGTACAATATGAACCCTGAAGAGCGCGCTGAGCAATATAAAAAGGTTCAAGAGATTGTAGCAAATGATCGTCCGCGTATTTACTTGTACACATTAGACCAATTTATTGGTATTAAAGACAACTTAACATACGAACCGCATATTGATGAGTGGTATATCGTTGATGAAATTGAAAAAGTAAAATAATAGGTTCTAAGGAGAAAGGGTCTCTTAATTTGCTAAGGGGCCTTTTCTTTCCAGAAAATCACCTCATAAAAGAGGCTGCTTTGAAAACGTAAAACGAAGAGGTGAAAAGATGAAAAAATTTATAGTGAAACAGCTGCTGCAGATTATACCAGTTTTATTCCTTGTTACTTTAATTGTTTTTATATTAGTAAATGTTACGGGTGACCCTGTTTCACTCGCACTCCCAATGGATGCAACAGAGGAAGAACGTGAAGCTATGAGGGTGGCGCTGGGATTGGATAAGCCGCTTATTGTACAATACGGGATCTTCTTAGGGAATTTAGTACAAGGAGATTTTGGAGATTCTTTTAAATATCAAGAACCTGCCCTGCCAATCATACTTGAGCGCTTGCCAGCAACACTTGAGCTTGCTGTCGCAGCAATGATCGTTGCAATCATTATCTCCATACCATTAGGAATTCTTTCCGCTACTCGCAGAAATTCATTCTTCGATTTATTCATTACAGGAAGTTCTGTTCTTGGGAAAGCTATGCCAAACTTTTGGCTAGGCATCATGCTTATATTATTATTTTCAGTTTCTTTAGGTATGTTGCCAGTTTCCGGACGCGGAACATTTGCCCATTTGGTATTGCCGGCTATAACCTTAGGTACTGGCATAGCAGCTGAAATGACAAGATTAATTCGATCCAGCATGCTGGATATCCTTGGACAAGACTATATAAGGACAGCAAGAGCAAAGGGATTAGTTGAAGCAATTGTCATTAATAAGCATGGATTTAGAAATGCTCTAATTCCAGTTGTTACAATTATGGCGCTGCAGACTTCAACATTAATAGGCGGAACACTTATTACAGAAACCGTTTTTGCTTGGCCTGGAATGGGACAGCTTCTCATTCAGTCCGTAAACGCACGTGATATGGCTGTTGTTCAAGCAGCAACCTTTATTATTGCACTATTTGTTATTTTCAGTAACCTATTTGCTGACTTGGCTTATCGCTATTTAGATCCAAGAATTAAATATGATTAAGGGATAGGGGGGATAATATGTCTTTACCAACTCAAACGGAAAAAATAGCTCAACAAGCTATTAAAAAACCAAAGGAAGCGGGAAAAGCTTCAAAGTTTTTTTCATCACTTTTTAAAAGCAAAACAGGAACAATCGGTTTCATTATTGTTGTCCTCGTTGTTTTAGCAGCTATTTTTGCCCCTTTCCTGGCGCCGTATGATCCGGCTGCAACAAACGTAGCGAGCAGACTAAAGCCTCCAGTTTGGATGGATGGCGGTGTAGCTGGTCATATTTTAGGGACAGATAACCTTGGAAGAGATATTCTGAGCCGGATTATTGTTGGTTCAAGGGTTTCTTTATTAGTAGGGGTATCTGCCGTATTATTAGCAGGTGTAATCGGAATGGTTATGGGATTGATTTCTGGTTTTTATGGCGGATTTGTAGATACTGTGATTATGAGATTAGTAGATTCCTTCCTGGCTATTCCAAACATCTTATTTATGTTAATTGTTTTGGCTATTATGGGGCCAAGTCTTACGTCTTTAATTCTAGTTCTCGGCGGAATCACTTGGGTCACCTATGCAAGGATGGTGCGAAGTGAAACGTTAAGTATAAAAGAAAGAGACTATGTTCGCTCGGCTAGAGCAATCGGAGCAAAGGACAGCAGAATTATTATAACCTATATTCTTCCAAATGTTATTTCTTCCTTTATTGTTATCGCGACACTCAATGTTGCCTCAACAATTATTTTAGAAGCATCATTAAGCTTTTTAGGATTAGGCATTCAGCCGCCAGACGTTTCTTGGGGATTAATGCTTAGTGATGGAAGAGAATACTTGGCTACAAGCTGGTGGATAGCCACATTCCCAGGAATAGCTATTACCCTTACCGTACTAGGCATTATCTTCCTTGGCGATTGGCTGCGTGACGTACTTGATCCTCGTTTGAAAGCAAAGAAGGGGTAGGGGTGATCTTGTGACGACAAATTTATTAGACATCAATGAATTGCAGGTTCAATTTCAGACTGAAGGCGGAACGGTCACTTCAGTGCGGAATATCAGCTTTTCAGTAAATAGAGGAGAAACTGTTGCGGTAGTTGGGGAATCCGGCTGCGGAAAAAGCGTGACCTCCTTATCTATTCTGGGTTTAATCGCATCTCCTGGTAAAGTAACAGGGGGAAGCATCCTATTTGAAGACAAGAATTTATTAGAATTGAATAAAAAACAAATCCGTAAAATTCGCGGAAATGAAATTTCAATGATCTTTCAGGAGCCAATGACCTCGCTAAATCCGGTATTTACCATTGGCAGCCAGATGAGTGAGGTTTTCCGGGTTCACCAAAACCTTTCTAAAAGTGAGGCAAAGGAAAAAAGTATTGAAATGCTGAACCGCGTGGGAATTCCAAACGCTGAAAAGGTATTTAGTAATTTCCCTCATCAGCTTTCCGGCGGAATGAGACAAAGGGTTATGATTGCGATGGCTCTATCCTGCAATCCAAAACTTTTAATTGCTGATGAGCCGACAACAGCATTGGATGTAACGATCCAGGCGCAAATCTTAGACTTAATGAAAGAGCTTAAAGATGAGTCTAATACAGGAGTTATTCTTATTACTCATGATTTAGGTGTTGTAGCCGAAATGGCCGACCGGGTAGTGGTTATGTATGCCGGCGAAGTGGTTGAAGAAGCACCCGTTGGAGAGATTTTCGCTAACCCGAAGCATCCATATACCCAAGGGCTAATCAAATCTATTCCTAAACTAGAAGTTCAGCAGGAATATTTAGATTCGATTCCAGGTTCAGTGCCAAACCCTCTGGATATGCCGCAGGGATGTGCATTTCATCCCCGCTGTCCGCTTGCAACAGAGCAATGTAAATTAAGTAAGCCAACATTAGAGAACATAAACGACTCTCATAAGAGACGATGTTTCAATACGTAAGGAGGTTATGGCATGTCAGTACAAACGGAAGAGAAAGTACTTCTTGAAGTCAAAGGGCTGAAAAAACACTTCGTTTCGAAAAAAGGGCTATTTTCAAATGAACAAACAACAGTCCGTGCAGTTGATGGCCTTAACTTCTATGTAAAACAAGGTGAGACCCTCGGAATTGTAGGGGAGTCTGGCTGCGGAAAGTCAACGACTGGGCAAATGATTTTGAGACTTTTGGAACCCTCAGAAGGTGAAATCTGGTTTGAAAACCAGGATTTAAGCAAATTAAATAAGACTGAAACGAGAAAAATTCGCCGTGATCTTCAAATCATCTTTCAGGATCCTTTTTCATCCTTAAACCCAAGGATGACAGTTGGGGAATTAATTGGTGAACCTTTAAAAGTTCATAAAGTTTATTCTTCTAGAAAAGAAATTAAACAGAAAGTGATTGAACTTCTTGAGGTAGTGGGTCTCGGTGAGCACCACTACAATCGCTATCCGCATGAGTTTAGCGGCGGACAAAGACAGCGGATTGGAATCGCAAGAGCACTAGCACTGAATCCAAAGTTAATTGTATGCGATGAACCGGTTTCTGCACTTGATGTTTCGATACAATCGCAAATACTTAATCTATTAAAAGATTTACAGAAAAAATATAATTTAACCTATATATTTATTGCACATGGACTGCCTGCAGTAAAGCATATTAGTGACCGGATTGCCGTTATGTATCTTGGGAAAATAGTAGAAATTGCCGATCGTGATTCTCTTTTTGAAAATACAACACATCCATATACAGAGGCATTGCTTTCAGCAATTCCGCGGCCAAATCCTGAGTTTGAGAAGAAGCATATAAAATTGACTGGAGATCTGCCAAGCCCAGCCAATCCGCCAAGCGGATGCCACTTCCATACAAGATGTCCATATGCAACAGACCTTTGCAAGCAAAAAGCGCCAGAACTAACTGAGCACCTGCCTGGACATTTTGCGGCCTGCCACTATCCGTTAATAAATAAATAAAGATACTATCTAAAAGGGCTGCTTAGGAGAGTTATCATTTGACCTCCCAAGCAGCCCTTCAAAATTTTAGTATTATGCTTCTGCTTCCTCTGCATGATCCGTAAAAACAGCCTGCAGAATATACAAAACCATTCCAATTGTAATGATTAAAAATCCCCATCCTAAAGCTTTTTGCTGTGTTTCTAAATAGTTATTGCATATTTGAATGGGAGAATCAATATACAGCCATGCCATTAAACCAAACATGGACAAGTAGTTTAAAAATATAAACCCTCTTCCAAGTGCCTGAATTTTCTCCCAGCTATCTCTAAGAAAAAATCCTGCTAATGGCAGACTAACAAATTTAAAGATTTCTATATAGCTGATAGTAACGGCTTCATCTAGTGCTCGAGGAAGCATCCAATACATGGTTATAAAGACAAAAAGGATAATACCTGGAACTCCGTTGGTATTCCAGATACCTAAAAAATTCATCGATTTATGTTCTGTGATCTTTCCGATTAGCCATCCTGAAAGAATGAGTAATGGAAGCTGGACAAGCATGTGAAGAAGCATATAGGACTCTAAATAGTCTTTGATAGGCGGCAGAATGAGTAGACCTAATATGATGACGCCAAATCCAGGCTGCTTCATTTTAATACTACCTCCGCTTCATTTTCAAGCAGTGCTGTAACCGAACTTGCTGCTTCACTAATTTTTGTGAAATCCATGACCTCTTTTAAACTTCCATCTTTCCCTACTAAATAAAAGGCAGCATTATGTGTAAAGCCGCCTTCGCCATCAGGAATTACTGTGACACCGAATTCGTTCAGCAGCCCATTTAATTCTTCTTCTTTTGTAATTCTTGCCATTCTCCACGTATCACCGTCACTGCCAAAATATGATCGATATTTTTCAAGTGTAGCAGGATCATCACGGTCAGGATCAAAGCTAATACTAAGAAAAACGATATCCTTATCAAGATATTTGCTTGGTATTTGCTTATATACTTCTGCTAAATTTGTTTCAATTTTAGGGCATATATCAGAACAAGCTGTATAAATAAAGGTCAGCATTACATACTTACCTTCAAAGTCTGAAAAAGGATACACCCGTCCTTTACTGTCCTCTAAGGTGACATTAGGAAATTCGGGCTGGTTCTGAAGCAATTTATAAGTCCGGGCACTTTCAGCAGTAAATGCCCGGAAACCGTCTGTGCCAAAATAAAACAGCACACATCCTAATACGACCGATAAAACAGCAGCTGTTAGATTACGCCAATTTCTTTTCATTTAAATCGCTTCCTGTCGTACCCCTTGCCATAATATAACGAATAAAATAGATGACAAAAATGGTTACGGCAAGAACGGCTAGAATCCCGCCAAATGCACCGAATACAGCAGGTGCCATCCACTCTGGAAAATGGGTAGCCCATCTTCTTGGAGTGCTGAGTGCACCAGACATTAGGAATCCTGCGCTTACGCTAATGATTCCAAGTGTGTAACAGACAAGTCCAACATTGTCGATTTCTTTAGTTCTCAAACCTTTATCAACCTTAGCTAAGTAATAAATAAACCCAAAAATCATTGATAATGCGCCTAATCCCATGTACATATGGAAATGGCCTGGAACCCATTTAGTATTATGCATGACATGGTTTACTACGATCGTAGCATCCACGATAGCTGGGACAACACCTACCACCCAGCCAAACATAGAAAGATACATCAGTCCTGATGCCATATCCCACTTAATTCCAGACTTATAAACGATCATTAATGCGCCGTAAGCTGTAATAACAAGAACTGGAATCCCGTTTGCATAAGATAGGATCTGCCCCATAATTAGCATCCATTTTGGCATAACAGAGTCCATTAGCAGGTGGTGTGTGTAGATAACTAAAGTAAAGGCAGTAGACATTGTCCATGCAATTAAAAATGGCCTATTAGATTTCCATGGGCGGTTTGTGTATTCTGCGAGAATTTCATATACAGCAATAACTGCCATGTAAATAATAGAGTTTGCAAAGATATGTCCAAAAGCATAAGTTAGGTTTTTTGCTAATAATGGATCAAATGTAAATGCTGGATTAATGACATTAATCATATTCATAATTAATACTGTAGCACCAGCTGTTAAAGCAGTAGTATTGACGATTGTCACCATAGTGCTTGCGACAACTGCTGGAGGAGGTGCGTCTTTTTCAGCCTTTTTGCCGGAAATAACATCCCAGCCTAAACCTTTGCCAAGACTGCCGTATTTTTTAATAATCGCACGGCCGGTATCGATATAAAGCAATAAAAATCCAACCCCGAGAATCAGCATTCCGCCAAGATATAATAATGCACCTGCCACACCCCATGCATGGCCAGATAGTGCAGGCAATGGATAAAGGAACGTCCATGCCCCTGCAAACTTAAATGAAAAGATCCCGATAATAACCATGACAACGCCAATTAAAAATAATACTAAATTTAACTTAAAAACCTTCAGAGACAATAGAACATATTTAGATAAGAAGTACCACATGACAGCAGCTGCAGCTAGTGCTGCGGCGCCAACCATTCCTGTTCCATGTATCGTTAGGAACTGGTAAAAAGCAGCAGGAGGCACATCAATAACCCCGCCTTGAGCCAAAAGCATTAAAATCCCGAATATCATCATTGCCCCGATGACGACTCCGCCAATAACTAAATAAGTTGATATTTGTTTATTTCTCAATTTCACATCTGAATTTGCTGTAATCAACGATAACACCCCCACAATGTTATTCAGTAACTTCTATTTTTTGAATCATCAAATGGTGAGCAAGTCCGCAATACTCCAAACATAGGATTTCGTATGTTCCCGGTTTATCGAATGTGATATAAACCTTATTTGTGTATTCTGGCATTGCTTGTGTCTGGGCAAGCATTGTCATGTTCTCATCATAAATTCCAAACCCATGGGTTGCATCTATGCTTGTAACATGAAATTCGACAGGCTCGCCAACCTTAAATTCTGTCTGGCTCATTTTCCATGCAAATTGCATGGCCTCTACATTAACGACTGTTGGTTCTGTTTCTGCGCCATATACTGGCTGGTTATACGGCAGGTCTCGAAGTGTGTAAATAGTAAGCGTTAACAAAACGATTACCAGCGCTGTTCCATAAACGGTTCGAGCCTTATACCATTTCTTTTTAATTGGTTCATACTCTCTTCTTTCTTTTGATTTGAAAGCGACAACAGCAAAAACTAGAGCGATTAAAACCATGAAGATCAAACTGACTACCCAAGCAACTGTTTGAATCATTTTAAAACCTCCCATGCAAAAAATTAAACTTTTTATGAATTAATAGACCAATGCATTGACTAACCGTGATTCATATATAGGTTACAAAAATCAGACACAGTTTTACGTGACACGGGTCACAAAATATTCATGTTTGATTTATTTTAGTTTTCAACATGAGAATATTAAAAATTGAGCAGAAGGAACTATTGAGGGGCTAATAGGCAAATAAAAAAACGCAGGTTTCTCCTGCGTTTGGGGTATGAAAATGGATATTTAATTTTTCTTTTCAGGGATGATGCAAGAATCATCTGTGCAGGAAGCACCCTGTTCTGAGGATAGGTCCTGGAATTTTGGAGACGCCGCAGATTCTTCCTCCCATACCTTATTTAAGGCGTTTGAAAATGTTTCTAATGGCTGGGCTCCGGAAATGGCGTATTTTGAATTAATAATAAAGAATGGTACTCCGCTTATACCGTATTGCTGGGCAAGTGCTTCATCAATTCGAACATCATTTCCGTATTGTGAGGAATCCTCAAGAACCTTTAAGGCTTCATTGCGGTCGATTCCCGCTGATTCCGCTAGATCTGCAAGTGTCTCATGATCACCAATATTTTTTGACTCTGTAAAATAGGCGTGCAGCAGTTTTTCAGTTAAAACCGCTTCTTTGCCCTGAGCCTTTCCCAGTTTTGCTAAGCGATGGGCATCAAACGTGTTTCCAGGCTTCATATCATCAAAATTAAAAGTTAATCCGACTGTTGCAGCCTGTCTGCCAAGTCCCTCATTTGACTGTTTTGCCTGTTCAACACTCATGCCGTATTTGGCAGCCAGGGCTTCGTGAATACTTCTGCCATCATATTTAGGAGAATTCGGATCTAGCTCAAAGCTTTTGAATTCAACTTCTACTTGGTCTCTATATGGAAACTGCTCTAATGCTAATTCTAATCGGCGCTTGCCAATATAACAAAAAGGACAAACAAAATCTGACCAAACTTCAATCTTCATATCGCACCTCTTTCATATTATTTCTTCCATAGTAGCATAACCAATCCCAAAATCATTCAAAGATGCTCGTGCCTTAAGGGAATGCTTCCAACAGTAAAAAAATCAAAAAAAATAACAACTTGAACCATCATGGTCAATATAATAAAGTACAAAGCCAATTTTAAAAAGAAATGATGACTTGTTTATTTTGTCTATTGGGGATGGTGTTTTGCCGATCGATTCATACAAAATCATAATGTGGTGATATCAGGTGAATGCTGATCAAGATATGTATCGGTTTAAAAATTTGTGGGAAAGGGATTTAACGTTTGCGGATGTTTTTTCTAGAATAATAAAGTTTATGAATAGGGATCCTCGCGGACATTTTCGGCTAATGATCGGAACAGATTCACAGGTTCATTGTGACCGTACGGTTTTCATAACAGGAATTGTCATTCAGAATAAGGGAAAAGGTGCATGGGCATGTATCAGGAAAACGGTTATTCCAAGGAAAATGCTCCATTTGCATGAACGAATTTCTTATGAAACCTCACTAACAGAGGAAATTGTCGCACTTTTTACGATGGAAAAGAAGAATGAGCTGATTGAAATTGTTCTTCCATATATTTTCCAAGGAGCGACATTTACCATGGAGGGCCATATTGATATTGGTGCCGGAAAAAGAAATAAGACAAGGGCTTTTGTAAAGGAAATGGTCTCAAGGATGGAATCGATGGGGGTTGAGCCAAAAATAAAACCGGAGGCCTTTGTCGCTTCAAGTTATGCAAATAAATATACAAAATAAAGAACTCCAATGAAGGGGTTCTTTATTTTGTATTCATATGATATTGTTCTTCTAATTTGGCTGAAACCGCCTCCGTCAGTTCTGCAGTGGTCTCGGGAAGGGAGGTGGTCAAAATGGAATTCGCTACTTTCGCCATCATTCCTTCAGCAGTAATATCGAGATGTCCAATCATCAACGATTTTGAGCCTGAAGGCTTTGCTTTAAAATAGCCGTGGCCTGTAAACTTTTCGTTGATTCCTTTCAGGTTGAAAGTAACTGCAGAAGGCTCCTGCCAGCTGGTAATATCTACTTTCAGTTCGATCTTTTTCTTCATAATTCCCATATCGCTCTTAAAGCACCAGGTTGATTCTTTTTCGCTAATGATGCTGTGATCAATATAGCCCGGCACTAGAGGAGCCCAATTGTCAATATTGCTGACAAATTTCCAGACCGTTTGAATAGGTACATTAACTTCCACTTGATGACTGTATTTCGGCATGGTTTACCGCCCCTTTTTTAAAGTGTCAAAGATGTCTACAAGAATACCTATTCAAATAAGGGGCTGAATATTCACAGAGCTTCCATAGCTTAATTTCTAATGATGATGTAAATGAGATAGCCAACATAAACCAAGGCTAGAATCAATCCTTCATATTTTCCAATCTTATAATAGGTCCTGGAAAAGATCAGCAGCAGGAAGGTGATTAAAATCATGATAGCCAGGTCAATAAAAATTTTCGAATCGACTCCAAGAGGAGAAATGGCAGCCGCTGCACCAAGAACAAATAAGATATTAAAGATATTGCTGCCAACAATATTTCCTAAAGCGATTTCACTTTCTCTTTTAATGGCAGCCGTAATTGATGTTACCAGCTCCGGCAAGGAAGTACCTACCGCAACAATCGTTAACCCAACTAATGTCTCGCTCATTCCAAAGGAAAGGGCAATTTCAGTTGCATGATCAACGACTAAGTCCCCGCCAAAAATGATTGCCCCAAGACCTAAGACGGTATAAATAATGTGCTTTGCCCAGATGCCTGATGAAACTTGTGTTTTTTGTATTTGGGTATCATTCCGGTTCTTTCTTGCTACCTCAAAAAGATAGTAAAGGAAGACTGAGAAAATCAATAAAAGGATTAAACCATCACTTCTTGTAACAATATTTGTGCTGACAGACTCCAAAAACCGGTCACTGATTAAAATCAGCAAAGCAGCACTTGCAAGCAACGTGAAAGGAATTTCCTTCCTAAGCGTTTCATTTTCAACCTTTAACGGAAAAATAATCGCCGTTACTCCAACAACAAGAGTAATGTTGAATATATTGCTTCCGACAACATTACCGATAGCCACATCGGCATTACCCTTTAATGCGGCTAAGATACTAACCGTTGCCTCCGGAGAACTTGTTCCAAAGGCGACGATGGTCAGTCCGATTAGGAGCGGGGAAATCTGAAGAAATCCTGCAATTTTAGAAGCACCTTCAACAAAATAATTTGCCCCTGCGATTAAGAGCCCAAAACCTAAAAATAATAAGATAAACGACATGTTCCTGGAGCACCCCGCAATAGTATATGAGATATCAGTAATTATAAATAGTGGACATACTGTATTGCAAACAGGAGCTTCCATAAAAGTATATTCATACCAATCTATGGGTGCAGCAGGAATAGTACATAGAACTAAAAAAAGGCCCACAAATAATCATAGATTATTTCAGTATTGGTTCATTTGGACAAGGCATGAGTGCCCTTAGGCAGGTCCCTAGCCTCTCGCAGGATATAAGTTTTAATAGGCCCAACCCCTTTAACCATAATTATTCCTCTTTCCGTTAACTGAAAGGAATCTGCAAGCAAGTGGTAGGTGGATTCTGTAACCTGAATAGTCCCATTAATCGCTTCAGACTCCATCCGTGAAGCAATATTTACGGTGTCTCCCCAAAGATCATAAGTAAATTTCTTCTTTCCGATAACCCCGGCGATAATTGGGCCGGAGTTGATGCCAATCCTTAGAGATAAAGGAATGTTTGAGCTTTTGCTTAATTCCGCTAGATAGCTTTGCATATCAAGGGCCAGCCGTGCTGCGTTTTTGGCCGGATCCATTCCTTTCTCACGCTGGGCTCCGACAGATGCAACCATATAGGAATCGCCAATGGTTTTTATTTTTTCTAAGCCATATTGTTCTGTTAAATCATCAAAATGTGTAAAGATTTGATTTAAATAAAAGAGTAGTTTATCGGGTTCAATTGTTCGGGTAAATGGAGTAAAGCCTACTAAGTCAGCAAAAAGGACTGTTACATTTGAATGCCTTTCGGTAATTGTTCTTTGTTCTTTCAGCAATCCTTCCGTAATATGCTGGGGCAGGATATTCAATAATAATTCTTTAGATCTTTCCTTTTCCTGCTTAACCATTTTAAGATGGACGAACTCCCTGCGGCTATAATATTCGAAAAAATAGCCTGTCAGACCGCAAAGACATATGAAATACACAAGGAATATAGAAACATTGATTAATATATTTTTTGTACTCGGATCAATGAGTGCTTGCTGATGAAAAATCATTACATATATATAAGAAGTAAAAATAATGAAAACAACTATATTAGCATAAAAAAAGCGAAGTCTTGCTGTGGTGTAAGTAACTGCTATTAGTAAGAATGTACCTATGTAATAGTGATTATAGGCAAAACTTCCAGGAGGGCTTATGGCTAAAATAATATAAAACCCCGTGCTAACTATAATAATATTCATTGAATTGTATATTTGTGAGTATCTAGAAAACCTTGGCGAACTGTTTAATAGATACGAGATTGGGAACATTGCAAAGGATAGAAATCTTATTAAAAGAACCATTTGCAGACTGCTTTCAAAAGAAAGGACATCAATTAATGGCAGAGAAAGAGTTGCGATAAATGCCATAGGGATCACCCATTTCCCATAACTCACTGTTTTGGTGTCATATCGATCAATAAATTCCTTTTCAAGCTGTTTAGGAAAACGTAATTTCTTTGCTGCCTTTAATAATTCGTTATCTGTCATTCATGCTCCCTGCCTAATAGATAAAATATTTCTGATGTTTTTGTAACCCAGATTACAGAAAAAACCTATATTTATCATACATAATTAAATCTATTAGTTCCATAAACAATGAGGTGGTTGTTTGACCTTCATCATTCTTATATTTGCGCATCTAATAGGAGACTTTCCGCTGCAGGGGGAATTTTTATCAAAAACAAAGGGGAAGAATTTGTATTTGCTGTCCGTTCATGCTGGAATTTGGACAGGCTGTATAGCAACAGCGGGGTATCTGCTAGGATTTGCTATAGATGGAATGGATCTGGCGTGGCTATTCTTTGTACATGCGGCTGTTGACTATTTAAAAGCAAAACCAGTGGGGATTTTTAAAAAGCTTAATCCACTGGGGAAAGGGCTAATGATCGATCAATTGCTTCATTTCGGGCAAATTCTTCTATTTATTTATAGTAACTGAACTTGGAACGAACGGATGAAAAAAATATTCGTTCGTTTTGTATTTGCTTGGGAGGAAATCAGCAGAGGTGTGGTTCATAGTTCATTTTAACTATATAATAGTAAGATAATACTATTGTTATGGGAGAAATGGAAAAAATGGATGCTCAATTTATGTTAAATGTCCCTTTTTTTGCGGGGTTGAATGAAAAAGAATATGAATTACTAGGATCTCTTTTTATCGAAAAAAATATAAAAAAGGGAGGCCATATTTTTCTTGAAGGAGATGTAGGGACAGAATTCTATCTAATCAAACAAGGAAGAGTAAAAATCTATCGAATAACGAATGGAAAGGAATCGATTCTTTCCTTACTAAATAATGGGGATTACTTTGGGGAAATGGCAATGCTAGATCCGAATAATAGCAGATCAGCGGCTGCTGTTGCTCTGGAAAATACGACATTATTTATCTTAAAGGAAAATGAATGGAAGTCATTGTTAATGCGAAACCCGCAACTGTTAATTAAGTTGTTGAGTCTAACAATGGAAAAGTTAAGGCGAGCAAATGATAAAATTCAGCATTTAACATTTTTTGATGTGCGAACACGAGTCTATAAACTAATTGTTCAACTGGCGAAGGATTATGGAATACATACAGAAGACGGACTATTAATCAATTATAAATTAACCCATCAGCAAATGGCCGATTTAATTGGGGCTGTTCGGGAGACTGTTTCAAAAATCATGGCCGAATTACAGCAAGAAGAATGGATTACTTTGCAGAATAAGAAAATTCTTATTAAGGACATGGCTAATTTTGAAGAGGGTATTATTGAAGATTAATTAATCTATTTTTCAAAAAAAGTATAATTTTGTAGTTTGGATTACAGAAAATAATAGGCCCCTAAGTGATAATAAAATTAACAAACAAAGAACGTTTAGGGGGAGATTTATAATGGACTTACTGCCAATCATTATTTTCGGTACTATTATTTTTATTATTAAAAGAGCTAAAAGAAAAAACACATTATCCCGTCGAGCAAGTTTAGCTGCTGCAGGTGTTGGCGGAACGGCAAGTATTGCGTTTCTTCAGCAGCTCGAACTCGAGCAGCAGCTAAATCAAGATATGATCGATCAAATGCAGCAAATGGATTTACAGCAAATGCAGGATTTCGCTTTGCAAAACCAGCTAATTGACCAAATGAATCTTCAGCAAATGATGGATCAATCAATGGATCCATTTCAAAATGTAGGTTTGGATCCCATTATTGATCATTACTATCATGGTCATGATCAAGGGTTTGATCACTCATTTAATGACCATCACCAATTTTAATAGAGTAAATGGCAAACCATCCGAAAGGGCGGGACGCAAAGCCACGAGTCTAATGTTCTGTGAGACAGAACGATGATCGTCGGGTTACCGATACAGTATTGTATTGTTATCTGACTGCTTGGCTGCCTATGCAAGCAGTCTTTTTATTTTAGCAAAAAGGGATGATATTTTATGGCAACCATCCATAAAGGGAAAAACGCACTAAAAACGAAGGCGAACAACTATTTATTAATTTCTATTTTATTAGCGATTGCACCAATTGTATACTTTGTGGCTTTTATACAGGGATTTTACTTTAAAGGGATTTTTCATCTTTTTCCGGTCATGCTATTTTGGGCTGCTATATTCTTTTGGAAAAAATACTCCGTTCTAAGTGCTGGAATTAAAGGGGAAGAGCGAACTTCTAGTATTCTGAGAGAACTTCCCAAAGGTTATGAGGTGTTTAGTTCTGTTCAGCTTTCAACAAATGAAGGAATGGCCGAGCTTGATCATGTGATTGTGGGTGAAAATGGCGTCTTTGTCGTTGAGGTAAAAAATCATAACGGCACCATCCAAGGAAGAGATGAGGATCACTCCTGGATTCAGCACAAAGTGGGAAGAAAAGGCGGAGAATACACAAAGGAAATGAGAAACCCTGTTAAGCAAGTAAGAAGACAAGTACATATTTTATCCAGCTATTTTAAGCAAAACGGGATAAATCTTTGGATTGAGGGGGCCGTCTATTTCTCGAATCCTCAAGCCAATGTAAATGTAACATCAGAACGAACTAATGTTTTTACATCATCAAATGAATTGCAAACGTATTTAACCACGCATAGCTCAAAAAGAAAAATAAACCATGAAGTGTTAAATAAAGCGAAAGCATTGATTAAAAGGTAACTTTGACAAAAAAGGAGATTTGTAAAAATGAAATTAAAATTAGTATTAGGAAGTTTAATGCTGCTAGGATTGCTTGCGGGATGCTCTAAGGGAGAAGTAACGGCAAAAACAGAAGAAGAGATTCGCCAGGAAGTAAAAGCAGAGCTTGAACAAGAAATGAAAGATGATTTAAAAAATGAGATTAAAGAAGAAGTGAAAAACGAACTTGTACAAGTACAAAAGACAGATTCAGAACCAGAAGTTGTTAAAGAAGCCCCGGCTGAAAAAAGCGCTTCATCATCCAACATTCTGGACGTTTCATCTGTTGAACCTTACGTCACTAGCAATCTTATTTTTTCAAACTTCTCTCTAGAAAAACATAGTGATGGATACTCTTTAGAAATGAGAGTGGAAAATAAGAATGAGGAATTTGATGTGGCTTTTGGCTGGGGAAGAGCAGGAATAGCAACGCTTGAAACGAGCGAAGGCAGATTCAAGGCTGAATTTCCGCATATGGAGAAAATCGGTGCGGGACAAGAAAAAATCTACTCCTTTAAGTTTGCAAATGCAGCAGGCACACCAAATAATCTGGTAATTAGTAATATCTTGCTAGTAAATCAGCATGACGGGCGGCTTCCAACGCCAGGCAGTGATGAAGAATTTACAATTTCATTGAAATAGGGGATTGTTCCTATCAGACATGGGTTCCATTCCTGCTGGCTTGACTAAAGTTTGACTCATTTATTTGGAGGGAATCTATCTTAGTTCGTAAATCATAAGCCAAATACGATAGGAGCGGGGGATTTCCCTCGCTTTTTTATTATACTATGTACTTGGAAAATTAGCGGTTGTAGGAAAAAGGATATATTTTTTATAGGTGTTTATAAAAAATATAATCAAATATTCATAGAATATTTTTCTAGAATAGGTTCCTTTACACTATTCAGAATAGGGTGAAAAATCTATATTATTGAAAATATAACAGAATTTTGAAGGAGTGAGGTATTTGTTAAAGGTTCTATCTAGCTCTGCTCTATCATTAGCATTAGTAGGAAGTACGATTTTTGCAGGAGGGTCATCAATCAGTGCAGATGCCCCAGTGAAGGAAAAAAATACATACCAGCTAAGCCTGGCTCATCATGTGGGTGCTTCCCCGGAGCTTGCTGAACAGGCGAAAAGGCTAGGCATTGATTTATCAAAAGCTGATCCTGCTGAGAGGATAGCTAATCAAGGGAAAAAGTTTCAGCAGGCAGGGGATAGCCATGTAGCCTATAGGAAGGCGGAAGGGGATATTCCTGTACTTGTTATACTAGCAAAATATAAAGATGGTGATGAACCAATAGGTGATATGCCTGGACAAGTTCCAGCCCATTATTATGAGGATTTAATTTTTGGAACAGAATATAATCCATATGAACTGGAACAGTTTAAACAATACGCACAATATAATGGCGAAAATGCTCCGACTGACCGGACCATGCAGAATGTGTATAAAGAGTCCAGTAATGGAAAAACCAATCTAGTACGTAAGGAAAATACGGAATTTACCTGGGTAGAACTGCCGAAGGGCGCTTCCTATTATCTTGATCAGGAAGGAACATATGCGGAAAATGGCAAGTATGAGATCGGCAACGTCAATGGCGATGCACACATGGGTGAATTTGTCCGTGACGTATTAAAAGCTGCCGATGATCAAGTTGACTTCTCTAAATATGCGGAAAACGGCGAAGTGCCAAACGTATTCATTGTTCACGAAGCAACTGGAGCTGAGTTCAGCAGAGACCCAGCACAAATTTGGTCACATAAATGGAATCTGTTAAGTGCTTTATATTATGGCAAATACTATGAAACGGGTATACCAGCAGATGCCCATGCGGGTATGAGCGAAGAGGATTGGGTTAATAAAACAGTTGCTGAAGACATGACCTATGATGGCGTTATTGTAAATAACTATAACGTTCAGCCTGCCATCGGCGGAAACGTAGCCGGCTATGATCCAGCAACAGATTCGTATGATCCTGCCAAAGAGACCGGTCCATTCCCGGCACAAACCGGTGTGTATGCACATGAATTTGGACATGCACTAGGATTGCCTGATTTCTATGATACGGTTTACAGCTCTGAAGGTGTCGGCAACTATTCAATGATGGCTGGAGGTTCATGGATGCGCTACCCAGATGCTGCGGCCTATTCAGGGAACTCGCCAACACATTTTGATCCATTCTCAAAAGTATTTCTTGGCTGGGCAGATCCAATCGTAGTAAAGCCTGAGGATGGAGTTAAGGAAATTACTTTACCAGCTGTTAATAAAGCGAATGCGGATAATGGCATTGTCAAAATGGAGGTTCCAGGCTCCAATGGAACAGAATACTTCCTTTTTGAAAATCTTCAGCAGGACGGCTTTAATAAAGGGATGATCCGCCAAGGGAAAGATGCCCATGGGTTAGTGGCTTGGCATGTGGATGAAAATATAATCAGCCTATACCAGACAGCAGGCTTCCGTCCAAACAATGTTGAAAACTGGATGAATAAACGTTTCCAATACAATCAATCGGAAACAGCTGCAGACGGTACAGTTGTTACTCACTATGGCCTGTCAGTCCTTCAGGCTGATGGAAAATATGATTTGGAAAAGAACAAAAACCGCGGCGATGCTGGCGACTTCTTTAAGACTGGCAGTGAAATCACACCAGTGTCTGGAAATGTACACACAGGATCCTACTACTTCTGGAAGGGCAACAGCACAACACCAGCTGATTCAGGCATCCATGTCACAGACATCGTCGAAAATAAAGACGGTTCTATCACTGCAAAATTCTACTATGCATCCAACGAAGGCCAAACAAAATAAACCATAAAAAGGGGTCAGGCCCCCCTCGCTTTAACGCGATGGGGGCCTGACCCTCAATGCGTTAACACGTTAATAGGTAGGGGGCCTGACCCCCAATGCGTTAATGCGTTAGTTTGGTGGGGGACAGGCCCCCAGTTGGTTAACGCGTTATTGTGGTGGAGGGATGACGACTGGGTTGCCTGTCCCGGTGCCGTTATAGTATTGCGGGACTTTGCCAGGGTGGAAAAGGTCGCCTATTCTGACTTGGTTGGCGACTTCAATAGGCTTTTCAATGAGCGGGATAATGACTGTCATATGAACTTTCACATTAATATAGACTTCGAGAAAAGTGTTATTTATGCCTGACTCCGCAATTTTTGCTTCCACATCGGATTTCACGTCACCTAGAATTTGCAGGCGGACAGGTATTTCTGGTCCGAGGTTTGAAAATAATGTCATTTTTGTCGCCATGCCTAATGGGATATGGTAGACAATACCGCGGGTATCTTTGGTTTTTTCTTTATCTATATTGATATCATTCCTAAAATCCTCCAGTTTTTCAATTTCCCCAGCTTCTACTAAATCTAAATAGGTTTGTACTCGATTCTGTGCATCGGAAATGACCTTGTTGTATATTTGCGGATTGAAGCTGTAGCTTGGTTCACCCGCATTTTCATGCTTAACAATTAACTCATTAATATCCACATTCTGCGAAATATGTTTATCGATAGCATCATTGATGGCCTGTGCCGCAAATTGGCGTGCCCGGGTCTCGGCGATATTCATTAGTGTCGGTTCAAGATTTCTGTTAATAATGATTAAGCTGACTACAGTTAAAAGCGAGAAAATGATAAAGGTAATCAAAACGACATATTTTAATGGAAGAGGACCTCTATTGGACCGCACCTTCCATCGCCTTCTTCGTAACACAGAAAACCCTCCCGTTTCGAAAATTTCTTGGTGCATGAATAAATAACAATTCCAGTGGTAAAGAATCGGGCTTTGTACAAATATATGTCCAAATCCTAAAAATAAAACGAGGCTTTTTGTCACTTTTTAGAAGGGCATGAGTTTTACAATTAAGCAGTCCTAGCTTGATTGAAATAAAGTTCAGACAAACTGATAGGTAATAAGTAAAAATAGTCCGAAGTCACCGGAACTTCGGACAACTGTTTCTTGATTACAATTAGAAAAGTCTAAAGCTGCACCAACTTCAGACAGCGGACGTGAAATTAAGTGGGAAGCCGTCCGAAGTCAGGCAATCTTCGGACAACCGGTGCAGGATCACAGTAAAA
>NZ_JBXAFB010000004.1:333851-398575 GCF_058792595.1 Cytobacillus sp. MT66
TAAGGTGGGAAGCCGTCCGAAGTCAGGCAATCTTCGGACAGCCGGTGCAGGATCACAGTAAAAAAAGTCTAAAGCTGCACCAGCTTTGGACAGCGGACGTGAAATTAAGTGGGAAGCCGTCCGAAGTCAGGCAATCTTCGGACTGCCGGTGCAGGATCACAGTAAAAAAGTCTAAAGCTGCACCAGCTCGGACAGTTGAAAATTAAATATAACGTAAATAGTCTAAAGCAATTTAACCTTCGGATAGCTGCCGCGGGATTACAAACAAACCTTTTTATTTTAAAAATTCAAAACAACAAAGTATCATATAGGTAATGAAATGTTAAAAGGAGTGTTTTGATGAAGGCGTTAATTCATGCAACGCAAGCAGGGTTTGCCGGTCTGTCATACGGTGTAATAAAGGAAGCCGAGCCGAAGGCAGGCGAGGTAAGGGTTAAACTAAAAACGGCTGGTATGAACCACCGTGATTTGTTCGTCCTTAACCGTCATAAGCCAACGGATCCGCCGCTAGTCATTGGTTCAGATGGAGCAGGGATTGTTGATGCCGTTGGGGAAGGTGTTGAGAATGTTCAAGTTGGCGATGAAGTAATCATCAATGCAGGTCTTGGTTGGAAGGAAAAAAGTGACGCCCCGCCTCCAGGATTTGAAATTGTCGGACTGCCGTTTCACGGTACATTTGCACAATACATCATCATTCCATCAGAAAATGCGGTGCAGAAGCCGCCATATTTAACATGGGAAGAAGCTGGTGTCATTTCATTAGCTGGCTTAACCGCTTTTAGGGCTTTATTCACAAAAGGGAAAGTAAAGCCAGGCATGAAAGTGTTTATCCCTGGGGTTGGCAGCGGCGTCGCCACTTTTTTATTGCAATTTGCTAAAGCTGCTGGAGCGGAAGTTTATGTTAGCTCACGTTCGGAAGAAAAGCGCAATAGAGCCATAGCGCTCGGGGCAATGAAAGCAATCGACAGCAGCAGTGAGGACTGGAGAGCAGCGCTTGATGGTGTGAGAATGGATCTTGTGATTGATTCTGTCGGTGCTGCGACAATTAACAAGTCACTGTCAGTGCTTCGTCTGGGCGGTACACTCGTTACCTTTGGGGCATCTGCAGGCGATGTTGCTAATATTAATCTGCGCACCTTTTTCTACAGCCAGCAGAATCTTCTTGGTTCTACAATGGGAAGTGCTGAGGAATATAAAGAAATGCTTGAATTTGCCCAGAAGCATCAAATCAGACCGGTTCTTGATAAAGTTTTCCCGCTGGAGCAATTCGAAGAGGCATTTAAGAGAATGGAAAATGCTGATCAGTTTGGAAAGATTGCTTTTAGCATTAGCTGATAATTCTAACATTAGAACACCTCAAGCGATTGGGGTGTTTTTTATAAAATTTTTAAGTAAAATATAAGAGGAGAAGAAAAAACATCGATTGAAGGGACAGTTAGTTATGATAGTAAAAAATGAAGAGGAATTAGCAGGTCTGAAGGAAATAGGAAAAATTGTTGCAGAAATTCGCGATGAATTAATTGCTCGCGCGAAGCCTGGTGTGACAACAAAGGAATTAGATGACTATGCTGGAGAGCTTTTTGAAAAGCATGGTGCCATTTCAGGCCCGAAAGGTGAATATGACTTTCCCGGATACACTTGTCTGAGTGTAAATGAAGAGGTAGCCCATGGAATTCCAGGAAAAAGAGTCCTGCAGGATGGTGATCTTATCAACATAGATGTATCAGGGTCGAAGAACGGATATTTTGCTGATACAGGATTATCTGTTGTTGTGGGGACAAAAAATCAGGAACTAAAAGACCTATGTGATACAGCTGTTCTAGCGTTTGAAGAAGGATTGAAAAAGGTAAAAGCAGGAGCTAAGCTCAGCATGCTCGGAAAAGTAGTCAACCGCACGGCCAACCAAAAAGGCTATACAGTGATCAAAAATTTAACTGGACATGGGGTCGGGCGCTCTTTGCATGAAAAACCTGATCATATTTTGAACTATTTTGATCCATGGGACTCACAATTGCTTAAGGACGGAATGGTTATTGCGTTTGAACCGTTTATCTCAACTGGCGGGGAAAATGTTATTGAGCTTAATGACGGATGGACATTCGTGACACCGGAGAAAAGCTATGTTGCTCAGTGCGAGCATACCATCGTTGTCACAAAAGGGGAACCAATTGTGATTACTAGATAATTTCATTTGGCTAAAGCCCGCCGAAATCAGGAATAAATTTCTCTGATTTTAGCGGGCTTTTTTTAAAAAATATAGCCATTACAAAAACTTCACACAAACAGGATCAGGAACCATGATGTCCGATTGCAATAAAGTCAGCTTACCAGTATCAGAGTTCCGCGAAAATAAAACAAGATTGCTTGAATTTTGGTTGGCAGCAATGAGAAACTTTTCAGTCGGATCCAGCACAAAGTCTCTTGGCCAGTTTCCTTCGGTGGATGTGTGTTCGATAAATGTCAGCTCGGCAGTACCTGAATGAATACCAAAGACCGCAATACTGTCATGTCCGCGGTTCCCGGCATAAAGAAACCTTCCATCAGAAGAAATGTGAATCGCACTTCCTTGATTATTTTCACTGAAGTTATCTGGCAGAGTTGAGACGGAATACAGCTGCTTAAAGTTGCCCTCTCCAGGATCATATGAAAGGGCAATGACCTCAGAACTGAATTCAGTCATCACGAATGCGTATTGACCGTTTGGATGAAAGGCTAGGTGTCTTGGCCCGCTGCCGGGTTTTACAGAAAGACTGCTTTTTTCCATAAGGTCTCCCTGGTTTAGTTCATAGGTAATGATTTGATCAATTCCAAGATCTATAGCAATAATATATCTTCCATCTGGGGCTGGCGCTGCATAATGGGTGTGCGGCTTTTCCTGCCGTTCATCAGGACCGGAACCTTTGTGCTCAATAATAGATGAAGGAGGCTGAAGTGATCCATTTTCCGGATTGATCGGATACACCTCCACCGTTCCTTTATGATAATTTGCGCTAAAAACATGCTGTGAGGTCTTATCAGCAAACACATAACATGGTGGAGCACCTTCCGACATTTGGCGATTGATTTCATGCAATTGTCCATTTACGATACTGAATGAAGCTGTCCCTCCCATCACACCATCTTTTGCGACAGAGTAAAGGTTTCCACCATCAGGGGTTATTGATAAATAAGTAGGGTTTTCTATTTCTGCTGCTGTGCGGACATCAGTGATTTTTCCAGCTTCAGCGTCTAATTGAAAGGAATAAATTCCTTCGCTTTCGCCTTTTGTATATGTGCCAATAAAGCCAATGTACTGCCTGTTTTCCATATTAACCCTCCATACAGTTTCTTTTCCTTACCTTACCATTTTCAAAAGTGTAAAAAAAGAACCCCACCGATTCTTATCGAAGGGGCATTCGTTCTTTATCCAGGTTAATACCAGAAGTTTGCTGGTGGCGATGAACGGCCGCCAATAAAATAGCACCGCTTAGGATCAAGAGGATACTAGTTGATACAAAGACAGCCGAAAAGCCAAAGTAGCCGGAAATCAAACCGCCCATCGCAGGACCGATGATGTTTCCGAAGAATCGAAGGCTAGTATTATAGCCAAGGACCTCACCCTGCATGGTAAGTGGAGCCTCCTGGCGAATATAGGCAATCCGCAAGGGGATAATTCCTCCTATCGTTACACCGAGAGTAAAACGAATGAGGACAAGCTGCCAGTAGCTGCTTACAAATCCTCCTGGCAGATAGAAAAGCCCAGCCAGGAATAATAAAAGAATAAGCAATTTAACATATCCATATCGATCCCCTAACTTTCCCCATTTCCTTGCCATAAACAGGTTGCCAAGACCGCCGATGGAAAAAGCAATTCCTGCGAATAAAGCAAGGTTTTCTGTACCATGCAGCTCGCTTACATATAAAGATAAAATGGGCTGAATGCTGAAATGCGCCATTTGAATAAGTGCAGAAATGAGCAAAACGGTTAATAGTATTGGATGATGAATAATATGAAGGATTACTTCTTTACTAGAATAATTTTTCTGCTTATCTCCGCTCGATTGATAGATCATTTCTTTTGTAAATAACACGAGAAAGGCAGAAATAAAAATGGAGATGGAGGTCCATTTAAAGGTATCAGCATAGCCAAATGTATCAGCTAAGGCACCTCCAAGCAGAGGTCCAAGGAGTGAACCTGTAATGCTTCCTGTTTGCAGTGTTCCCATAACCTTTCCGGCTATTTCCTTTGGTGTCTGTGTAGAAATAAAGGCTTGGGACATTGGGACAAATCCTGTAAATATCCCCATAAACAGACGAAGCAAAAACAGCTGCCAAACAGATGTACAGTAACCCATAAGGAAAATAGAGAGCCCCATGCCTATACCGGAGAGGATAAGAATCTTTTTTCGCCCGTACAGGTCACCGATTCGGCCCCATATTGGCGAAAAGACAAAGGCCGTTACAAAGGTAATGGCAAAGATCCAGCCTGACCAATGCTGGACATAGGTCGATGAAAAATTGCCGAATGATTCAATATATAGAGATATAAATGGCAAAACCATTGTCATACTGCCAGCAACAAAGAAATTTGCAAACCACATGATGCCTAAATTACGTTTGGCTTCAGGACTCATCCTTTCATATACACTTCTTTCCATTTGTTATTTCGGTTCCCTAAATATAGTATAGCGAAGTTAGGGAAAATATGAAGCGAAATGCAAAATGGGATATTTTCCTAGAGAAATTTAGGTTTTAAATATGATATATAACAAAATTTCATATTTTTATATTGTTATATATCAGTTGCTTGGGTATAATTTCTATAAAGATAATGTTGCTTGAAAAGTGGGAAAAATTTATATGGTGGGAAATTTCATAATAAAATATTAAAAAAATATTGTATTATTTTCTACTATAATTTATAATTCCTAATATCATCAATATTCAGAATTATATGGATAACTTTGAAAGACATAAAAAAGTCAGGGGGAAATGTACATGTCATTCAGCGAAATACTAACAAAAATATCGGACTTTGTCTGGGGTCCGCCTGTGCTTATATTGATAGTTGGAACAGGTCTATTCCTATCTATTCGTCTTGGGTTCATGCAGTTTAGCAACCTGCCTTATGCGCTTAAACTCGCATTCTCCAAAAATCAGGATAAAAAGTCAGAAGGGGATATTTCTCACTTCCAATCCCTGATGACAGCATTGGCAGCGACTATTGGGACAGGGAACATTGCAGGTGTCGCCACAGCTGTTGTTCTTGGAGGGCCTGGTGCCGTTTTCTGGATGTGGATTACAGCTCTTGTTGGAATGGCAACCAAGTACGCTGAAGCCATATTGGCTGTTAAGTATCGGACTGTCGGAAAAAATGGACAAATGGCCGGGGGCCCGATGTATTATATTGAAAGAGGATTAGGCTGGAAGTGGCTTGCCATCTTATTTGCCTTTTTTGGAGCAATTGCTGCTTTCGGTATCGGAAGTTCGGTTCAATCTAACTCTGTTGCTGCGGCAGTTGAGTCAAGCTTTGGTATTAATCCTTGGATTACTGGTATTGTTTTAACAATTGGAACTGGACTTGTTCTTATTGGCGGGATTAAAAGTATCGGAAAAGTTACATCCTTCTTTGTTCCTTTTATGGCTATTTTTTATGTTCTAGGCGGTTTGGTTATTATTTTAATAAATATTTCTGAGCTTCCAGCGGCTATCGGATTAATTTTCTCTGATGCGTTTACTGGACAAGCTGTTGCCGGTGGAGCTATCGGGGCTGTTATTCGCTACGGGGTTGCCCGCGGTGTTTTCTCAAACGAAGCAGGGATGGGGTCCGCGCCGATTGCAGCTGCTGCGGCAAAAACGGACTATCCTGGCCGTCAGGCACTTATTTCTATGACGGGTACATTTTTAGATACAGTTGTCGTTTGTTCCATTACAGGTATCACACTCGTTATGGGAGGTCTATATACCGGCGGTGAAACAGGTGCAGCGTTAACAACCAAAACTTTTGACCTTCTGCTTCCAGGTGTTGGCGGCTGGGTAGTTACTCTAGGGTTAATCTTTTTCGCTTATTCCACAGTACTGGGCTGGGCATATTATGGAGAAAAGTGTTTTGAATATTTATTCGGAACTCGTTCTATTTTTGTCTACCGAGTGATTTATACAACTACTGTTCTTCTTGGAGCAGGAGCAAGTCTAGGCTTAGTTTGGACGATTTCAGATATCTTTAACGCATTAATGGCTATTCCGAACTTAATCGGTCTGCTCTTCCTGTCTGGTGTTGTTGTGGCTGAAACAAAAATCTTCAACGAAGTCCGTAAAAAGGAAAAGCAAGAAAAGCTGACAAAGACTGCGTAGAATAAAGTATTGAAAAAGATGCTTGGCATGGGCTAAGCATCTTTTTTATGCCTTAAAGACTGAAACTAGACATCCATTCTCACTTACGCTACGATGAATAGCGATACTTAAATGATGATTTCTGATTCATAATAATAATAAATACATAAAGCAAAAAAAAGGAGACAAATATGATACAATCTCTTATCAGCCAGCTGAAGCCATTTTTACAGGAAGCATGGAGTAAGCAAGGTTTTCAGCAGCCCACATCCATTCAAATAAATGCAATCCCGCATATTCTTGAAGGAAGAGACCTTGTTGCACAGTCACCTACAGGAACGGGAAAGACACTCGCCTATTTGCTTCCGTTACTTGAAAAGGTTGATCCAGAAAAGAAGGCCATACAGGCAGTCATTTTGGCGCCATCTCAAGAACTGGTGATGCAAATCCTGGAGGAAGTTCAAAAATGGTCTGAGGGGAGCGGGATTCGCTCTGCATCTTTTATTGGCGGAGCCAATGTGAAACGGCAGCTGGAAAAATTAAAAAAGCATCCACATGTTGTGCTTGGCACTCCAGGAAGAATGCTTGAACTCATAAAGCAGAAGAAACTGAAAATGCATGAGGTCAAAACAATCGTGCTAGATGAGGCAGACCAGCTTTTGACGCAGGAGCATTTTGATATCGCCCGCAATATTGTGAAGTCAGCCTTAAGCGAGCGCCAAGTCATTCTTATTTCAGCAACCCTGACGAAGGAAGCTGAACAGTTAGCCATGGATTTTTCCAATAATCCTGAAGTGATAAGGCTTGAAAAGGATGAAACGATTCAGGCGGCAAAGGTAGATCATATCTATTTTGTTGCTGAACAGCGGGAAAAAATTAAAATGCTTGAAAAGATCTCAAGACTTGATGATTTAAAGGCTTTGGTTTTTATTAAAGATATCGGCAGCCTGACAGTGATTTCCGAAAAATTAACTTACAACAAAATTCCATCAAGCCTTTTGCATAGTGACTTAAATAAAATGGACCGCCAAGCTTCGCTTAGAGATTTTCGAACAGGCAAAACCAATATGCTTTTAGCAACAGATGTAGCTGCCAGGGGCTTAGATATCAAAGATGTCACCCATGTGGTTCATTACGATTTTCCAAGAGACCCGAAGCAGTATGTGCATCGATCAGGCAGAACTGGCCGCTTCGGCGCAGAAGGAACCGTGATATCTATTGTAACGGAAAGGGAAGAGCGCGATCTGAAAAGATTTGCTAATCAGCTTGGCATTAAGGCAGAGAAAAAGGTTATGCGCGGCGGAAAAATCGTAAGCCCAGAGCAACTGAAGAATTGATGCTGAATAATGCAGCCAAAATCGTCCATACTACCTTTTGAAAACATAAAAAGGAGTTTGAGGTATGGGCAGAAAAAAACAAGGGAATGCCAATGCAGAAAGAAATAAGAATGCGAAAAAAGGCAATCGGACAAGCTCTGAATTAGTTGAGTTTACAACGGGGCAGGAAAATCCGGAAAAGAACCGTTTTCAGGATTAGCTCCCGCAAAAAAAATCCTCTTCATTATGAAAGAGGATTTTTTTGTTTTTAATCAAGGTCAATTTTCTTTAATGGGAGTTTAGTTGGTCCATTTAAAACTTCGCCGTCATATGTGTAGCGCGAACCATGGCAAGGGCAGTCCCATGTTCTTTCTCCGGCATTCCATTCTGTTTCACAGCCCATATGGGTACATGTGGTATCCACTATATGAAGTTTACCATCCTTATCCTTATAGGCGCCGGCTCTCTTCCCTTTAACCATGACGACTGAACCTTCATCCTCTTTCAGATCATTTGGCTCCCGCGTCACAACCTCAAGCTTCCCTTTAATTAAATGGCTTGCGACATCTGTATTAATGGAGATAACTTTTTTAAGACTTGGGTCAGCTTGGAAACGGGATGGATCATAGAGCTCGCTGTATGGATTTTCTTTTTCCATAATCATATCTTTTAAAAGGTTCGCTGCAACATTACTGTTTGTCATTCCCCACTTACGGAAGCCGGTGGCTACGTAAATATTTCGTTTTGTACCTGTAATTGGCCCGATATATGGCAGCTTATCCAAGGTAATTAAATCTTGTGCAGACCAGCGGTATGGAAATTCCGAAATACCGAAGACCTCATCGGCAAAGGCAGTTAATGCCTCATAGTGTTCCATCATGTTAATGCCTTGGCCAGTCTTATGGCTTTCGCCGCCTACCAGTATTAGTTCTCCGTCATTATATGGGGTGGATCTTAAAGAACGTGTTGGTGTTTCAGCACTGATATACATTCCGCCCGGAAAATCCTTTTCTGATTTTATTCCAAGAACATAGGAGCGGCTTGGGTACATTCTAGCAAAATAAAAGCCCATCACATCGACAAACGGATAATGGGAGGCAACGATGACATGTTTCCCTTTTACTCGATGTCCGTCTCTGGTGATGACTACAGGCTGATCGCCTTCGCCAATATCTGCGGCTGTGGTATTTTCGTAAATAATACCGCCGGCTTTTACAAATGCCGAAACGAGCTCTTTCAGATACTTCAGCGGATGAAATTGGACTTGATTTTTCATAATCAAAGCATTTTTTGTTTGGATGTTAAACGGGATGCTATCCTCCAGAGCGCTGTCAATTCCAAGTTTTTGATAAGCTTTCGCTTCCATTTCAAGTTTTTTGGCATACTCGTCCGTTGTGGAGTAAATAATGGCGTTTTCCTCGCTAAAGTCACAATCAATATTGTGTTCCTTCACCAAATGACGGACTAAATCAATAGCCTTGCTTTGCGATTGATAGTAGAGCTTGGCCTTTTCCAAACCAAAATGATTAATGTATTCATCATAGATTAAGCCATGCTGGGCCGTTAACTTTGCTGTTGTGTGGCCAGTTGTACCTGTTAAAATACTGCCAGCTTCTAAAATGATAACCTTTAAGCCTTCTTTAACAAGAAGATATCCTGCTGTGATACCGGTAATCCCCCCGCCGACAATGACAACATCAGCCGAGGTATGCTCGGAAAGCTTTTCAAATGAGGCTTGTGGAACTTCTCTCCAATATGATTCAGGATATTGGGGCATACTATGATTTGACGGCATGTTTATTCCTCCTATTGGTTTGCTTCAAACATAATTTTTCCAATAGGTATGTTTTGTATGTATGAATAGCATTGTTTTCACAAACAAAGGGCTGCTATGAAAGCGGCCCTTTGCTTTATTCCTTATGTTCATCTGAATGTTCATCTGAAAAAGTATCCTCTGGAACTGGATCGATGTTATATACATCCTCGGGATTTACACCAACCCGGATAAAATAGTAAAACAGCAAACCCAGAATCCCTAAGCAGATTGTCAGTCCCACTGTGATTATTGATAACAATACCATACATGTACCTCCCTTATAACGATTACGTTCGGTTTCGGCAGGTGCTCAAAGGCTATAGCGGGAATTGTGCTTTTCTTAAAATATATATGCGACAAAGATGAAAAATTTGACTATTAAAAAAGGATTCCTCATGCTTACAAGGAATTAAATAATTAAAGGAAGAGGAATGGAGGGTTAGAATGGATTTTAAAACTGCAGATTTATGTGATGAATTTGGAAAGGAATTAGATATCTGTGAACAGCCGTTTCAATCCTATGGAAATCAAAAGCGCTTCTATGGACAGATTTCAACTGTTAGAGTATTTGAAGATAATGTGTTAGTGAAAGAGGCTTTAGAAACGATTCCTGAAGGGAACATTCTAGTCGTTGATGGAGGCGGTTCTAGAAGGTGTGCTCTTTTAGGTGACCGTTTGGGAGAAATTGCAGTAACTAGAAAGCTTGCGGGTGTGATCATTAACGGCTGCGTCCGCGATACGGCAGACCTCCTGCAACTTGAAACAGGAATCTTTGCTTTGGGAAGCAACCCAAAACGCAGCAGTAAGGATGGCAAAGGTGAAAGGGACATCATCGTTACATTCGGAGGCATCGACTGGAAACCCGGCGACTACGTTTACGCAGACGAAGACGGTGTCATCGTAAGCCACCGCAAACTAATCTAAAACCGAGGGCCTATCCACAGCATCACGCTGTGGATAGGCCCTTATTTAATGCGTTAAAGCGTTGGGGGCCTGACCCCCACATAATTAACGCGTTAAAGCCCCGGGGGCCTGACCCCCGGGTGTTTGACCCCCGGGTGTTTAAAGCGTTGATATGGTAAAGTGGATGCTAGTCGTTAGCGTCGCGGCTCGGGATTTCTTTTGGCAGCTGGCGGGATGCACCTGGAACGGGGCGTGGTTCGTATTCGATTTCATCAGATGAGAAGATGCGAATGATCATCCGGCCGCCAATGGCTCTTGCACGAATAAGGAGCGGGAAGCTGTAATCGTTTTTAAAGGTGAAATCAGGACCATACCAGCTGACTGTTGCATCGCGGCCTGGAGGAACATAGGGCACTCGTCTTGAGTGGGAATAGCGCTCAATCACCTTCACACCTGCATGATCGGCAGCATTAAAGAGTGTGGATGACACCTGGCAAATGCCTCCACCAATATCCTCAGCCAGTTCACCCCTGACAATGACCGGAGCCTTCATGTATCCGCGATCTCTCGTTCTCTTTCCGACCACCCGATTAAAGGAAAAAGTCTCTCCCGGAAAAATTACATGATTATTAATAGCCTGGGCGGCAAGAGAAATATTATGGGAACGCGCTTTATTTCCTGAATTGTAATAGGTCACATATTGGCCAATTTTCTTTACCCCTATGTGCAAGAGCAGATCCCTGTCAACCCGCGGGTGAACCGGAAGGATCGGGACTTCTATTCTGGAACTCTTATTTTTATAAAAATAAGTATAAAAAAGGTCAGTAAAAGCCTTGTGATATAACTGGTGGCCTGTTTTTTCGCTTATCACCTGTCCGGAATTATTGATGTACGCATTCTCCGGAGGCTGATAAATCTGTTTATCCAAGGTTTTCAAAAGAGCTTGATATTTATCTGGATTCATTAATGGAATACCAGGGAAGGGGAGGACATAGTCTTCCCGGTGAATGGCTGCAAGCTCTTCACCGTCATGTTCAATAAATAATAAATCATCAGCTGAATAAGGCTGAACGAACAATAGAAGTCCACATAGCCAGGCAAATCCCATGAATTTCACCTCCGATTGATTTATGCCAAACTTCGGCCAGCAAAAGAAATCCGGTCATTTACAACAGAAAATTATCCCCTATATAGAAAGCCTTCCGCCATTAACCTCAACCTTAGTATGGTTAACCCCCGGCATTTCATGTAAAGGCATATAGCGTTTTTCTCTATGTCTTGCGCCTTTCCTGCGATACGTCTTAAGCCCTAGTTGAAAATAAAGCTCAGGCTCGTTATTGAAAATCTAGAAAATAGGTAAGATGGAATCAAGAAAGGAGGAAACGGAATATGAAAAAATTTGGTTTACTTGCAGCAGGAGGTATAGCAGCCATTGTTCTTTTGGCAAACTTAGGTTCACTCATCGGTTTAGCCATCTGTGCGGCTCTATTATATCTAGTGTTCAAACAGTTCCTAAAAGCACAATCCATCTGGACAAAAGGGATCTGGGGAATTATAGGGCTTTGCATTCTAACGGGAGCTGCATCAAACATCCCAGCGATATTTGGCCTTGTTGCTGCCTATATTCTGTACCTTGTGATTACAAAATGGAATACAGCAAAAACAAGTAATTTTAAAGAGAGCGATCCATTTGCCAACTTTGAAAAACAATGGTCTGAATTAAATCAAAAGTAATTACAGGCAAATGGGGAAAACCCAAATGATTTTAACGCTTTACAGCATTGGGGGCCTGTCCCCCAATGTATTAACGTATTAAAGGAGAGATTGCAATGACAAATTTATTTGTTCGCATGAAGGATTTGATTATGGCAGATTTGAATGAGGCATTGGACCGCAAGGAGAAGAAGAATCCGATTGCGCTGCTAAACCAATACTTGCGTGAGTCTGAAGCAGAAACAGAAAAGGTGCGTAAGCTGCTAGAGCGACAGTATGTATTGAAAGAAGAGTTTTCGCGTGAGTATCAGCAGGCTGCAGAGCTTGCGGCAAAAAGAAAATCTCAAGCTGAAGTTGCTTCAAAGGCTGGAGAAAACGAACTGTATACATTTGCTTCCCAGGAGCAGGTTTATTTTGAGGAGCGGGCAGCCCGCTTAAAGCAAACATTAAATCATACAGCACAGCAGCTGACAGAGCTTGAACAAAAATACGAAGAAATGAAGCACAAGCTAAAGGATATGCATCTTCGCCGCATGGAGTTAATGGGCCGTGAAAATATCACACGTGCTCAGGTAAAAATGAACAAGGTACTTGACGAGCAAGATGCCAATCAGCCATATTCACGATTTCAGGAAATTGAATCCTATTTAGATCGCGTTGAAAATCAAGTAAATAGTTCCTACTATCGCAGTACAATTGATGCAAAGATTGCTCAATTAGAAAAAGAAATGAAAAGTTTGGAAACTAATTAATTTCCTTGGTCAAACATGTTATTCTAAAAAGGCGCAGGTCATGCGCCTTTTTGGCAGCAAAAGAAGGGAGAGGAGGAAGGCTGCATGGAAAATAAAGTAAAAAGCGAATATACAAGCTGGATTCTTATTTTTGGAAGTGTTGTACTTTTTTTAGAAATTGCCTTTTTTAACCAAGGGTTAATATTCTCCCTTCTTGTAGAAGCTGGCATGATTTATATAGGCAGAAAGTGGATGCCAAAAAGTATAGGGAAAATCCTATTTTGGCTTGGAATTATTCTTTTAATCATCAGCATCTTTAATATGATCACGCTGAAGTTTTTATTATTTGCTATTATTGTTCACCTCATCATCCAATATGCTCAATCAAAGCGTAAGCCGGAGCATATTCGTGTAACTGTTAAGGAGCCGGCCGTTAAGCTGGAAAAAGAAACGGTCATCAGTAAAAAGCCAATTTTCACTAATCAGCTTTTTGGCAGAAGAAAGACACCAGAGCAGGTGTATGAGTGGGGAGATATTAATATCCAGACGGGAGTCGGGGATACGCTTGTCGATTTAAGCTATACCGTGCTGCCAAAAGGAGAAACAGTTATATTTATTCGCAACATTATCGGAAATGTGAAGGTCTATATTCCTTATGACGTTGAGCTTAGCGTAAACCATTCGGCCATTGCAGGATCCGCTGAAATTTTGGATGTTCAGGAAGGAAAAATATTTAATCAGAATACCCAGGTGCAAACCCCGGGTTTTGATCAGGCAGAGCAGAGGATTAAAATTATCACCTCACTGCTTGTTGGCGACTTAGAGGTGAAAAGGGTATGAGCACTGTTCAGCGGCAGATCGTTTGGGGCGCGTTCATATCAATGCTTGTCTGCGCTATTTTTATTCTGGTTTTTATTTTTCGTTTCCCGTTAATGGATTGGATGGAATTATGGAATACAGATATTATGGACATTCCGATCATTATCTTTCTGCCTGCTTCAAGCATTGTTATTGGAGTTTTATTCGGCCTAATATCAGGACTTTATTGGAAAAAGCAAATACAGTCGATAGACAATTGGCTATATGAAATGGAAGAAGGCAGGCATGTTGAACTTACAAAATTAATGGATGGAGATTCCGAGCTTCAATCGATTATCAAACGGGTCAGTAAAATCCAGAAGCAAATCGCTGAGCAGGCAAAGATTTCGCAAAAATTGGCAACCGAAAAAGCTGAGGACCTTGATAACCGGATGCAAGAGATTATTTCACAAGAACGAAACCGGCTGGCAAGGGAACTGCATGATTCGGTTAGCCAGCAGCTTTTTGCCGCATCGATGCTTATGTCGGCTATTAATGAGACAAGGCATGATCGGGAAGAACGGGAAACCAAGCAGCTGAAGATGGTCGAAGAGATGATTCATCAATCGCAGCTGGAAATGAGAGCGCTTCTTCTCCATTTAAGGCCGGCTGCTTTAAAAGGAAAGACGATTCAGGAAGGAATTCGTGAGCTATTAATTGAATTATCACAAAAGGTTACCATCGAGATAAAATGGAAAGTAGAA
This sequence comes from Cytobacillus sp. MT66, assembly GCF_058792595.1. NCBI lineage: Bacteria > Bacillati > Bacillota > Bacilli > Caryophanales > Bacillaceae > Cytobacillus > Cytobacillus sp. MT66. The sequence goes on from NZ_JBXAFB010000004.1 coordinate 348,205, forward strand.
GAATTCCCGCTTGATAAGGGGATTGAGGACCATTTGTTCCGCATTCTTCAAGAATCTGTTTCGAATACCCTGCGGCATGCAAAAGCATCAGGCTTGGAGGTTCTATTGATCCAAAGAGATCAATTTGTCATTTTACGTGTCATCGATGATGGAGTTGGCTTTAACGTCGAAGAGGCAAAAGCAGGTTCCTATGGATTGCAAAATATGTATGAGCGCGCTATTGAGGTTGGGGGCACATTGAAAATTATCAGTCTTAAGGATAAGGGAACTCGTCTTGAGGTGAAGGTGCCTATTATGGAGTCTGGGGGTGAAATGAATGATTAAGGTTTTATTTGTCGATGATCATGAGATGGTAAGAATAGGGGTCTCTTCCTATTTGTCTGCACAGCCGGATATTGAGGTTGTTGGCGAGGCCGATAACGGAAGAACGGCTATTGATCTTGCACTGGAATTAAGGCCGGATATTATCCTAATGGATCTTGTAATGAAGGAAATGGATGGCATTGAAGCAACGAGTAACATTATTCAGCAATGGCCAGAAGCGAAAATTATCATTGTCACAAGCTTTCTTGATGATGATAAAGTGTATCCTGCATTGGAAGCCGGTGCAACCAGCTATATGCTGAAAACCTCTAAGGCCAGCGAAATTGCTGATGCTGTCAGATCCACTTACCATGGCCAAACAGTCCTTGAGCCGGAGGTTACGGGGAAAATGATGGTAAAGATGAGGCAGAAAAAACAGCAGCTGCTACACGAAGAACTGACAGGAAGGGAAATGGAGATTCTGCTTCTCATGGCCCAGGGAAAAACCAATCAGGAAATCGCCGACGAACTATTCATTGCTTTAAAAACAGTCAAAACACACGTCAGCAATATCCTCAGCAAACTCCAAGTCCAAGACCGTACCCAGGCTGTCATCTATGCCTTCAAGCATTCACTGGTTAATTAAATAGAAGATAATCCGGAAGAACCTGTGTAAAAGGTTCTTTTTTTGTTTTTATATGCATAAACTTGAATTTTTATAAATTTTTTCAGAAAAGTACTATTCAAAAATGATAGGTATATGTATAATAATATCCATCGATGAATAATTATTTATAACTGAATTATTAGAAATACTGGTATTGATGAAAATGGTGCAGATCAGCTATTCAAAAATGAATAATGGATAGGTGAATAAAAATGAATGGTATATTTTTAGATTGGAACAATGAGGAAGAAGTTATCCAATCCATTGAAGAAGATATTATCGTAACCAATTCGGAAGGAAGAATCATTAAGGCCAGCAAAGGCAGTGGAACTCATTATGGCATTAGACCTGAAAGCCTTCTTGGTAAATCAGTTTATGATCTTCAAAAGGAAGGAATATTTCAGCCGGCCATCACCCCGATTGTTTTGCACAGGAGGAAAAAGGTCATTCTTGTACAGACGGCCTTATCCGGGAAAAAGATCCTTATCACGGGCATTCCTGTTTTCAATGAAGCGGGTGAAATCGAACAAGTTGTCAGCTATTCCTATGATATTTCTGAGCTTCTCCTGATAAAAGAATATTTAGGCAATCTCGAAGATGAGATGCAAAGTGTGAAAGAAGAGCTAGCAGCGCTGAGAAAAAAGACGGCTGTGTCTGAAAGCGTAAATCCTTCAACGAGAGAAGGAAAAGATATCTTGGCCTTGATTCACTACTTTGTGCAAAAGTATTCCAAGCAGGCAGGGCGCGTGCATCAATTAGATGACGAACTCATCGGTCATCTTCTCCATTTTGAATGGGACGGAAAGGTAAAGGAACTGGAAGGATTAGTTGAACAGCTAATAGCAAACAGCAGCGCAGTTGTTATAAAAAAAGACGCCCTTCCAAAAGAATACCGGCATCTGCCGAAAAAAGAAGACCTGGACCTTTTTAAAGGACAAACCCTCCCGCAAATTCTTGAAGAGGTTGAACGAAAAGTCATCCTTGAGGCAAAGGAAAAGTATAAAACAACAACAGAAATGGCAAAGGAGTTAGGCATCAGTCAGCCTTCCGTTGTCAGGAAATTAAAAAAATACGAGTAGTTAAGCATATTGGCGGAAATCAGACAGCTGGAAATGAACCTGGAGGTATAAAAATGAGCGAACAAAAATGGGACCATTTAGTAAATAATATTTCAGACTTCTTAGCACCAAGCATGGCAAAGGACCATCCCAATCTCCCTGTTGTAAAGGCGGAGGGCTGCTATTATTACGGCGTGGATGGCAAGGAATATCTTGATTTTACATCTGGAATTGCTGTAGAAAATGTTGGGCACCGTCATCCTAAGGTGGTCGAGGCTATTAAAGCAGGTGTAGATCATCTCGTTCATGGACCGTCCGGTGTCATTATCTATGAATCTATCCTTCGATTGGCCGAAGAACTAGGCAAAATTATGCCCGGCAATCTGGATAATTTCTTTTTTGCCAACAGCGGGACAGAAGCTATCGAGGGAGCTATCAAACTAGCAAAATATGTAACAAAGAGACCTTACGTTGTTTCGTTTACCGGCTGTTTCCATGGCCGTTCCATTGGGGCACTAAGTGTCACAACATCAAAAAGCAAGTACCGCAAATATCTGCAGCCATCATGGCTGACCTATCAATTGCCATATGCTAACCCAATGGATTGCCCGGATGGATTAGATCCAGAAGAGTACTTCCCGGAAAAGCTTGAACGTGATGCAGAATCTCTTTTTAAGCATCAGGTAGACCCTGAAGAGGTTGCCTGCATGATTATTGAACCCGTGATGGGTGAAGGCGGATATATCATTCCTCCAAAAAATTGGCTGAAGAAGATCAGAGAAATCTGTGACCGCCATGACATTCTTCTTATTTTTGATGAGGTGCAGACAGGCTTTGGCCGTACAGGGGAATGGTTTGCTGCACAGACATTTGATGTAACTCCAGATATTATGGCGATTGCCAAAGGAATTGCAGCAGGTCTTCCGCTGAGTGCAACGGTCGCATCTAAAGAACTGATGCTTAAATGGCCGCTTGGTTCCCACGGAACTACATTTGGCGGCAACCCGCTTGCTTGCTCTGCCGCATTGGCATCATTAGAGGTCTTTAAAGAGGAAAATCTCCTTGAAAATACGAAGCAAATGGGAAAATACGCAATGGAAATATTGAAAAAGATGCAGGATAAGCATCCGGTTATTGGCAGCGTAAGAGGTGTCGGTTTAATGATTGGGATTGAAATTATTGATCCAAAAACTCACAAGCCTAACGGGGATGGCGTTATGAAACTATTAAATGCCTCCTTGGAAAAGGGCGTTCTCTTCTATTTATGCGGCAACTCAGGCGAGGTAATCCGCATGATTCCCCCGCTTGTTGTCAATAAACAGCAGATTGATCAGGGATTAGCTGCATTAGATGAAGCACTGACAGAGTACGAAACGGAACTTTTTCAAAAATAGGAGGCGAAAAATATGAAAGCTGAAACAAGAATAAACCCGAAAGCTGATACAGCGGCACAGTGGAAGTTTATTATCCCGTCTTTAATCGGAGCCCTGTTGTTTCTCCTTCCCGTAAAATACAACGGAGAAGTGACAATAGGTGTAGGGATACTCGCAACATTGGTGAAAAATACGTTTAATGATTATTTACCGGCATTTATTGTCATTATGCTCGGAATATCCGCTTTGATGACAGTGGTGACAACAATAGCAAAGCCAAGCTTTATCATGGATAGCCGTTTTCTAAAAGGGATCTTTCATACAGGCCCATTTGGCTTAATTATGCGTTTGATTGGATTTGCTGTCGGTTTGATGACCTTATTAGAGGCAGGTCCTGAGTTTATTTGGTCCCGAAATACAGGAGGAGTGGTTCTTTATGATTTATCCCCTGTATTATTAACCTGGTTTTTATTCGCGGGCATTCTTTTGCCATTATTAGTTGAATTCGGATTAATGGAATTTATCGGTGCGCTAGTGCAGAAATTTATGCGTCCATTATTTACACTTCCGGGACGTTCTTCCATTGACTGTTTAGCATCATGGATGGGAGCGGGAACAGTAGGGGTATTAGTTACAACCAAGCAGTATGATGAAGGCTATTATACAAAAAGAGAAGCTGCTGTTATTGCTACGACTTTTTCAATTGCCTCTATAGCCTTTAGCTTAGTAGTTGCTAATGTTGTCGGTCTTGGACATTTATTTATTCCTTTTTACTTAACTGTATCCGTTGCCTGTGTAGTTGCTGCCGTCATTATGCCTAGAATCCCTCCTTTATCAAGAAAGGCTAATACCTATTATGAACCTGTTGGGCAGCAAATCGATGAGACCATTCCAGAAGGCGTATCTAATTTGCAGTGGGGCTGGCATCAAGCGTTAGAAAAAGCAAAAAATGCGCCTAACGGAAAGAAATTATTTGCCAATGGAGTAGAAACTGTATTAGATATTTGGATGGGGCTAATCCCGCTAGTAATGAGTCTAGGTGCTGCAGCATTAATTGTTGCTGAATATACGCCATTTTTCCAAATTATCTCTTATCCTTTTGTACCGCTATTAGAGCTTATGCAGGTGCCTGAAGCAGGGGCTGCCGCCAAAACGATGCTTGTTGGATTTGCCGATATGTTCTTGCCGCCGGTTATCGGAAGCGGAATTGAAAGTGAACTGACTCGTTTTATAGTTGCAGGTCTTTCTTTAACCCAATTAATTTATATGTCTGAAATTGGGATCCTGATTTTACGATCAAACATTCCAGTTAACTTCTTGGAATTATTTATTATTTTCCTTGAAAGAACTATTATTACCTTGCCTGTCATTGTTGTGATTGCCCATTTATTTGTTTTCTAAAGTATGAGTGAAGATCCGCGCCAGCTTTGCATAAATTTGCAGAATGGCAGCGGATTCTTCCCTTTTTTATATATAAAAAGAAGGAAGAGATGAACATGAAAGTTGAAAATCGTGACCGCTTAATGGAAAGAATCAGCGCAGAGCCAGATGTCCCATTAACCTTTGAGGAATGGAAGCAGGAAGCTTCTCAGAAAATGAGCAGCGGCGGATTTGGTTACGTCAGCACAGGAGCAGGCGGAGAAGAGACAGCTTCGAGAAATGCTCAAGCCTTTAAAAAATGGGCTATGATTCCAAGAATGCTGAATGATGTTTCTCAAGTGGATATGAAGTTATCCTTATTTGGCCGAACTTATGACAACCCATTCTTTCTTTCTCCCATTGGCATGCAAAGGCTGGCAAATGAAGAGGGGGAGCTGGCAACAGCAAGAGCGGCGGCAAATATGAACGTTCCATTGATTGTCAGTACGGTTTCCAGCTACTCGATAGAAGATATTGCCTTCGCTGCCCCAAATAGCTCAAAATGGTTTCAGCTATACTGGTCCGGACGCAGTAAAGACATTTCCTTCAGCATGGTTGAAAGAGCAGAACAGGCTGGCTATGAAGCTGTTGTTCTAACTGTTGATACGGTTATGCTCGGCTGGAGAGAAGGAGATCTTCGAAATAAGTTTTCACCGCTTTCCCAAGGCTTTGGCATGGCGAACTTTGAACAGGATCCTGTATTTATGAAGTCCTTGCCTGACAATGATTTTGACTCGATTATTGAGGGAATTGTCGATTGCCTGCATCACCCGGCTCTGGATTGGAAGAATGTCAGAGAACTTAAGGAACGCACGAATTTGCCCATTTTAATCAAAGGCATCCTCCACCCTGAAGATGCAAGAGAAGCTGTCGAAAATGGAGCGGACGGCATCATTGTTTCCAACCATGGAGGACGGCAGCTGGATGGAGTTATTGCTTCTATTGATGCGCTGCCGGCCATTGTTGAGGCTGTGCAGGGCCAAATCCCTGTTTTACTAGATAGCGGTATTCGCCGCGGAATTGATGCAGTGAAGGCGCTGGCTTTAGGTGCAGATGGTGTTCTGATTGGAAGGCCTTTCTATTATGCGCTGGCCGCCCGCGGACAAGAGGGGGTTGAAAAGTTTCTTGAAAGATTTATTCAAGAAGCCGAAGTCTCGCTTGCTCTATCAGGGGTATCGAAGCTCTCTGAAGCAGCAAAAATTAAAATGGTTAGGCAGTAAAGCGGCAGAGGGATGTACCCCTCTGTCCTTTATTGTTTAAGGGTTTGAACAAACATTCCGTCACCTTCAAGCCATTCAGCAATAAAAATTTCTTCATAGCTAAAGATTCCTTGTGAGGAGAGCTGCTGGTTTAGCCATGCTTCATCTTTTCCGAAATCCTTCACTTCATCCCACAGTACTACTCCATCGCGAATAAGAGTAACTGGAACATATACAGCACTCGGTGTCATATTAAAGTCTTCCTGTGTCGTTTTCTGATAGGGAGACTTTTTAAGAATACTAATTGAGCCATTTCCCTCTAAGTAGCAAAAGGCAACCTCACGGATAGAAAAAGTTTCGCTTTGGCGGAGCAGGCTTTGCAGCTGATTGAGATTCATCCGGCTCTTTTTCAGTGCCTCCCGGTCAACTACACCGTTTTTAATAAGAGCAATCGGCTTTCCTTGAACAATCCCGCGAAAAAATAAAAACTTTCGATCCAGATATTCAACGATGAATAATAGAGCACCCCACAGGCTCATGGCGTAAATAATATATAAAGTACCAACTCTCTTCTCATAAATGGCATTTCCAAGTATTTCACTTAACACAATGGACGCAGTAAATGTAAAAGGGGAAATTTGGTTAATAATTTTTCTTCCGACAAATTTTACGATAATAAATAAGAAAAAGAAGCCGGCAATCAGGTCAATGGTTAATTCTGATAAACTCATATGAATACGGTCCTCTTCCAATTTTATTTTCACCTATTAATATTGATTCTGGGTGTTAAATTTATCCATAAAAAGATCGCTTTTGCTGGTTTAGGGAAAATCCTTCATTTTTAAGAAATCAGCTAAATATTATTAGAACTTGTCTCATATCTTATATAGAGCTTGTATTGGCAAAGTATAAGGAGAGTTACAATGAATAAATTTTTTAGGGGAACACTGCTACTTGCTGTTGCCGCTTTTGCCGGCGAGTGCATCGAGTTTTTGGTCAATATGGTGCTGGCACGGGAACTGGGGGAAAGAGGGCTTGGCATGTATATGTCTATTCTTCCAACCATTTTTTTAATCGTTCTGCTGGCGAGCTTTGAGCTCCCTGTTTCGATTTCCAAGTTTATTGCAGAAAAGGACAGCAAGTACCATCAAAGCATGCTAAATCACGTGATTAAATGGACTATTCTTTTCACAGCCGTTCTGCTGCCAATTGCTATGTTTATCATGCCATTTATTACAGTATTTGATCAATACCACCCTTATTTGCGATGGGTTGTTGTAGCGTTTATTCCGATTGTCTCATTTTCCTCGATAACAAGAGGATATTTTATGGGCAAGCAGCAGATGGGGAAGATTGCCACTTACAATTTATTGAGAAAAGTTTTTCAGCTTCTGCTATTAGTCTTTCTGTTTCAATTTTTTCAGTTTGAAACAGGTACAGCTGTGTTTATTGCCTTTTGCAGTTTCATAGGCAGTGAGGTTGTTGTTTTTCTATATTTGCTTCATATGTTTATCATTCAATACCAGCAGGCAAAGCGTGAGCCCGGCGAGAAGTTAAGCGGGAAATCGGTAAGGAAGAACCTGCTTGCGGTTTCGATTCCTACGACGGCTTTACGGGTTTTTCATGCGTTGACACATGCAGTCGAGCCATTCCTGATTAAGGCTGCCCTTTTACAGGCAGGTGTGAGCGGTGCCGTTGCTACAGAGCATTTTGGAATGCTTGCGGGAATTGCGATGACGATTGGGTTTTTCCCAGCCTTTATTGCCCATTCTTTTCTAATCATGCTGATTCCAACGGTTTCTGAAGCCTACGCGGAAAAGAATATAGACAAACTGCAAAAGCTTCTTCAGCAGGTGCTGGTCATTACGCTCATTTATGGGATTCCAGCGGTCACTTTTTTCTACTTCTTCGCTAAACCAATCACAATGAATTTTTTCCACTCGTATGATGCGGCGCTTTACTTACAATTGCTCTGGCCATTTTTCCTGCTGCATTATTTTATCATTCCGATGCAGGCTTTCTTGATAGGCCTTGGCCTAATGAAAGAAGCGTTTTATCATTTTGTCTGGTCAACCGTGGTTTCGTTTGCGGTTATGTATCTCCTTGGTTCCATGCACAGCTTTCAAATGGACGGAATCATTATCGGGATGAATGCTGGCGCGGTTGTCCTGTTCCTTATGCATTATTTAACCATCTGTAAAAAGATTGGCGTCAGTATTTTTCTTTCACCGCAAAAGGAGATACATTTTTGAATGAAAACAGGAGGAGCATAAAGGCCCCTCCTTTTATAGTTTTCAACTAAGAATCTCAAAGCCGCCTTGCAGCTTTTATTTAATATCCAAATGTTTTTGCCCGGTGTTCACTGTCAATTTTTCTTTTTTTACGGATTTCTGCCCGCTCTTTTGCTGATTCATGGAGATTTTTTTCCTCATCTGTTTCTGGAATCACCTGGGGAACTGCTGTTGGCTTGCCATTTTCATCAATAGCTACCATTGTAATGAAGGACATTGCGCATATATTTCGTTCCCCTGTTATTAAATCCTCAGCCGTTACTTTTACAAACACCTCCATAGAGGTTCTTCCTGTGTATGTAACAAATGATTCCAGACAAACGGCATTTCCCTGGTAGATTGGATGCAGGAAATCAACCGAGTCTGTGGATGCCGTTACTACGTTGCAGCGTGAATGGCGCATCGCAGAAATCCCTGCAGCATCATCAATATAGGCCATCAGTTTTCCGCCAAACAGGGTTCCGTGTGCATTTGTATCCGGCGGAAGCACAATACTTGTTTTTACAACAAATGATTCTTTGCAAAGTTTTGACTTGCTCATCTAAATACTCCTTCCAAACACCCAAGATTCCTGTGTTCGTTTTATCTTTAAAAATTACATCTTCCCTATCTTAACAAATTAGAGGCTAATTTGATAATAGGATAAGGTTTTACATGGCGTAAAAAAAGGAATGAAAGTAAGAAAGGGGCCTTTCTAAATGAAAGCTGTGTTAAAGTTTAATGTAATTTTAAGCGCCTGGAGAGGAAAACAACGGCCTAATTTAATATAGCCAAATGAAAAATGAGCAATTTGGAAAGGATATGCTTACGACAACTAGACATGGAGAGCGATAAAATGAGAAAGCGCCGGGGAGAATTTGTTATTGCCTTTATATTAATTACTTCTTTAATTCTGCTTTTGTTTTATCCAGTAAGTCCTCCCGTTAAGTATGGGCTTACTCTGTTATACTTTTCAACACTCGCTGTCAGCATTTTTTCATTAATGCTAGAAAATCGCTCACCGCAAGCGACATTGTTATGGATATATGTCCTCGTATTTTTCCCAGTGTTTGGCTATTTGTTTTACTTATTTTCCGGTCAGCTTTACTTAAAAGGATATCTGTTTAAAAGCAAGCGCAAATACAACAGGGACGAATGGAGGAAGCTGCTTCAGAAGGATATCCCTGATGATCTTTCTTTTTTGCAGGATAACCAGCATATGTTTGTTAAATTTGCCCAAAACGCATCGCCAACACCGATCAGTACGGAATCCCGTGCGGCAATTTTAAAAAATGGCGAGGAAACTTTTTCGGAAATCAAAAGAAGGCTGAAAGAAGCCAAAACCTTTATCCATATGGAATATTATATTTATCGCACAGATGAACTTGGCAAGGAATTGATTTCAATTTTAATTGAAAAAGCGCTTGAAGGCGTTGAGGTGCTGTTCATGGCAGATGCCGTTGGAAGCAGAAAGATGGATCCTAATGACCTTAAGGCCATGGAAGGGGCCGGTATTAAGGTTCAGATGTTTTCGCCTTTAAAGTATGGATTTTTCAATCAGAAAATTAATTTTCGAAACCATCGAAAGATCATTGTTATTGATGGGGAGATTGGTTTTGTTGGCGGGCTGAATGTTGGCATAGAGTACCTTGGAAGGGATAAAAAGGTCGGTTTTTGGCGGGATACCCATATGCTCCTTTTGGGGGAAGCGGTTTATACTTTACATATGGTGTTTTTGCTTGATTGGGAGTATGTGAGCAATGAGAAAATGATTCAAAGATATACAGACAATAAGCCTAAGGTGGATGACGGCGTGCTTGATGGGGCTGTGCAGGTGGTTGTAAGCGGTCCGGATACACAGCAGGGGATTATGAGCGATTTTTACTTTTCGATGATTTCGTCAGCTATGAAGTCGATTTGGATTGCAACTCCATATCTGGTTCCAGATGAAGCCATTCGAACGGCATTAAGGGTAGCGGCTGCAAAAGGGATTGAGGTTAAAATCATGGTTCCGGAAGTCAATGACGGTTTCCTGACACAATACGCAAGCCGGTCTTATTTTTCCGAGCTGCTGCGATACGGAGCAGAGATATATTCTTATAAAAAGGGATTCCTGCATCAAAAGGTTATTATTATTGATGGGAACCTCGCCTCATTGGGAACGGCCAATATGGACATGCGCAGCTTCCACCTGAACTTTGAGGTCAATGTACTATTGTATGGTACAAGCTCCATCCGCGACCTCGTTGCTCACTACGAAGAAGACATGAAAGAAAGCGAAAAAATCAACTCAGTCCAATACTACAAAAGAGGCTTCGCCGAACGAACCAAAGAATCCTTCGCCAGACTCTTTTCTGGAGTGCTTTAAAGCGCCGGGGGACAGGCCCCCGCGAGAGTAAAGCGTTAAAGCATCGGGGGACAGGCCCCCGCAGGAGTAAAGCGTTAAAGCGGCAAGGTGATCCGAATGTGGCGAATGCAAAAAAGCAGGGGAATGAATTCCCCTGCTTTTTGGTGCTAGTCTAGATTAGTCCCTGCTTCCAAGAATCCCGAAGATACGAAGGATGCTGATGAACAGGTTGATAAAGTCCAGGTATAGGTTTAGTGCCATAAGCGGAACCTCTTCTGCGGAAACTCCGTGGTGCTTCATCCGATTGAAATCGAATAAAATGTATCCGCTGAATACCAGTACACCAATGAATGAAAAGGCAAGCATGCCTGTGGAGCTTAACGGCCAGAAGATATTAAAAATAGATATCGCAATGAGAGCCAGCAATGCTGCCATTAGCATGCCGCCCAAAAAGCTTAAGTCACGCTTTGTTGTTGATGCATAAATTGCTAAGCCGGTAAATACAGTTGTGGTTGTCGCGAGTGCAAGCAGCACTGGATTTGGCCCGATGGCTGTTAAATAATGAGAAACAATTGGGTAGGTCGTTACACCGGATATAAATGTAAATGCGTATAAAAAGGTATAGGACATCGCTTTTTTCCTGCGAATAAAGAACGCAAAGATTAACATAACGAATTCTAAGATAATCAGCGGCAAAAACAACGCCGGCGGCACAAATACACCCGCCATTGTACCCGCGAAAGCAACAGCAAGCGATAGGGCAAATGCTCTTAATACTGACGGCATATAACTATTATTAGCTGTTTGTTGATAGTACATTTAATTCACCTCATCATATTTCTTACCTAAATATACGTTTGTCCATAAAAAGAGTTTCATAAAAAATTATCTTTCTTTTAATAAATCTCTGATTTCTGTTAACAAAGCCTCTTTTGTATCTACCTTTGGTGCTTCACGTTTCGGTTCCTCTTTCTTTTTAAACCATTTATTGACTAGACGGACAAACATAAAGATTGAGAAGGCCACAATTAGGAAGTCAACCACATTTTGTACAAACATCCCGTATTTGACTTCAGCTGACCCAACCGTAAAAGCTAATTCTTTTAAATCAATTCCCCCAACAAGAAGACCAACAAGAGGCATGATGATGTCTTCAACAAGAGAGGAAACAATTTTTCCGAACGCAGCCCCGATAATTACCCCGACAGCAAGATCTAGTACATTTCCTTTGAGTGCGAATTTTTTAAATTCATTCCACATATAGTAATAACACCTTTCTTTAAAAATATCCTGCTAATTATACTATGTAAATAGTGGAAAGGTCTATTCCTCTTAAACGTCCTATTGACAGAAAGTTGTTTATCCACTATTATGTTTTTCGGCAGGTACACGAGACTGTGTTTTAGTCTACCTGAAAAACTTCATAACTTCCCGTGTCCAGCGGGAGAGGTTCATAGCTTCACCCTCTATAAAAAACTATGGCTTTGATTAAAAATAATCAACCATATCCAAAGAGGATATGGTTTTTATATTTTTATGGAGCTTTTAGTGAACCTCTTTTATTGGCGCGGTCATATAAAGGAGGATTTTTTTATGTCTGGAAGAAAAGAAGAGGAGCTTAAGGATATTACCTTATTGGGCAATCAAGGGACGAAGTATTTGTTTGAGTACTCACCGGAGATTTTGGAGTCGTTTGACAATAAGCATCCGTACCGTGATTATTTTGTGAAATTCAACTGCCCGGAATTTACAAGTCTTTGTCCTATCACGGGACAGCCAGATTTTGCAACGATTTACATCAGCTATATCCCTGATAAAAAAATGGTTGAAAGCAAGTCTTTAAAGCTTTATTTATTTAGTTTTCGGAACCATGGTGATTTCCATGAGGATTGCATGAACATCATCATGAATGACCTCATCGAGCTAATGGATCCGCGATATATTGAGGTATGGGGGAAATTTACCCCAAGAGGAGGAATCTCCATCGACCCTTACTGCAATTACGGTAAGCCAGGCACAAAGTATGAAAAAATGGCAGAGAACCGCCTAATGAACCACGATCTCTACCCAGAAACCGTCGACAACCGATAAAAGGACAGAGGGACAGGCACCTTGTCCCGCGCGAACGTCATAGGCCCTTTGTCCCGAATTTGAGGGGAGGAATGAATGGGAATGCTATTATATTTAAATGCAGCTTTTACGGGACTGCTCATTTTATCTAATATCTTAGCTGTGAAGCTTTTTAGTTTAGGAGGCTGGGCGATGCTCCCGGCAGCCGTTATTGTTTATGTTTTTACGTACCCAATTACAGATATTATTGGTGAAGTATATGGAAAGGAAGCGGCTCGAAAAACCGTTCTTGCTGGATTTATCACGCAGATTTTTGCCGGAATTTTTATTTATGCGGCCATCCAGCTGCCGGCGGCACCATTTTTTGAGGCGCAGTCAGAATTTGAAACGATCTTAAGCGGAAGCTTTCGTGTCACTATTGCAAGCTTGCTGTCTTATTTCATAAGTCAGAACCTAGACGTATTTGTCTTCCATAAATTAAAGGAAAAGCATGGCAGTAAGAAATTATGGCTGCGAAATAACCTTTCAACGGTTACAAGTCAGCTGATTGACACAACTGTCTTTATCTTTGTAGCCTTCTACGGAACCATGCCAATCAGCGCGCTGTTCGGCCTGATTCTAACACAATACGCCTTTAAATTTACCGTCGCACTTCTCGACACACCGCTTGTATACTTATTTGTTAAACTTTGCAAAAAAGAAACAGCAGCAAAAACAATTAATACTGCAGCACTTTAAACTAGTGGGGGACAGTCCCCCGACGCGTTAGTGCTTTAAACTACTGGGGGCCTGACCCCCAGTGCGTTAGTGCGGTGAAGCAGGGAGGTTTCCTGCTTCTTTTTTATGTACTTAAGCTTAAGATATGAAATTGCATGTGAGTGCTTTATTTTTAGGTAACCTTCTTATGCTCCCCTATGCAAATTTTTGGTGTTCGGATAGAATACTAAGGGTAAGTTTTTTATTTAATTCAGCATAGGTCATGTGTGTTTAGCAGGAGGTTGAAATGGATAAGAAGACCAATCAGAAGGACCCGCGGTTTAAGATTGCTGAAAAAGAGGCATGGATCGGTGTTGGTCTCGTTCTGATCAATTTCATCTGGTGGTTTGGCTTTGCCTATGGCATGGGCTCCAAGCCGGCCGATGAGTACCAGTACATATTTGGCTTGCCTGCATGGTTTTTTTACAGCTGTGTAGCCGGCTTTGTTATCATGTGCATTCTAGTCATATTTGCAGTGAAATTTTTCTTCAGGGAAGTCCCCTTTGATGAAGAGATGAAAGGGGGAGCGCCAAAGAAATGAAGTGGGAAGTTGTCACACCATTAATTGTGTTTTTAATCCTTATTTTTATTGCAGGGCTTTGGGCCAGCAGGAATATGAATAAGTCCAATTCGTTTTTGCAGGAATATTTTCTTGGCGGAAGAGAGCTCGGCGGTTTCATTTTAGCGATGACCATGATGGCAACCTATGGGAGTGCAAGCAGCTTTATTGGCGGACCAGGGGCAGCCTATACCCAGGGTCTTGGCTGGGTGCTTCTGGCTATGTCCCAGGTGGTAACAGGATATTTTGTTCTCATGGTCCTTGGGAAAAAGTTTGCCATCATCGCCCGGCAATACCAGGCGGTAACCCTTATTGATTTTTTAAAAGAACGGTACCAGAGCAAGTGGGTTGTGCTGTTATCGGCAATCAGCATCATTGTTTTTCTTTTCTCATCCATGGCCGCCCAATGGGTGGGTGGGGCAAGGCTCATTGAGTCCTTGACAGGATTAAGCTATACTTCGGCCTTATTTGTATTTGTTGTATCAGTTATGTTTTATGTTATTATCGGCGGATTTCGCGCTGTAGCTGTCACTGATGCGATCCAGGGAGCGGTCATGTTTATTGGGACGCTTATTCTGCTTATCGCAGTCATTATCGCGGGCGGAGGAATTCCAAATATTATTCAGGACCTGGCTGCGGAAAATCCCAATCTGATCCGCCCTTACGGATTTGATGGAGGACTTACCCCGTTGTATGTTTCCTCTTTCTGGGTATTGGTGGGTGTCGGTGTTGTTGGCCTGCCGCAGGTGACGGTCAGGGCGATGTCTTATAAAAATTCAAAAGCCATGCATAGGGCGATTATTATCGGAACGATTGTTGTTGGCTTTATCATGCTTGGCATGCATCTAATTGGTGTGTTTGCCCGTCCCATATTGCCTGGCATTGAAATAGGAGACAAGGTAATGCCGATGATTGCTCTTGAGGTTCTGCCGCCGTGGCTAGCGGGAATTGTTTTGGCGGCACCGATGGCCGCCATCATGTCTACGGTAGACTCATTGCTGCTGCTTGTCAGCTCGGCTGTAGTTAAGGATGTTTATATTAACTATATAAAACCAGATGCCTCAGAGAGCGTCATTAAGAAAATGAGCTTTGGAGTAACTACGATTTTGGGAATTCTCGTATTTTTAATGGCCCTGAGTCCGCCAGACCTCATTATATGGCTGAACCTGTTCTCTTTTGGCGGACTGGAGGCTGCCTTTATCTGGCCAGTTGTTCTTGGCCTATATTGGGCAAAAGGCAATAAGTTTGGCGCGGTCGCTTCGATGCTTGTTGGGACAGGCTCTTATATCATTATATATACCTATTTTCCAGATCCGTTTGGCATGCACACGGTCGTTCTTCCAGTCAGTTTTTCACTCATTGTATTTGTCGCAGTGAGTTTGTTGACGGGAAAAAAAATGCTCCATTCCATATGAGCAGGAAAAGTCTTTCGCATTGTCTGTGAAAGACTTTTCTTTTTGATTGGACTTTCAAAGATAAAACCCAATTAATGAAAATTTTACCGCGAAAGTCCTTCATTTTTCGAATGAAGGCGCTTCCCAAAGGTTTTTCCAGCAGAGAAAGACTATCAATACCCCCTGCAGGCGGGAGGTATTACCTATTTCCTCGAAATCTTTCAAAAAATTGTTATATTACGAGATTTGTAAGATTGTCATCAATTTGTTACACTTCTAACATATATATTTATTATGATCCTAATACATAACAACCATGTAATGAACGTTTTCTAGGAGATGACAATGAAACTTTTAAAATATATTTTTTCAGCTGTGCTGCTGACTGGTTTGCTGGCAGCATGTGAGAATGAAGTGCATACACTGAGTAAATCGGAAAAGTCCATTGATGAACAAAGCAGCCAGCTGTTATTAAGTGAAGCAGCTGTCGCAAAAGAGGGTAAGATAGAAAAGGAAACAGATTGGTTAAAAGATAAATCGCTATTCCAATTCGAGGCAAAAGAGGGAACCTTTAAATTTAAAGTGTTTGTCTATGCAGAGGATGAACAAAATATTGCAAATTCTAAGGAATCCGGGAAAAAGCCAGCTTACAAAGGGCATTATGCTTTTTACCTTGCAGAAAATGATTCCGCAAACGCGTATAAACAAGGAGCTCTTGAAGACCTAGGACCGTTTACTTTCCAACTGCCGCTTAAGCAGGCCTATTCCTTAAATATGGGGGATCATACGATTCTTGCTATCCTGCAATCTGATGAGCACGGAAATTATAATCCCTATTTATTCACGATAAAAAATGGTGAAGTTGTTCAGCTTCATTCTGATAGTGCCTTTGGGCCAATTTCTGATAATGAAATGAAAGTTATTGATCAGGAATATATTCAGACTGCCTATGACATGGGGGAGGGGACTTGGAAATTTACAACGTGGAAGTTTGACGCCCAAACCTACACCTTAATGAAAGCAGACGAAACCGTGCTGGATGATAAAGAAATCAATGGAGTCAAATCTGGCGAGTATTGGTACAATCTCTGGAGCGAGAAAAAGGAGCATTATTTTCCTTTTAAAAATCTTCAGCTGAGCAAGGATGTTATAGAAAAAGCCAAACAGGGAATTCCATTAGGAAATCCGTACCCAATAGGCACAAATATTGAGAACATCAAAAAGGCTAATCCCGACTATATGGAAAAGGGTATATATAACAACAGCCCGTACATTATGTATCCAGATATTACTTTTTATTACGAAGAGGATACAGAAATTATTAAAGCTGTTTCTATTCCTGGTGAGCGGGTAAAAACAACTCTGGCTGAAATTGAAAAATTATTTGGTAAACCTGCCAAAATCATTTCTTTGCCTAATGATGCCGGTCAGCAGCTGATCTATATGGCAGAT
Organism: Cytobacillus sp. MT66; assembly: GCF_058792595.1. Taxonomy (NCBI): domain Bacteria; kingdom Bacillati; phylum Bacillota; class Bacilli; order Caryophanales; family Bacillaceae; genus Cytobacillus; species Cytobacillus sp. MT66. Next base: position 365,072 of record NZ_JBXAFB010000004.1, read on the forward strand.
AAATATATTATTAAAATTGATGGAAATGCAGAAGGGAAGGTCACAGCTATCTGCCTTCAGAAAAATATATAGCCTTGTTAAGAGCCGAATAATTGGCTCTTATTTTTATATAAAACTTTCGCAACCAGCTTTTGAACAGTTCAGAGGGGGGGCATTCGAAAGGGAATTCCGAATCTTTCAGAAGGTGTGTATTACTTTTCGAAAGGAAGTTCCGAGTTATTCGGAAGGGAAGCAAAACCTTCAAAAGGAAGTTTCGAATCTTTCGGAAGGATAATAAGTTCAATCGAAAGAGATTAAGTCTTTTCGCAACCAGGTTTCGAGCAGCTCAGAAGGTGTAAAAGAAAAAAATCATGCGAGAATTCATCGCATGATTTTTTTGGGTCTATCATATTAAAATGCCCACTCGCCCTTGCGGAAGATAGGTTCTTCATTCCCATCAGCAGTAATGCCGTCGATATCCATTTGATTAGATCCAATCATGAAATCAACGTGTGTCAGGCTTTCGTTCAGTCCAGCTTCTTTTAATTCCTCGCTTGACATGGTCTTGCCTCCGTCTAGACAGAAGGATAGGCACTTCCGATAGCCAGGTGGTTTGATGCATTTTCATCAAACAAAGTATTATAGAAAAGCAGATTGGACTGGGAAATTGGCGAACTAAATGGCACAAGAGCGACCTCACCAAGATAATGGGAACCATCGTCTGTTTCCACTAAGTGTTTTAAAATTTCTTCTCCTTCTTCCGCCTTTACATCTATAATGCGTCCGTTCTCAAAAGTAAGTGAGAAGTTATTGATAATATTGCCCCCATAGCTTAGTGGTTTCGTACTGGAGACCGTACCGTTCACGCCCGTTTTTAAAGGAGCTGTAAACACTTCTTCTGTGGGCATATTGGCCATAAATTCATGGCTTTTTTCATTAATGCTGCCAGCACCGCACCATAAGTGCTTTTCAGGAAGTTCAATGGTTAAATCTGTTCCTGGTGCACGGTAGTGAAGCTTTTTATAGCGTTTTTCATTTAAATAATCAACTTTTTCATGAAGGGTATCATCATGCTTTTTCCATGCATCCACAGGGTCTGCTGCGTCAATGCGGATGGCTTTAAAAATGGCATCCCAAAGCAATGACACTCTTTCCTCGGCAGATGCATCCGGGAATACCTTGTCTGCCCAAGCAGGTGATGGCGCAGCGATTACTGTCCAGCTAACTTTATCGGACATCATCATTTTTCTGTAATTAGCTAATGCTTTGCCTGCCGCCTTTTGGAAAGTAGCAATTCTCTGCGGGTTCACTCCCTTAAAAAGGTCCGGGCTTGCAGAAACAATCGACATGAAAGCGGCTCCATTTTTCGCCAGGTCTTCAACTTCTTTAGCGCGCCATTGGGGATATTCATTAAATGCTTCGTCTGGAGCTAGATCATATTTCGTGCGTGAGACCACATCATCAGTCCAGTTGACAATAACGTTAAATGCACCAGCTTCATAGGCCTTTTTTACAATCAGGCGCACTAATTCGGCAGAATCAAGGGTTGTGTTGACAACAAGTGTCTGACCGTTTTGAATGTTGACGCCAACCTTAACAGCAAGATCAGCATACTTCTCTAAATTCTTTTGAAATTCGCTCATCATTATTCTCCTTTACCAAAATCTTCTTTTCTATTTTATCTTTTTTTGATTTAAAAAGGAAATTTTATACTGAGCCCTTTTTCATTGTCAGTTCATTTGCTTTTTCCGAAATCGATGACATGACCCAGTACAAAATGGCACTAAATACGGAAAGAACAGCAAGAATGATGAACGTCCAATCATATCCCACCCAGACGGTTAATGGAATGGAAATAGGAGCAAGCATTTTCCCAAACGTAAAACGCAAACTGGCTGCCGCAAAATATTGACCGCGCATATGCTCGGGGGCAATTTTTGAAACATAGCTTTGCTGAAGGCCCGCTGCCATTAATTCACCAAGTGTGAAAATCGCCATCGCAAAGATTAGTCCCCAAATCCACGCGGTATGCCCCAATATCAGAATCGCGGCTGCATAGGTTAGAGAGGAAAGAATAAAAACATTCGTTTCCTTAAACTTCATCATCCATTTAGTCACAACAACCGTGAATAAAGCAACAAGTAAGCCGTTTTCTGATAAAAGAATGCCAAAGGCCTGCTCTCCTCGAACCGTGAACGTCCAATCTCCAAGCCTTATCAGCGTTTGATTATGGACAAATTCGTTTGTATAGACAGGGATTAGCAGATCAAGCTGCATAAAAGTCTGCGCGGCTAGAACCCCTGCGATGATAAAGAGGAGAAACACCTTATCTTTAAAAATTATGCCATAATCCTTTACCTGACTGGCCAGGACAGAATACCATTTCACACGTTCCTTGGCGATATTAAGCTGGGCTGGCACGGTTTCTCTTGTCATTTTATTCAGGATTCCAGCCAGCACCATACAGATGAATCCAGCAAATATTAGAAGCTGGAATCGGTAATTGGCATAAAAAATCGCGCCAAGAATCGGCCCGATGACAACCGCAATATTGATAGAAGTGTAGAAGATCGCAAACACATGGCTTCGATCTTTTTCGTCGACGACATCGGCAACCATCGCCTGACTCGCCGGCCAATAAAACGAGCTAAAGACTCCGACAAGTGAAAAGGCAAAAAACGCCAGCCATGGCGAATCAAGCCAAGGTGAATTTGCGATAGCAAAGACTAAAAAGCAAATTCCCTGACCAAAAGCTGAAAGGACCATCATCCTTTTGCGGCCATAGCGGTCGGCGAAATATCCGCCCATTAAATTGGCAATAACGGAAAAAACCTGGGAAAAAACCAGCAGCAGCCCCGCTTTGTCCTTGCCAAACTCGCCGGCAAAATAAATCGCGAGGAAAGGGAAAAACATCCAGAACGTAATATTCATTGCTGCTTCCCCAAATAAGCGAACCTTTAAATTTGAATCCCAATCTCTAATTCTCATGATGATTACTCCATTTTTCAGACTAACAAGTATCATACTACAAAACATGGATGGTTTCTTCTACTTTCTTTTCGAAAAAATTCGACAAACACAATGATTAAGGCCGACAATAATCCGAAAAAGAAAAAAGAGCAGCCTGTAAGCTGCTCTCCAAATAGCTATTCCTTATCTTCTAGTGCTGCTTTCAGAAGATCTCCAAGACTTGTTCCAAAGTTCTCATCATTTTTGGTGTATTTTTGGACGAGTTTTCTCTCTTCACGTTTGTTAACAGCCTTTTTCTTATCAGCTGCTTTTTCGACAACATTACATCCCCGGCATTGGAAGTAGGTTCCGGCCTTGCCTTGATGGATTTCCATCTTTTTATGGCATTGCGGGCATCGGCGATTAGATAGTTTCGGATCCTTTCGCTTGCGGAAGCTGCAGTTCAGACCGGAACAGACTAATATTTTGCCTTCCTTTGTGTTTCTTTCTTTTAAGAACGAACCGCATTCCGGACATTTGGATCCAGTCAGGTTATGTGCACGGTAAGTTTGGTCGCTCTTTTTAATTTCAGAAACAAGATTTTCTGTCTGTTTGCGAATGTTTTGTAAAAACTTCTTCGGATCGGCTTGGCCGCGGGCAATTTGTTCCAGCTCTTGTTCCCACTTTGCTGTCAGTTCCGGTGATTTTAGACTATCATTGACAAGATCCATAAGCTGCTTGCCTTTTCGAGTAGGATACAGTCTTCCATTTTGCCGTTCAACTGCTTCCGTTCCAAGCAGTCTTTCGATAATATCCGCTCTTGTTGCTGGTGTCCCCAGTCCGTACTTTTCCATTTGAGTTAATACATCTGCCTCTGAATAGCGAAGCGGCGGCTCAGTAAATTTGTTCATTGCCTCTACGGATTGAACAGTGAATGTTTTTCCCTGATTAAGGTTTTTCAGGCCATGACTGGTTTTTTCTTCATCACTCTGACCGGAAACCGCCCGATAGCCTAAGTCAATTACCGCGGTTTCTTTTGCTGTAAAAATTTCGCCATTCACATCGAAAACAGCATGAATCGTTTCATATTTATAAGGCTGGTGAAAAATGGCCAGAAATCGGCGGGCAATCAAATCATATAGCTTTCGTTCATCTGTGGATAAGTCACCTAAATGAACGCGTTCTTCTGTTGGAATAATCGCATGGTGGTCTGTAACTTTTTCATTATTAAAGACCCTTTTCGCAATAACTTTTCCTTTATTAGCAAGAAGAGGGCGAACCTCGTCTTTATATGCGGATGCCATGCCGCTTAGACGGTCAAGCATGGTTGCCTCCATATCCCTTGTTAAGTAGCGGGAATCCGTTCTTGGATAGGTGACAAGTTTGTGCTGTTCGTAAAGCTTTTGCAAAACATTGGATGTTTTCTTTGCAGAAAAGCCAAAGCGCTTGTTTGCATCTCTCTGCAGCTCGGTTAAATCATACGGAAGCGGTTGCTGATCTGACTTTTCTTTCCGGTTTACCGATTGAAGAACTGCTTTTTGATTTTCGGCTTTTTTCAGGATTCTATCGGCTGTTTCTTTTGAAAAAATTCGTTTTTCATTATTTTTTTCCCAATCTGTCTGTAATGGACCTATTTGCGCTCGAATCGTCCAATATTCCTTTGGAACGAAGGTTTGAATTTGTTTTTCACGATCCATGATTAAAGACAAGGTCGGCGTTTGCACGCGGCCGGCTGAAAGGGGATCCTTGTATTTGGTTGTCAGAGCCCTAGTTACGTTGAGACCAATCAGCCAGTCAGCTTCTGCACGGCAAACGGCAGATTGATAGAGGTTATCAAATTGATTTCCGGGCTTCAGCTGTTTAAAGCCATCGCGGATTGCCCGGTCGGTGACAGATGAAATCCATAAGCGCAAAATTTTCTTGCGTGAATGCATTTTTTCGAGAATCCAGCGGGCCACTAGCTCACCTTCACGTCCGGCATCGGTCGCGATAATAATATCTTTAATATCCTTTCGCTTGACAAGACCCTCAATGGCTTTGTATTGGTGGCTTGTTTGCTTCATGACCTTTAGTCCCATTTCCTTTGGGATAATCGGCAAATCCTCCAAATTCCAAGTCTTATAGCGATTGTCGTAATGCTCAGGCATCTTCAGCTCAACCAAATGGCCGAGCGCCCATGTCACAACATACTGATTTCCTTCAATATAACTTTTATGTGATTGCGTACAGCCAAGCACACGGGCAATTTCCCGCGCTACGCTTGGCTTTTCAGCTAAAACTAATGATTTCATATAAAACTCCCTTAGATAGATTTCTTATTGTAAGTATAACATAGGGAGGCATACGTTCTCTTGTTTCCAGTACTGCATTAGCGGTCTGATTTGCTAAAATATGTAAAAAATAACGAACAATAGACAGATGCCCAGCATAAGATAACAATAAGATTTGCGATGGGACTGATGATAATGATGCCATTAATAATAGATCGATTGGACAATAAGGCTGTGTTTCAAACTTATGTTTGAAACACAGCCTATTTTCTTTGTCCTGCTAATGAAGTAAGGAGTAAGGAGGCGATAAGCGTTGGTCATTCTAACAGGGCATACATTAACCTTAGACGAAATGCAAAGGGTTATTTTTCAAAAGGAGAAGGTGAGTGTTTCAGAAAAAAGCATGGCTAAAGTGAAGGAAAGTCATGAAACGGTGAAAGAAATCGTTGCCGAAGAAAAAGTGGTCTACGGCATTAATACTGGCTTTGGAAAATTTAGTGATGTGCTTATCAATCAAAAAGATGTCAAGGAGCTGCAGTTAAATTTGATTCGCTCGCACGCCTGCGGGGTTGGCGAGTACTTTTCAGAATCAGTTTCCCGTGCCATGCTTCTATTACGGGCTAATGCTTTATTAAAGGGATTTTCCGGGGTAAGGCCCTTGATAATAGAGCGTTTAGTCGAATTGGTTAATCGGGTCATCCACCCGGCCATTCCCGAGCAGGGATCGCTTGGTGCAAGCGGGGATTTGGCGCCGCTGTCTCATTTAGCATTGGTGCTAATTGGCGAGGGAGAAGTGTTTTTTCAAGGAAACATAAGGCCAGCAAAGGAAGTTCTTGTCGAAGTTGGCTTAAGTCCGCTGGTGCTGGAGGCAAAGGAAGGGCTGGCACTTATTAACGGGACACAGGCGATGACTGCGATGGGGACAGTCGCGTACCTCGAGGCGGAAAAAGCTGCTTGGCAAAGTGAAGTGATTGCTGCGATAACGATGGAGGGCTTAAATGGAATTATTGATGCTTTTGATGAAAGGATTCATTTGGCCCGCGGGTATAGACAGCAGGCAGACACAGCACGAAGGATTAGAGGATATTTAGCTGGGAGCAGGCTAGTCACAAGGCAAGGTGAGGTGCACGTTCAGGACGCCTATTCTCTTCGCTGCATCCCTCAAGTTCACGGGGCTTCATGGCAGGCACTCGATTATGTGAAGGAAAAGCTTGAGATTGAAATGAATGCGGCTACGGATAATCCGCTTATCTTTGGTGAAGATGTCATCTCTGGAGGGAATTTTCACGGACAGCCGATTGCACTTGCCATGGATTTTATGAAAATAGCTGCAGCTGAACTGGCGAATATTTCTGAACGGAGAATTGAACGGCTTGTCAATCCGCAGCTGAATGATTTGCCGCCTTTTTTAAGCCCGGAGCCTGGATTGCAATCTGGGGCAATGATTCTTCAATATAGTGCGGCATCACTGGTATCAGAAAATAAAACCCTAGCTCATCCGGCAAGCGTGGATTCCATCCCTTCTTCGGCAAATCAAGAGGACCATGTCAGCATGGGTACCATAGCGGCAAGGCATGCCTATCAAATCATCCAAAATCTTATTCATGTTCTGGCAATTGAACTGATCTGTGCTTTGCAGGCTGTGGAGTATAAGGGAGTTGAGAAAATGGCAATGAAGACAAGGAAATTTTATAGGGAAGCTAGGAAGATTGTTCCGTCTATCAAAAAAGACCGCATCTATTCAAAGGATATAGCCGCCAGTGCTGCTTGGTTAAAACAACTTGAAATCGATGAAATAATAAAAAATTGACACTAGGTGTGCTTTAGTACGTTAAACCATTAGGGGCCTGTCCCCCCATGGTGTCCACCAATGGTTTAAAGCGTTAATACGCCGGGGGACAGGCCCCCGGCGCTTTACAGCGATAAAATATTATTTATCTCTAAATTCGGTTCCGTTATGACCTTCAATCCGATTTTTGAAGGCCTCCTGGACAACAAGAAATTCTTCGTCCTCTTGGGCTTCTGTTGTTTTGTTAGTAATGAATGAGTTTTCGGGGAATTCCCCAGGATGGTTCTTATTTTTATTATTAAAACTTCTGCCACGGCCCATAATTCTACACCCCTTTCTTATTTCTTCCTGTAGCTTCCCCCGAAATAAAATTGATATGTAAGCATGCTATAATAGAGGAATGAAGGATAAAGGGGGCAAACAATGGACCTTTTTTGGATAATTGCTGAAGAGCGCATTAAAAAGGCTTATAAGGATAAAGAATTTCAGAATTTGCCTGGTTATGGAAAACCTCTTCCTGCAGATGATTTAGCATCTGTCCCAGAGGATCTGCGCATGGCCTTTCGAATCATGAAAAACGCAGGTTACACGGACGAAGACAGCAAGCTAAAGCACGAAATGATGACCATTGAGGACTTAATCCGAAAAGCCGAAAACCCTGATGATAAAGAAGAGCTTCGCAGAAAACTAAATGAAAAAATGCTGCGTTATAATAGTGTCATGGCGAAAAGAGGGCAAAAAACTAACTCTGCCGTTTTTAAAAATTACGAGGAAAAAATTAATAAGAAGCTGTTTTAAATAAAGTTGGAGCCTTTCTGGGAACGGAAGGCTCTCAGATTGATGACAAAAGGCATTGGGAATTCTCTTATTCCCAAATGCCTTTTTAATTTTTGTCTATTTTCTTTCAGAATTCCTATATTTAGATTGACTTGAACTTTCTGAAGCAAATGGTTCTTGATATAGGAATCTTTCCATTCCCGCAGCAATTACTTCATCAACTGCACGGCGGATATCATCTTCACTGTAGCCCCTCAAAGTAAGTCCTCCTTATAGATTAATAAATCATTGCAATTAAATATAGACGAATTGTCTATTTAACTAAATCACTTTTTTTCTTTGTAATAGGATATGGCTCATCAATGGGGAGGGACTTACACAAATGCGTATTTTTATAAAAAATGGACGAATAGGGATTGTCACTCCTCAAAGATTTTTCATACGATTTAATAATGGTTTAGTTAGGAGTGATCTGTTTTGAAAATGGCCGAAATACCTATTTATAATCTATTTATTAATCCTAATAGTCTTATCAAGTTAAAGAAAAATATTTGGTCTAACGAATCTGTTACTGGGAAATTAAACATTCAAAATAAAAGGTACGACATTGATGTGATGTACAGAGGTTATTATGTTCGGGAGTTCAATAAGAAATCGTATCATATTCATTTCTATAAACCGAAGACTTGGAATGGGGCAAAAGAGTTGCACTTAAATGCAGAATATAAAGATCATTCTTTAATAAGAAATAAACTTTCTTTTGATTTCTTCTCTGATATTGGTGTAATGGCACCTTCCGCAGAACATATATTTCTTGTTTTAAATGGAAAACAAGAAGGTGTTTATCTGCAATTAGAGTCAGTAGACGAATATTTTTTCAAGAAAAGAGACATTCCTGTTCAATCGATTTTTTATGCAGTTGATGGAGACGCGAATTTTTCATTAATGAGTGAATATGATGATGCTCCCAAGAAATCATTAGAAATGGGATATGAAATAAAGTATGGATTGGATGAAGAATGCTTGTTCTTGCAAGAATTTATTTTTAAAGTAAATACACTCTTAAGGGAAGAATTTGAACAAGAGATAGGAAATTACATTAATGTTGATACGTATTTGCGTTGGCTAGCAGGTGTTGTTTGTACCCAGAATTTTGATGGTTTTGTTCAAAACTATGCCTTATGCAGAAATGGAGACGCAGGTTTATTCGAGATTCTACCATGGGATTATGATGCAACTTGGGGAAGAGATGTCCATGGTGAAATTATGGATTATGACTATGTTAGGCTAGATGGATTCAATACATTATCAGCAAGAATGCTCGATGTCCCTTCGTTTAGAAACTTATATTATAAATACCTCCTTCAAATCCTCAATAATCAATTTACAGTCGAATTTATGGAACCAAAGATACTGGAATTGCATCAACTTCTCCGTCCATATGTTTTAAAAGATCCATATAAAAAAGATTTTATTGAACAATTCGATACAGAACCAGCCTTCATTTGTCAATTCATTAAAGATAGAAATAACTATATGAAAAATGAATTAAAAAAGCTGGGTTTCAATTAGTAGAAGAAAATGATTGTTGTGACGGCTCTTTGTGCAATACACTCTTTAACTCTGGAATCATAGGAGTTTTGATCGTATTTGAAAAATGGGTGGTTTGTTTTAGTTGTTTGTCCACTCCAAATTAAAGCTTGAACATATTCTATATCAGCGAAACAGAAAGGGGGGAAGATGATGGACAACATGAACATGAACCAGCCAACTGGCAGAAGAAGAGTACAAATTAATGCCGATGAAGTGGATATTCGTGCAAATAGGGTTAATGTGAGAGAAAATCGAAGAAGCGACCGCAGAAGCGACAGCAGACGTCGCAGAACTGACTTCTGCAGAAGACGTAGAAGTGATTTTTGTAGAAGACGTAGAAGTGATTTTTGTAGAAGACCTTTTTGGTTTTAATAAAAATGATAAACGTCAACTTTTTGAAGAAATTATGAACAAAGAAGGCAGGGAGACTCCCTGTCTTTTTGAGTTGGTGATGAAATTATCTCAAATTGTCGAGTTTTCTTATCAATATTTGTAAAAGGCTCTTCATTTTCTGGGAAATATGTCGAAATAACTAGTATAGGATCTTTTAGTGAAAGGTGAATACATATGGATAAAACGTCGATTATTGGTCTCATTATAGGGGTTATTGCTATCGGAGTGGGGATGGTTTTAAAAGGGGTTAGCCCAATCGTAATCATAAACCCAGCTGCCCTGTTAATTATAGTATTAGGAACGATTGCTACAGTGACGATTGCCTTTCCTACAAGTGAAATCAAAAAAGTGCCTAAGCTGTTTGGTGTCCTTTTTAAAGAGCAAAATCATATGAATCCAACAGAGCTTATACAGACCATTTCCGAGTGGGCCCAGATTGCTCGAAAGGAAGGGCTTTTAGCACTTGAAGTGAAGACAAATGAAATTAATGATCCATTTTTAAAAAATGGCCTTTCATTAGCTGTGGATGGACAAAGTGCTGATTATATACGTGACGTTCTAAATGAGGAAATTGATGCAATGGAAGAACGGCATGAGGCAGGAGCACAAATTTTTTCACAGGCTGGCACGTATGCACCATCACTTGGGGTGCTTGGAGCGGTTGTTGGATTAATTGCTGCACTAGGAAATATCAATGACACACAAACATTGGGACATGCCATTAGTGCTGCATTCGTTGCAACGATGCTCGGAATATTCACCGGCTATGTTCTTTGGCACCCTTTTGCCAACAAGCTGCGCAGAAAGTCAAAACAAGAAGCAAAGATCAAAACAATGATGATCGAAGGGATACTATCTGTGCTTGAGGGTGAGGCACCAAGAGTTATTGAGCAAAAGCTGGCTTCGTATTTGCCTTCCAGAGAGAAAAGAACTTTTCTAGAGAAAGGCAGCGTGACATTGGATGAGTAGAAGAAAAAAGAAAAAGGATGAAGAGCATCCTAACGAATCATGGCTTCTTCCATATGCCGATTTATTAACACTGCTTCTTGCATTATTTATCGTCTTATTTTCTTCAAGCTCGATTGATGCACAGAAGTTTGAAGCCATGTCACGTGCTTTAAATAGTGCGTTCTCCGGTGGAACAGGGATTTTTGATTTTCCAAGTCCTATTCCAGAGGGGCAAATGCAATCTTCAGATGTGATAGAAGATAAAGACGAAAAAGAAACTCTGCAAAATAAGCCTGTTTTGCTCAAGGATGAGGAGCAACATGAGCTGGCGTCCATTCAGCAGAAGGTCAACACATATATTGAGGAAAAAGACCTGACAAATAAGCTGCAAACCTCTTTAACAGACGAAGGACTGTTAGTTTCTATAAGGGATAATGTTTTATTTGCTCCGGGGAGCGCTGAGGTGAGACCGCAGGATAGAAAAGTTGCAGAAGAAATCAGCGAGCTAATGATCATGGATCCGCCAAGGAACATTATCATTAGCGGCCACACGGACAATGTGCCGATTGGCAATGCACCATTTGATTCAAACTGGGAATTGAGTGTCATGCGTGCCATTGAATTTATGAAAATTTTACTGCAAAATGAAAAGCTGGATCCCAGATGGTTTAGCGCCAAAGGATTTGGTGAATTCCAGCCCATTGCCTCAAATGGTACTGTTGAGGGAAGAGCGAAGAACCGCAGAGTTGAAATTTTAATCATGCCAAGAACAGCTGACTAAACCTTTTTGGGTTTAGTTTTTTCTTTATCTAATAGTGATGGCAAATCTGTTCACTGCGTTATTTGTTCAGAAGGTTCACATCTATACAAAATAAAAAACCGCTGAAATCAGCAGCCCCCATGAAAAAATATTATTCTTCTTTTTCTTTAGCCGCTTCAGGTTTGCACATACGATCTAGCTTATAGCCTAAAAAGACGGCAGCACCAATCGGAATGGCAAAATTAATAACATGGAAAATTGTCAATCTAACCCCTCCTTTAAAAATTTGTCACTGTATGAATATTACTAATATTATATGCTGAAATTCACAAAATAGACAAATAAATTTCACTGAATTTTCGGAATTTGTTGTTGACAAAAATCGAGTTTATGTATTAGCTGTTAGCTCTGCAGATTTTAGCTTGGTGAATAATCCAATTTCGCTATTCGCTATACATCCGTCAATCTCCCTTAACAGTAAAAAAGAGGACCCAAAAATGGATCCTCTCTAAGCAGCTTATATCGTTTTTTCCTTCACTTGGCGGACAGCAGCCGATTTTCTGCCATGCAATAAATAATAAAATAATAAACATATGGCAACGATCCCTGCAAGAATCATATAAAGGGATGAAAATCCTGTATAAATCACGATGACTCCCAGCACATAAGAGCCAAGTCCGATGCCAGTATCAAAGAAAGTGAAGTAGGTTGAAGTAGCCAAACCTCTTTTTGATGAGTCCGATCTTTGGATGGCAATGGTTTGCAGGCAGGGCTGAATGGTTCCAAAGCCTAGTCCGATTAAAGCCCCCGCAAGTAAGAATACAAAGGTGTTATGCGCTTGACTTAAGAGTAATAAGCCAACAGCAAACAAAATAATCCCTGGGTAGATAATTTTATTTTCTCCGTGAATGTCAAACCAGCGTCCGGTAAATGGACGGGAGATTAAAATAAACACAGCATAAACGACGAAGAAGAAGCTGGCAGCCGTAAGAAGCCCGAGTTCTTTCGCATAAACAGAAATAAAGGAAAGCAGCCCTGCATAGCCAAGAGCAAGAATTCCCGCAACAATTGAAATAGGTATCGCATTTTTTTCAAAAAGGGTGGAAAATGAAAGCTTTTGAGCTGGTTTTTTAACACCATGACCAGATCTTTTCGGCACGCGAACAATGATAGATAATAAAACGGCTAAAAAGCCAAGGACCGTACATAATCCGAAAATAATATCAAAGCCCATGTATTGAATGATTGTCAAGCCGGCGAAAGGACCGATAACCATAGCCATGTTCATAAACATTCCGTAATAGCCGAGGCCCTCACCTTTTCGCTCATCAGGAATAATATCTGCGACAATCGCACCGGTGGCCGTTGTTGCCATGCCAAAACCGATTCCGTGAACAAAGCGCAAAGCAAGCAGCAGCGGAATCGAATCCGTCCAAAAATAAAGTAAGGATGCAACGGCAAAAATAATTAAAGCAGCCAGCAAGATTTTCTTTCGCCCATATTCATCAAGCCATTTGCCAGTAAATGGCCGGCAAAGAACTGCGGCAATCAAGAACATGGAAACGATGAGTCCGACTTGTGTTTCATCTCCATGTAAATCATCCATTACATAGATGGGCAATGTTGTCAGTAAGATATAAAACCCAATAAAAAGAAAAAAGCTGGTGAACGAGATACTTAGAAAGTCTTTCGTCCATAATGGTTGTTTCTTCATGCTGTTCCTCCTATAAATTTTCCTTCATTTTTTCAATAAATAATAGCATTGAATGAATTTCTTCATCCTCAATCGTTTTTAGAACTCTCGACTCGCATGCTCTGACTGCCTGATGCCATTCTTCATATTTATTCATGGCAGCTTCTGTTAGAACGATCTGCTTTTCCCGTTTATCAGCACCGACCAGTTTTGTAATCCACCCTGATTTTTCAAGACGGGCAATCGTTCTTGTCATTGTCGGTGCTTCAACGCCTAAATACTGTGCTAGCGTTTTTTGTGTAGAGGATCCATTTGTTTTTATGAGATAAATGATTGTCCATTGAGCAGAATAGAGGCCGAGCGGGATAAGTGCTTCGTTGAGAGCCTTAGAAAAATGCCTGGAAAACTGGTTGAGGGAGTGAAGAAGCTGTGTTTGGTTGCTTTCCATTAAATCACCTATATTTAAATTAGTTACCTAGCTAATTATATGCACTTTCGATCAGTTTGTCTAGACTAATGTTCAAAAAATGTTCACTTGATTTTTTGAAAGTGTTTACATAAAAAATCCAAGCCTTTTATTATATAAATTTTATAAATAATACATAATATTAAGAAAATGAGAGGAATTAAGAGTAAATGAATGAAAAACGTTCAATATAAAGAACGAATGTGAGAATTTCGATTTTTATCATAACAGAACATTTGGACTATACTCATCTTAATAGTTCTTTTAAAAGAACAACCTAATCAGGGTGGTGAAAAAATGTATCAAAAAAACTGCGATAAATGTCAACGGCCATCATTCGGCAGCAGTGAATATGGGGCCTGGCATTGTCCTGTATGCGGAAACGATTTAACGAAATATCCCTTCCTCGATGCAATGACACTTGAGAGAATTCATGTAAATGCTATTCCGTTTCAAAGGAAGATAGATTGCTATAAAGAACAAATCAAATCACTATGCTTGTGGACATTTTCAAAAGGGGATGGGACGGTTGGAGACAAAGGTCATCGCAAAGGAATTAGATAAGGAATGGATGCGGCTTATATTAGAAGCGAAAAAACAAGGAATTGAAAAAGAGGAAATTCGCAAATTTTTTTATAATGGGCAGGGAGAGGAGGCTAGTGAAAAATCATAGTAATTCCTGGGCGGGGATACTTTTTTTGAGTTACCTTATTTCAGTAACCGATTGATAATGGAGGACTTTCGTGAAAATCATTTTCCTTTATCTGGCTTTCTTGAACTTGTTTGATGGTGCAGTTACCTTCTGGGGACTCCAATCATCCATCATAACCGAATTCAATCCGCTTATGCATTCTCTCTACGATGTACATCCTGTGATTTTTCTTGTTTTTAAACTATGCTTGTCTTGTTTGTTGTTAGGATTTGTCGTTTTTAACCGGGTTCCATCGAATAGGCCTATAAGAGTTATATCCTTGGCAGCTTCGGTACTTTATACCTCTGTCATTTTTCTGCATGGGGTATGGATTTTTCAGTATATTGCGTAATCCTTGATAAAATAGACGACTTGTTTCCCTATTTTTCTGGCACCTTATAGGTTTTTATAATAATTTTCATTATTTAATCAATGAATTTTGACCTTTATGACAACCATATGTTGGAAATTGTCGATTAATCGGGGAAATTTGGGTTTAAAACATAGATTTATTTGACAAAAAGTAACACATTCAAACGTAAGCAAGCTAGTAAAATACAACTATGCAAAAAATACTATGCTTGTTTTTAAGGACACAGAAAATGGCAAACCCACTGAAAAATGGGGACGCAAAGTCACAGATCTAAGGTATAAGAGAAAGCTGGATCGGAAAATTGTCCTACATACATACACCGCAATTTTCTGGAGTACAGGAGATACATACTAAGATGGCTGGACTGCCTGGGATACGAATGGTATTTTGGGAGGGAATAGGTTGAATAATCTTAATGGACAAAATGAAGGACTTGACAGCGAATGGGTCCAGTTAATCATCGAAGCAAAGAATATGGGAATTGAAAAAGACGAAATAAGGGAATTTCTTTTAAAAAGTACGATTAATGAATTTAGCATTAAAACGAGTTAAATAAATATAAGAAATGAGAAGTGTTTCTTATGAGGGGGGTCTCTAAAAGAAATGCTTTTATTTTTACAATAAAAAAACAGAAGCATTGATAGGCTCCTGTTTTATTTCTTCTGATCAATTCTCCATTTATTAAATTCTAGAAATTCGCGGAACTGGTCTTTTGATACCCCTGAATTCATTGCTTCCTGGACAATGTTGATCCACTCTGAATCTAGCTCGTCTTTATTTGGCTGCTCGTGTATTAAATGATCAACGGGTACATTTAAGACGCCAGCGATTTTTTCAAGAAATTGTATTGAAGGGTTTGTTTGCAGGTTCCGTTCTAATGAACTTAAATAGGATTTGGCTACGCCAGCCCGTTCTGCAAGCTCGGATAACGACATTTTCTTTTCTTTACGCAAAGTTTTTACACGCTCACCGATCATCCAATCTCACACACCTTACTATTAATAATTATTCCTATTATATCAAAAAACAGTACGAAGTTCCATATTACGAACATAATATGTAAAATGTTCAGTATATTTCCTTATTTACCCGTTTTGTACGATTTGAAACCAATTTATATAAAAAAGTGCTCCGCTTAGTTTGCAAGAGCACTTTTTGATTCCACAAGCTTAATGATTTCCTCGGTTGCTGCATCCACATCATCTGCTTCAATATGATGGAATGGCTTTTCATATTCCAGCTGTTTGTGGGCATATCGCGGATCATAGTAGGATTCTAATAAAACCTTTATAAAGAGTCTAAAATCTTGATTTTCTAATGAATCATCTAATGCTTGAATAGCCTCTTTGTCTTTCATGCGCTTCCTGATAAAGGCATACCGTTCCTTAATGGTGTCAAGAAACCAATCCTCGTTTAAATATGGCTCAACATAGTCGCGGTGAATTCGCTCAATGCGCGTTTTTAGCGAAGCCTGCAGGTTGATGTTGATTCCATCTTGCTTCAAGTCAAGAAGGACGTCCGGCTGAACAACCTTTCCGATTCGCTTGCTTTCTGCTTCGATAAAGAAAAACGGTTTGTCCTTTATTTTTAGTAAAGTGTCAAAAAGCAGGGCATCGAAGGTTTTCTGACTGTGGCCCAGGTATTGCCCGTAGTAACCGAAGATGGATCCGCGGTGTGCAGCCATTCCTTCCAGGTCGATAACCGCCATGCCTTTTTCCGCTAGCTTATGAAGCACTTCTGTTTTTCCAACGCCCGTCATTCCATGAATGGAAATCGCCTTTTGCGGAACAAGATTGGGTATTGCTTCTAATATATACTGCCGGTAGGCGCGATACCCTCCGGTTAATCGTGTGGCTGAAAGGCCTGCGAATGATAAAAAGGTAGCAACCGATTTACTGCGCATGCCGCCGCGCCAGCAGTAAATAACTGGATGTCCGCCATCCTGCATTAAATCCCTAATTTTGCCGAGCATGTCTGGGATTTTTGCAGAGACAATCTCCATTGCCCGCCATTTCGCTACATCTGAACCTTCCTGTTTATAAATCGTCCCAATAAGGGCGCGTTCATCATTCGTAAATAATGGTACGTTGACTGCACCCGGAATATGAAATTCTTCAAACTCGCCAGGTGACCGAACATCAACCGGAATAGCCTTTTCCGTATGAATGAATTGATCAACACTTATTTCTCTCATATTTGGTGCCTCCATTTATCAGTTCCGTCTCGGAGATTGCACTCAGATATTTTTGGCAAAATCTGAGGCGTCCGACTCACAACTATACTATTGTAACTCTTTCTAGAAAAATTGTCTTTTGGAATTATTACCGGTTTGTCCAATTTTATAATGAATTATTCTTATACAAAAACAAAACAGCCCCCAAAAAGAGGCTGCGTCTGCTTACTTATTCTTCCTAAGATTGCCCAGTTCCTCGGCAATTGCCTGCATTTCATTCGGGCTGAAGGAGTTTTTTTTCATGACAAGATCGTAAATATCCTTTAACTCCTCGTACATTTCTTCATCAAAATGGGACGGTTTGATTGCTCCAAAGTTTAATACTTTTAGTTTTTCTTTAATTTTTTCAATCATATATTCAACATTTTCAACAGACTTTTGTGCTAAATCCACCCGAATTCCCCCTCTTAAATATGTACCGTCAGTTCTCTAGTATCCCCATCTTTCCATGTTATTCACAGATTGTCAACCATATTTAAAAGGTTTATGGTTAAAGGTTGCAGAAGATATCATTTTGAAAGAAAATGGTGGCAAGGAGGAATTTTATATATGATTAATGTTCTTTTTGTATGCCTAGGAAACATCTGCCGGTCACCGATGGCCGAAGCGGTGTTTCGTGACCTTGTAAAACGGGAAGGCTTGGAAAGTGAAATCACTGTTGATTCGGCCGGTACGGGAAATTGGCATGTCGGCAGTCCGCCGCACGAAGGGACTAGACAAATTTTAAAAAGATATAACATTGGTGCAGAGGGATTAAAGGCCCGGCAAGTTTCAGCAGATGATTTTCAAAGGTTTCAATACATAGTGGGGATGGATGCATCGAATATCCAAAATTTAGAAAATTGGCGAAAAGGGGAGACAAACACCAAAGTTGTTAAGCTTCTAGATTTTGCTGATGATGAAAGTAAAGATGTGCCTGACCCATATTTTACAGGGGATTTTGATGAAACATATGAGCTTGTGAAAAAAGGCTGTGAGGGGCTGTTAAAAGAGCTCAGGTCAAACCATAATATATAGGAAAGCGAGTGGAAAAAACATGGGGAAATCATTATTTTGGAAAGGCGTACTATACGGTGCTTTGGCTGGTGGCGCACTGAGCCTGCTTGATAAAGACACAAGAGAAACAGTAGCTTCAGGATGTAAAAAGGCAACGAAAGAGGTTACTCATTACGTAAAGAATCCTGGTGAAGCCATTGATCGGGCTAAAGAAATGTCGAACCAAATTAAAACAGCGATTGAACAGGTAAGTGAAGAAGTTTCCTTCATTGCAGAAAAAGTGGACGAGCTGAAAGAGACGACTCCATATGTTGCCGGGCTTGTTGAGGATACGAAGGAAGCTTTTATAGAAGAAAAATAATCAATCTAAATGTGAGGTGTTGGAATGGCGCAGGCCTTTTCAAATTTGCTTAAGCAATTATGGAAAAGGGTTTTGGAAGATGAACTGTTTGGCCTCGCGGCGCAGCTGGCTTACTACTTCTTGCTCTCGCTTTTTCCATTACTTCTATTTTTAGTGGCTTTGCTGCCCTATCTGCCGATTACAACGGAAGATATTTTGGCGGTTATACGTGATTTCGCCCCAGAGGACAGTATTGAATTAATTGAAGCGAATTTGCTGCAGCTCTCACAGAAAAATGGCCATTTGCTTTCGTTCGGTATTATCGCCACGATGTGGTCTGCTTCAAATGGCATCAATGCTATCGTTCGTGCGTTTAATAAGGCGTACGATGTGAAGGAAAGCCGGTCATTTATAGTGGCCAGAGGCATGGCGATACTATTTACCTTTGCTATGATTTTTGTTTTTGTGATGGCACTGCTCTTACCTGTATTTGGGCGGCTAATTGGGATCTATTTATTTGCGAAATTAGGTCTTTCTGATGAATTTTTGACCATTTGGAACACCCTTCGCTGGCTGCTCAGTTCGATTATTTTGTTCATTGTTTTCACTGGTCTGTACTGGATCGCGCCGAACAAAAAGCTTAAATGCGTCAGCGTTGTTCCCGGGGCGATTTTTGCCACGGTGGGCTGGGAGCTGTCATCTTTGGCTTTTTCCTTTTATGTGACCAATTTCAGTAATTATTCCGCAACCTACGGGAGCATTGGGGCTATTATCATTCTCATGATCTGGTTTTATCTGACAGGGATCATAATCATCATAGGCGGCGAAATCAATGCTGCATTCAGCAAAGTGAAAAAGGAGGATTGCTTCGAATAGCGAGGCTTTCCTTTTTTTGTCGGGATAAAAAAAGGATTAGATCAAAGAATATGACAAGGGGAAAAATATTGGTCTTTTGAAAAGGAGGCTTATATCAATGGTCAAAAAAGATGGCGGTACAAAGCAAAAAGGGAAAAACAAACCTAAGCAAAAAACATCCGGCTCTGCAAATGGACAGAATGGATATCATTAAATGGGGGCCCCGGGGTTGAACCCGGGGTTTTTTGTATTATTTGGATTAAATGATGCTGGGAATTTGGCGGGGGAGACCTTTATTGCGGTCATGAAGGCTAATTTGAAGCAAAAATCAGTAGAGAAAGTCCTGCATCGGGATTATGAAGGCCAAGTTGGGGGAAAATTTCGAAGAGAAAGTCCTTCATCGGGGTCATTAAGGCCAAGTTGGAAGCAAAAATTCATAGAGAAAGTCCTTCATCGGGGTTATGAAGGCCAAGTTGGAGCAAAAATCAGTAGAGAATGTCCTACATTGATGATATGAAGGCTAAGCCCATGCAGTTAACCTAATCCAAAAAAGTCCCTCACCAAAAAGAGATGAAGGACTCATAAGTTAATTCTGCGATCTTAACAGCCGTAAGCTATTCAAAATAACTAAAATCGTACTGCCTTCGTGCGCAATCACACCGAACGGCAAATCGACAAACTGCAGGAAGTTTGAAGCGATTAGAAGCGAAATGACTGTAAGAGAAAATACAATATTCTGCTTAACAATCCGATTCATTCGCTTAGACAGATTAATGGCTTCTGCAATCCGCGGCAGATCGTTTTTCATCAAGACAACATCAGCTGTTTCGAGGGCAACGTCTGTTCCTTCGCCCATCGCAATCCCCACATTTGCGGTGGCAAGAGCGGGAGCGTCGTTGATGCCGTCACCAACCATTCCTACTGTACCGTAGGTTTTTTGTAAATCCTTAAGATGGTCGACCTTGTTCTCCGGCAGGCACTCGGCAATATAATCATCAACATGGGATTCTTTAGCAATCGCCATTCCGGTATTTTTGCTGTCGCCGGTCAGCATGATTGTGTAGATTCCCTGAGTTTTCAGCTGATCGATTGCCTGCTTGGTTTCCTCGCGAACCACATCTTTAAGGGCGATGATTGCGGCAATCTCCGCGTTTTTCTGCACAAAAACTACCGTCTTTCCTTCGCTTGCCATTTTTCCTGCGGCACCGTCTGAAAAGTTCATAGCAGCATCTGTACCAACAAACTTTGCTTTACCAATTTTCCACTCATCCTGATCAATCGTTGCCTGGACACCCCATCCAGTTACATCTTCAATGCTTTCAGGACTGATAAGCGATTGCTGCAAATGTTCTTTTGCATATTTGACAATCGCGTTTGCCAATGGATGACCAGAGTGGCTTTCAATTGATGCAGCTTTTAAGAGAACTTCGTCAGTATTTAGACCGCTAGCGACAATGAAATCCGTAACTTCAGGTTTTCCTTTTGTCAGCGTTCCTGTTTTATCAAAGGCAATTGCTTTCAGATGACTTAGGTTTTCTAAATGTACCCCGCCTTTAAAAAGAATCCCGTGCCGTGCGCCACTTGATATGGCAGATAAAGTGGCTGGCATAATTGATGCGACAAGTGCACAGGGCGACGCAACAACGAGTAGAATCATCGCACGATAAAACGTTTCTGTCCATGTCCAGCCCAAAAGGAAGTGGGGAGCGAACATCATTAAAGCAACAACAGCTAAAACGATCTTTACATACGTCCCTTCAAATTTTTCGATAAAAAGCTGTGAAGGGGACTTCTCGCTTTGTGCAGATTGCACCAGCTGGATAATTTTCTGGAATAGGGTCTCACTGTTCGGCTTTGTAATTTCTACAGTGATCGACCCGTTCAGATTAACCGTACTGGCAAAAACATTATCCCCGCTGTCTTTGGAAACAGGCAGTGATTCACCTGTAATCGCTGCTTCATCTATCGTTGTGTGTCCTTTTATAATTTTTCCATCAGAAGGCACGCGTTCCCCGGGCTTTACTAGGATAAGATCACCGATAGAAAGCAGAGAAACATGAACTTTTTCTTCCAAACCATTGGTTATTCTTAATGCCTCTTCAGGCTGGATCTCCATTAAAGCAGAAATCTCCTTATGGCTTTTGTTCATTGTATAGGTTTCAAGGGCACCGCTTACTGCGAAAATAAAGATGAGAATCGCGCCTTCTGTCCAGTAACCGATAATTGCAGAACCAATAGCTGCAAAGATCATCAGCATTTCTACATTTAATTCTTTATTGGCAATGGTTTCTTCAATACCCTCTTTGGCTTTGGCAAAACCGCCGATCACAAAGGCTAGTAGATATGCAACTACGGAGGCAGATCCAAAATCAGTCTTATCTAGAAGCCAGCCGGCAGCAATCAGCACACCGCTGAGTAAGGCAGCAATTAGTTCAGCATGCGGCTTAATTTTCTCGATAAGAGAATCTTCTTTTTCAGTAATTGGACTTTTGGCTAAAGCTTTTACTTCTGTATTCATTTTTCTTTCCCTCCCTCAATTGATATTGGTTTTCATTTGTTTCTTTCTAATTGAGAAAAATAATCACAATCATTACCCCAAAAAACGACGAAAGCTGCCGCCATATAGGCGACAGCATAAAAAATACCAATTTAGAAATATTTTAATGTAACTTTAGTTTACTATATAACATATTGAATGAAAAGGAAAATGTTCGCCGTTTTCCTTGGAAAATTCTGATTGTCAAAAATCCGCCACACATCATCACTTTAAAGCACCGGGGGACAGGCCCCCGATAGTGTAATGTGTTAAAGCAATGGGGGACAGGCCCCCGATGCGGTAAAGCGTTAAAGGTCGCCAAGTACTCTTTAAACCGAGGCGGAGGAGCCGCTTTGTTTAGAGACGGTTTCTTTTTGGCCAAATATGACGACGATTAGAAAGATCATTAGCAGCATGAAGCTAATGATGTTGAAAAAGCTGATGGATTTGAAGTAATGAATAAAGATTCCGCCAAGGTATGGGCCGGCTAGGCTTCCGATGCTGAAGGCTATTCCGCAAAGCAGATTGCCAGTTGGCAGGAGATTTTTAGGCGTAAGATCGGCCATATAGCTTATGCCAAGGGAAAAAGTCGATCCGACCACCATTCCGGCAAAAAAGATGCAAATGGTAAGGGCTAGCAAAGTTTCCTCTAAAAAGCTCGCTGCGGTGAAAGCGGTAAAACCGGCAAACAAAATGACCATCATAATATTGCGTCTTCCATACTTATCACTTAACACCCCAAGCGGTAATTGAAAAATAATTCCCCCTACAGCAAATGAGGTTAAGAGCAGGGATACGCTCGGTACATCAAGGCCGATACGCAATCCGTATACCGGAAAGCTTCCATTTAAAGATGATTCCAAGAATCCGTAGCCCAGAGGAGGCAAAAACGCCACCCATGCATATTTGGAAGCATCCTTAAATCGCTTCATTGTCTCCTTAAAAGAATTCACCTCAGCCGTCTGCTCTGGAAATTCATTTTTTAAAGAAAATAAAAATAGCCAGGCAATTAAACACAGAAATGAGGATACAATAAATGGCAGTGCTTCACTAAATTTGATAAGTGAAGCCATTTGCGGTCCAACTGCAAACCCGACACCAAAGAATAAACCGTAAAGAGAGATGTTTCTTCCTCTTTTATGATCCGGCGAAAAAGAGGTTATCCATGTTTGTGTCCCAAAATGCAGCGCATGATCGCCAATACCGATCAGCATCCGCAAGACAAACCAAAACCAGAAAGATTTCCATAAAGGAAATAGGATGAGTGAAACGACAACAAGCAGCCCGCCCAAAATAATTACAGGTTTATATCCATATTTTCTTAAAGGATATTCCATAAAAGGCGAAATCAGTAAAATCCCAATATATAGGCCTGTTGCGTTTAAGCCATTCAAGCTTGAGGAAATTCCTTCATTTTCAAAAATAATGGCAATCAAGGGGAGAAGCATTCCCTGACTGAATCCCGAAATAGCAACAATGCTGACTAATATCCAAAATCGTAAGCGTTCTTTTGACATTTTATTACCTCTCGATGTTTGCTTTCAAAATGATGGTATCTGGAATATTGATTCTTGGCAAGATAAATCATGATTTTTTGGAAATCGGGAAGAATAGGAAAAACAAAACTGGGAGGGAAATCGTGACATTTTTTTAGAAAGGAAGAACTGAGGCTATGAATAAAATCTTAACGATACTCGCGTTTATCGGTGTGCCAGTTTCAGTGATTGGGACATTGCTTCACTGGTCAAGCATTATCCTGTTCATTATCTACTGTCTAACGATCATCTCGCTTGCCGGCATTATGGGCAGAGCAACGGAAAGTCTAGCTATTATTGCAGGACCAAGAATCGGCGGGCTGCTGAATGCGACATTTGGAAATGCGGTTGAACTTATTATATCCATTTTTGCACTAAAAGAAGGATTAATTGGGGTTGTATTGGCCTCGTTGACTGGATCTGTGCTTGGAAACCTGCTGTTAGTAGCAGGACTGTCTTTTTTTATTGGGGGACTTAAGTATAAGCGGCAGACATTTAATGTGTATGATGCCAGACATAATTCTGGTCTCCTTATGTTTAGCATTATCGTCGCTTTTGTCATTCCGGAGATTTTCTCCATGACGATGTCTGAAAAGGATACATTAACTTTTAGTGTCGGGATCTCCATCATCTTAATTACTTTATATTTGGCAGCATTGTTGTTTAAGCTGGTCACTCACCGAGGTGTCTATATTACAAATGAGTCCAAGGAATCAAACCATGAAGAGGAAGAACCGGAATGGGGAAAATGGAAATCGGTTATTGTTCTTTTCGTTGCAACCATTGCCGTTGCCTATGTATCAGAGCATTTAGTGCATACATTTGAAACAGTCGGTGAAACCTTTGGCTGGTCAGAGCTCTTTATCGGGGTAGTAATTGTAGCAATCGTCGGTAATGCGGCCGAACATGCTTCGGCAATTATCATGGCCTATAAAAACAAACTGGATATTACGGTTGAGATCGCGGTCGGATCAACGCTTCAGGTAGCGATGTTTGTTGCGCCCCTGCTCGTTCTCGTTTCGCTGTTTTTCCCAATATCGATGCCTTTGGTCTTTACCATGCCTGAATTGGTTACAATGGTGACGGCTGCGCTCCTGATGATAATTCTTTCTAATGATGGGGAAACGAACTGGTTTGAGGGGGGCACACTGCTTGCAGCCTATCTCATTATGGGAATTGGTTTTTACCTTTTATAAAAATGGATTTGTTCAATATTGCCGTTGATTTCAACTATAGGCGCATCACTTTCTATGCCAAAAATAAAAAAACGACTCTGATAGCGATTGTCAGGGTCGTTTTTTTAATATCATAAGTATTTATCCGTTCCATATTAGATGATTATAAATCTACTCGCTTTCTTACGCATCACCAACCTTTACTATTTAGTGCTAAACCTTGCTTTTTTGATTGATGACTTTCCAATAATAATTTTATCCTCCTGTTTTAATTTTGTAAGCGAATTGACTTAACGGCCCTCCTTTTTCTTAAAGTAAAATTATTATACAACGATTATGGACATTTGTAAATATTCTGAGTTTTAAAATAATATTACAAAAGCTAGGTCTTTAGGAACATTTTGTAAACAGATTTTAAGGTATGAATTTATGACAGGGAATGGATAATAAAGCTGAACTCCGAAAAAACTATAAACAAACAGCAAAGATTGTGAGTTGAAAGGAGACCGACAGCATGAAAAGATACATGTCCATTTTCCTATTAGGTCTAATTTTATTATTACCTATTCAGCAAACTGCCTGGGCGGAGTCAAAAGCTGATACAACAAAGAAACAGGCAGAGCCGGCAAAACAGCAGGAACCTGAGAAAAAGGGAATTGCTATACCAAATTCTGTGCTGCAGATTACCAAGGAAAATACGTATCCAAATCCTGCGCAGGATATGCCAACCTTGCAGCCAAGCGAGCTGACACAGGAGCTAATTAATTCATCAAAGGTAAAAATAGAAAATCCAGACCTTATTCGCATGTTAAATGAAACGACAATCAATAGTACTCCTTTTGCTATCGGTTACAGGGCTATTATATACCTTGGCCAGTGGCCGCTGAATTATGAGTCATCGGAAAC
This sequence comes from Cytobacillus sp. MT66, assembly GCF_058792595.1. Lineage (NCBI taxonomy): Bacteria > Bacillati > Bacillota > Bacilli > Caryophanales > Bacillaceae > Cytobacillus > Cytobacillus sp. MT66. Next base: position 390,329 of record NZ_JBXAFB010000004.1, read on the forward strand.
ATCTCCAAATTGGGAGTATCAAAAAATTAACACGAATTATTATGATAACCGGGGTGGAAATGCCCCATACCAGATTCATTATGTTCAAGAAACACAAAAAATCGTCCGAGGCGGATTAACTGCGAAAGTACCAAATGCGGAAGAAGTTAAAAAAATGATGCTTTTAAAAGCGATGGATAAATCAGGTTTGCCTCTTGCTTTTGAAACAGTCATTGGCGGCGGAACAAAAAAAGATCACAAATATAATATACCTGCGAAGCGTTTAGGCTATTTATATGGTTACGCTCCAGCAATCAACGAAAAAGGGAAAGTAACTTACGGTGAAGTGTTCCTCATGTTAAAAGGAAACAAAAAAATGATCATCATTAAAAATGTGACATCTCAAGGTGTAGGTGCCTGGATTCCAATCCAGGATCATGTATCATTCGGTTTTGTCGCAACAGAACGTCCAAGGTAACAAAGTCAGCCTTTTTGGCTGACTTGTTTTTTTAAAAAAGGGGCGCAAGTTTTTGCGAACAAACAGTCCAAGTTTCATTCATTTTTCAGTTTCCTTTGCCGCCAGATGTTGCACCGCACTAAATTTTTCGGTAGGATGGTATCGTAACGAAAGGAGAGAACGTTTTGGGCAGTCCGATTGCAGATAAAAACAGCCAAGTCGATTTTTTAAAACAGCGTTTAAATATGTTTCTCGATCTTCTGGATGCGATTGAGCCAGAGGAGACAGAGGTTGATGATATTGACCGTTTAATCAGAATTATTGACGATATTGAATCTAAATGCCGTGAATTTAATCATCGCGATCTATAAGGAGCTCCCAATTGGGGCTCTTTTTTTCTGAGGAAAAAGTACCGTCCTTTTTATTTGTATTGAATTTTTAGTCAATTTTGAATATTATATAATCATATTTGACTAGGGGGACGAGCAGGATGCTTTCAACTGTTGATGCAAAAATCCTTTTGGAACATATTTTAAAATTTTCGTTTGATGAAATTTTTATAACAGATGCTGCAGGGAATGTCCTATATGTAAGCCCTGCTTTTACTCAGCTTTTTGGCATAAAAGCAGAAGAGACTCTTTATCAAAGTGTTTTTCATTTAGAGGAAAAAGGGATTTTGTCCCCGTCGGTTACGGGAAAGGTCCTTAAATCAAGAAAGACAGAAACAACCATACAGGTGACCAGAACGGAAAGAAAACTTATTGTTTCAGCCTATCCTGTTATCGATAGAAATGGCGAGCTATTGGGAGCCATTAGTTTTTCACGGGATATTACTGAACTTGATTACTTACGAAATACCAACGATGAGGTAGAAAAGACGCTTAAGCGATATGAAAAAGAGCTTGAGAAGATGAGAAATAGAAACTATGGCATTTCAACAAATGAGCAAATGGTCCAAGTCTATCATACTGCGCAAAAGGTATCTGAACTTGATGTGACGGTTTTATTGGAGGGAGAATCCGGTGTCGGAAAAAATTATATCGCTCATTATATCCACCAAATCTCTGATCGCAAAAACGAGCCGTTTATTGAAGTAAACTGCGGGGCCATTCCTGAATCGCTTATAGAATCTGAGCTTTTTGGATATGTAGAAGGTGCTTTTACCGGAGCTAAAAAAGGCGGCCATAAGGGATATTTTGAATCAGCCAGCAAGGGGACTATTTTTCTCGATGAAATTGCAGAGTTGCCTCTAAACCTTCAAGTAAAGCTGCTTTCCGTACTGCAAAATCGCTATATCCATCGGATTGGCGGAAATGCAAGGATTGAGCTGAATTGCAGAATTATTTGTGCTACCAACCAGAACCTCGAAAAACTGGTCAGAGAGAAAAAGTTTCGTGAAGACCTCTATTATCGCATTAATGTGATAAAGCTTTATATTCCACCGCTAAGAGAACGTAAAGAAGATATTCCCCCTTTAGTTTACAAACTGGCAGAAGAGTTAAATGAAAAGTATAAGATGAACAAGCGCTTTTCGACCGAGATGATTTCATGGATCAGCAATCAGGAATGGCCAGGAAATATAAGAGAACTGAGAAATTACGTAGAAAGAATGTTAATCACCTCGAATGATGATGTGATTGATTGTGAACTCGCGGGGGCGGAGAAGCGAAGGCTTGAAGAGGATATGACGCTGGATGAATATATGGAAATGATAGAGGCAGATTTTATCGTCAGAATGTATGAAAAATACCCAAGCAGTGTCAAGCTTGCGAAAAAACTTGGAATTAGCCAGTCGAAAGCGAGTCGAAAAATCAGAAAGTATGTTACAGTGCTTAGTCAATTTTGACTAGCTTTCTGTTTCAAATCCCTCCCCTAGTGTTGGCATACTTTTTGCAGTAGTAATATCCAAACATATTTTTAAAAACACTAGGGGGAATGACGAATGGTTAAACCAGATGAAAAGCAATTTTTAAATCTTCCTTTTACCGGGATCTGTTCTTTTGGGAAATATCCAATTTGTACGAATTTAGATGAATTAGATGCAGAAGTAGCGGTTATCGGTGTTCCTTATGATATGGGGACACAATGGAAGTCTGGAACAAGAATGGGACCACGTGGCTTAAGGGAAGGTTCTACTTTATACAGCTTCGGCCTGGACGGTGCTTATGATATTGAAAAAGATATTATGTATCTCGGACCAGACTGTAAAGTAGTCGATTGCGGTGACGTTGATATGGTTCATGGCGATCTTGAGCAATGCTTTGATAATACAGAAGAGGCTGTTAGAAAAATTATTGCAAAGGGAGCAATGCCAGTGGTTCTAGGCGGGGATCACTCCATTACGATTCCGGTTGGGAGAGCATTGGATTCTATTGGGCCTTTTCATGTTATTCATATTGATGCTCATCTGGACTGGGCTGACCATCGCTCTGGCCAAAGATATGGCCATGGAAGTACCTTCCGCCGATTGTCCGAAATGGATCATGTTCAAAAAATGTGGCAATTAGGCATCCGTGGAATCAGCAGCAGTAAAAAAGAAGATGTGGATGCGGCAAGAGAATATGGAAGTGTTATTTTATCTCCAAGACAGATGAGAAAAATGGGAGCAGATGCAATTATCGATATGATTCCAGAAGGAGAACAGTACTATGTCAGCATTGATATTGATGGACTTGACCCATCCATTGCACCAGGGACAGGAACACCATCACCAGGTGGCCTGCTTTACGATGAAGTAAATGAATTGCTTGAGGCTATTGCCAAAAGAGGCAATGTTATTGGATTCGACCTTGTTGAAGTGTCACCTCCATATGATACAACAGGCATAACCAGTCAAGTCGGAGCAAGAATCATCCTTGACTTCATCAGCTTTATCTTAAAAGAAAAGAAAGACAAAGCAGCAAAACCAGAACAGCTTAGCGCACTAAAATAATACGGACAGAGGGACAGGCACCGTGTCCTTTCTTCAAAGGACAATAAACCTGTCCCTGTATCCTTGGCCACGAAATTTTTGGAGGTGACCTATATGAATGAAAATACAGCTGTTCTGAAGAAGAAGGAAGTTTATCAGGAAGAGAGTTTAAAGGAAAAGATTGATATACCCGACCGGGATGACCCCAGCTATGTTGATTTTATTACGATTAATAAGAGTCAATACAAGATTGGTTTAGCAAAGTCAATCATTTTCACTGCAATCGCTTTAATGGTATTCTTTGTTCCGATAAGCATCAATGGAAAAACAGATATTTTATTTGGCTATATCTATAATTATTTTGTGCAATTGCTAGGGAATGCCGGACTTTGGATTGTTTCTCTGATTATGGTTGCGAATACCGTTGCTAGCTTCTATGGGAAATTCGCTGCAAAAAGCAATGCCTTCCTCAAAGACTATTACGGCCATGATTCAGTTTTTCACCCCTTTTTATATCTCGTAGGCGCTATTTATACGGTTATCTATACCTTCCATATCAGCTTTGCCCAGTTTACAGGACCCGAATGGATTGTCGGAAGTGCAACGGGCGGAACTGTTATCCCAAGCATCGTTTTAGGCGTATTATGGATCATTATTGTCGGTGCGTTTTTCATGCCGTTTCTATTAAATTATGGCGGCATCGATTTTGTTGGGACCCTTTTAGAACCGATTATGCGCCCGGTATTCAAGGTTCCTGGGAAAAGCGCGATTGATGCCATCGCCTCTTTTGTTACTTCATCTTCCATGGCAGTTATCATCACAAGCAAATTATATAAAATGAACGTTTACACAAAAAGAGAAGCCGCTGTTATTGCAACGTCTTTCAGTGCGGTTAGCGTCGGGTTCGCCCTATTGGTGATCAATACGGCTGGATTAGGCGACCATTTTCTGAAAACCTACTTTTCAGCATTATTAATTACCTTTATCATTACATTTGTAATGGTAAGAATACCGCCATTATCGAAAAAGCTGAATGAATACTCGAGCGGAAAAATTCAAACAGACAGTGATCGCAAAGGCGAAGCAAGATTCGAAAAAGGGATGCTGAAAAAAGGATTGGACCGTGCAGCTAAACGTGCCTATACTGCCGAAGGGATTTTTAAAGAAATCTATTCAAGCTTGGTTGATGGGTTTATGGTCATTCCAAAAGTGCTAACATTGCTGTCAGCAGCGGGCATTACAGGATTAATAATTGCCGAGTATACGCCTATATTCGATTGGATTGGTCAAATCTTTGTTCCGCTTTTGAATGTAATGGCTGTTCCAAATGCGCAAGAGATCGCCCCTTCAATCCCTGTTGGATTTGCAGAAATGTTTCTTCCTGTTCTGCTAATCGCAGATAAAATTGAAATAATCGATATTGCCGCTAGATATTTCATAACAACTCTTTCTATGGTTCAAATTATTTTCCTTTCTGAAACCGTAGTTGTTATGCTGGCAACCAAGCTTCCAGTTAAGTTCGGCGAACTGGCCTTGCTTTTCTTATTAAGGACACTCATTGCGATTCCAATTGTTGCGGTGTTTATGCATATTTTCTTTTAACTAAAGAGCCAATCTTGGCTCTTTTTTTAATAGAAGAGGGTTTTAGGCTATAAAATTTCCCATTTTCCAACATTGAACCTATGTCTTTTCTAATATTCAGGTTAGGGGTATAATAGTAGACGGTTAATTATTATAATTTTCGTAATAGAATTAAGCAGTGCAAAGGGGAAGGGGAACATACATGAATATTGAGAAATTCCAAGAAAGCATGTACCAGCTGGTAGTAGAGACTTCTACAAATCTTCCGAGGGACGTTCGCCGGGCAGTGAAAGCAGCAAAGGAAAGCGAAAGTGCTGGAACTAGAGCTGCGATGAGCTTAGGAACGATTACTAATAATATTAAAATGGCTGATGATAATGTATCGCCTATTTGTCAGGATACAGGCCTGCCAACTTTCAAAATTAAAACTCCAATTGGCGTCAACCAGCTTGAACTAAAAGAAGCTATCAAAAACGCTATTGTACAGGCAACAAAGGATGGAAAATTGCGTCCAAATGCAGTTGACTCCCTAACAGGAAAAAATAGCGGAGACAACTTGGGTGCAGGCGTGCCTGTCATTAAATTTGATCAATGGGAAAAAGATTACATTGATGTCCGCTTAATTTTAAAAGGCGGCGGCTGTGAAAATAAGAACATCCAATACAGCCTTCCTTGTGAACTAGAAGGACTTGGCCGTGCTGGCCGTGACCTTGACGGTATCCGCAAATGTATCATGCACTCTGTTTATCAGGCACAAGGACAAGGATGCAGCGCCGGTTTTATCGGAGTTGGCATCGGCGGTGACCGTTCTTCAGGATATGATCTAGCTAAAGAACAGCTATTCCGTTCTGTAGACGATGAGAATCCTAACGAAGATCTTCGTAAATTAGAAGAATATGTGATGGAAAATGCAAACAAGCTTGGCATCGGAACAATGGGATTTGGCGGAGAAACTACACTTTTAGGCTGTAAAGTTGGTGTGATGCACCGTATTCCAGCAAGCTTCTTCGTATCAGTAGCGTATAACTGCTGGGCATTCCGCCGTCTAGGTGTAGAGATTAACCCTGAAACAGGCGAAATTAATCAATGGATGTATCAAGATGGGGAAAAAATTGATTTCGGTGCTTCGCAGGCTGAAAAGGAAACAGCTGCAGCTTCTGAGACTCAAACACAGGTTATTCAGTTACAGGCTCCGATTTCTGAAGAGCAAATCCGCAGCTTAAAAGTTGGCGATGTTGTTCAAATTAACGGAAGAATGTACACTGGCCGTGATGCCATTCACCATCACTTAATGAGCCACGATGCTCCAGTTGACCTAAATGGACAAGTAATTTACCACTGCGGTCCTGTTATGCTGAAAGATGACGAAGGCAAATGGCATGTAAAAGCTGCTGGCCCAACAACAAGTATTCGTGAGGAGCCATACCAAGGTGACATCATGAAGAAGTTCGGCATCCGCGCTGTCATCGGTAAAGGCGGTATGGGTCCGAAAACGCTGGCTGCTCTTGAAGAGCATGGCGGTGTGTACCTAAACGCAATCGGCGGCGCTGCACAATACTATGCAGATTGTATCAAAGAAGTCGAAGGCGTAGACCTAATGGAATTCGGTATTCCAGAAGCTATGTGGCACTTACGCGTAGAAGGCTTCACAGCCGTAGTAACTATGGACTCACATGGAAAAAGCTTGCACGCTGACGTTGACAAATCTTCACTTGAGAAATTAGAGCAATTTAAAGAGAGAGTATTCTAATTATTTGATAAGACGGTTCATGTGCCTTTATAGCACAGGAACCGTTTTTTTGTACCTTTCTTTCCTATTATTGGCACTGTAGTTTAGCGAATGTTTTCCTCCTCTCCACAAACAATAAGAAAAAATTAGAGGAGGAGCGAAGGTGCTAAGAAAACTAATCGTTCTAGGTGTTATATATGTGCTTTTATCAACTGCTGCTTACGCTGAATATGCCAATTCCCCGATTCATTGGGGGTTTAAAAAAGGTTCCAATGAGCAGCCAGCTGATGCCGGAAAGCCCTTAGATGATATGCTTGCCAGACTTGGTGCATATTATAAGGGAGATCCCATGAAAAAAGAGATATATCTAACCTTTGATAATGGATATGAAAACGGCTATACCGCTCATATTTTAGATGTTTTGAAAAAGGAAAAGGTGCCTGCAGCATTTTTTATCACAGGACACTATATTGAAAGCGCACCAGACCTGGTCAAGCGCATGGCTGCCGAAGGCCATATTATTGGAAATCACTCCTGGCATCACCCAGACATGACAACAATAAGCAACGAGAAAATTGCCAAAGAGCTGGAGATGGTCCGCGAGGGTACAGAAAAATTAACGGGCATCAAAAACATGGCTTATCTGCGACCGCCGCGCGGCATTTTTAGCGAACGAACCATTCAAGCTGCGAAACAGGAAGGCTACACCCATATTTTCTGGTCGCTGGCTTTTAAGGATTGGAATGTGGACCAGCAAAAAGGCTGGCAGTACGCTTATGATAATATCATGCGACAAATCCATCCAGGAGCGGTTCTGCTGCTTCATACCGTTTCGAAGGACAACGCAGACGCACTTGAAAAAGTCATTCAGGATTTGAAGAAAAAAGGCTATACCTTTAAAACACTGGATGACCTTATGATGAGCAAGGCGATGGATGATGATATTCCGTATTAGACTGTTTTTTTGTATGAAGGCCCAAGCTATGTCAAAAAATTATAGCAAAGGCTTTCATCGAGTTCATGAAGGACAAACTGAGGCAAAAAAGGCAGAGGAATGTCTATCATTGAATTCATGAAGGACAAACTGAGGCAAAAAAGGCAGAGGAATGTCTATCATCGAGTTCATGAAGGACAAGCTAAGGCCAAAAAAGCGGAGGCATGTCCATCATCGAGTTCATGAAAGACAAACTAACTCGGAAAAAGCAGAGAGATGTCTATCATCGAGTTCATGAAGGACAAGCTAAGGCCAAAAAAGCCGAGGAATGTCTATCATTAAGTTTATGAAAGACAAGCTGAGGAGAAAAAAGCAGAGAAATGTCTATCATCAATTTCATTAAAGACAAGATTACCTTAAAATGGTCTTCTGTCAAGAAAGTGGACAATAAAATTTGAGATTTTTAAAACTAAAACCACTACCGCACTTCGTTTGGTCCAGTATTAGAAATGGTCAGTCGAAAACCATGACTGCCCATTTCTAATACTAATGTCTAATTTACGAGATAAATTCGGTACAACCTTGTTGGTGGTTTCTCTCATATTGATTTGGTGAAAAGTTCCCCAAGGTTGAGTGCTTTCTTTTTTCGTTATAGA